>DCQM01000225.1:39443-61865 GCA_002323895.1 Akkermansiaceae bacterium UBA1518
AGCGATTGGCGTAGTTGCGAATTGAGGTTCTCCTAGTTTTGGAATGAGGTTGTCGAGGTCGTCTGCGAGGTCGCCAACGTCCGAATAGCGAAGGTTAGGATTAGAGTTGGTTGCTTTCTTGAGAACATTGTCAATCCGAGGATCTATCCCGGTTGTCATACTGTGACTATTGGCTTCGGGATGACGTCCGCAAAGTAGTTCGTAGAGTAGTGCTCCTACGGAAAAGATATCAGAGCGCTGGTCGACCTCTGTTTCATTTTGGAAAATCTCAGGAGCGGTGTAGCCCGGAGTTCCGAACACGAGCCCCTCGCCCTCTCCTCTTCCAACGGGGTGGGCGAGTCCGAAATCGCCAATCTTGGGCTTGGCATCGGCATCAAGGAGGATGTTAGCGGGCTTGATGTCACGGTGAATGATTCCGCCTTGGTGGGCGTGGGCCAGGCCACGAGAAATGGTGGAGACCATCTCGAGAGCAACAGCAGGGTCGATTGCCCTGTTGTGGGCTGAGTAGTAGAGAGCCTTCCCGTGAACGAACTCCATCACGATGTAGAGCATTCCATCGATATCACCGAAGTCGTAAACGGAGATGAGATTTGGATGATTCAGCCGTGCCATAGCTTTGGCCTCTGCTTCAAAGGATGATCTAAACTGCGGGTCGTCACCGAACTCGCGCGGTAGGATCTTAATAGCAACCGACCGATCCAGAGATTTTTGGCGCGCCTTGTAAACGGCCCCCATTCCACCTTGTGCAATAAAAGCCTCCAGCTCATAGGCCGGGAAAAGGGGCTCAAGCTCTTCGAGCGATGGTGCCACAAATTCGGTGGGATTCGATTCGTCTTCGGCCATGATGCGTTCGTTTAACAGTTGGTATGGGGAAGGAACCCAAAGTTGGTGCTGGGCACCGTCCATTTTATGTTAGATCCGAATCCCAAAAAATCATTATAAAATTTCGGCAATTTGAACCGCGTTCAGAGCGGCTCCTTTTTTGATCTGATCGCCAACGACCCAAAGGGCAAGCGCATTTGGCAGGACCTGATCCTTCCTGATTCGCCCAACTTCGCAGTCGTCATTACCCGTTGTCCCAAGTGGGACGGGGTAGACGGCCTGTTGAGGGTCGTCTACTAATCGGATACCGCGTCTGCCTTCAAAGCTTCTTCGGGCATCTTCAACTGAAGGATCCTTCTCAAAAATGGCCGTAATTGATATGGAGTGAGAGCGGACGACAGGAACGCGAACACAAGTGCAGGTGACTTTGAGTCCAGGGATCCCGAGAATCTTTCGGCTTTCGTGGAGCATTTTTTGCTCCTCTTTGGTGTAGCCAGTTTCTTGGAAGACATCAACGTGTGGTATTACGTTGTAGGCAATTTGGTGAGGGTAAACACTTGTTTTAACGGGCTTGCCAGCGACGAGAGCCTTAATTTGCTCTTCTAATTCGATGATCCCCTGAGCTCCGCTTCCCGATACTGCTTGATAGGTCGAGGCAATGATTCCTTTCAAACCAAAGGCCTGATGAAGGGGAGCAAGTCCCATTAAAGTGACAATGGTAGAGCAATTCGGGTTTGCGATGATATTGCGGGGGGAATTAAGAGCTTCTTTCCCATTGATTTCGGGCAGAATTAGTGGGACGTCAGGATCCATCCGGAAGGCTGATGAGTTATCAATCACAATACATCCAGCATTTGCGGCAATGGGGGCAAATTCTTTCGAAATACCACCGCCAGCTGAAAAAAGAGCGATGTCGATCCCGTGGAACGATTCCGGCGTTAATTCTTCCACCATGAGCTCCTTTTCTCGAAAATCCAGACGTTTGCCTGCAGAGCGAGCCGAGGCAAGCAAGGTGATTTTAGATAGGGGAAAGTTACGCTCTTCAAGGCACGTGAGCATTTCCCGTCCGACTGCGCCGGTCGCACCGACGATTGCTACATGAGGTTTTTTATTCATGGAAGAGCCGAGAAGTTATCGAGGTTTTTGAGTGATGCAATCCCAGTTTTGGTTGGGATTTGAGAGGAGTCTCCCCGAAAAAGGTTAGAAAAGATCACTTAACTACTTGCATGCCTTAGTGAGGTTATTATCCTTCACCCAACTCGGAGCGGTAGCTGCAACTCAGTAGCCGGACCTGACTTCAGGAAAATTATAGATTTTTTCCGCGCAAAGAACCAAATAACAAAAAGAAAAAACAATGAAAATTGCTACTATCCTCGGCCTGATCGCAGCTCTTGCTGGCTTCTCCCTCACTTCTTGCAGTGCTCTCCCAGCAGAGGCACCAGCAGCTCCTACTCCTATCGTTATCCCTGACAAGTAATTTTGTCAGCCAAAAGAAAGGTTTAATCCGATGTCAAACCCCTTTGGGTGTGGTCGGGCTTAAGTCTCATTTCCAATTCTAAAAATATGAAATTTGTTAAACTTCTTGCAGTTGCTTCATTTTCAGTTGCTTCTCTTGGTCTTAGCTCCTGCGGTTGCTGCTCCGGTGAAGCTCCCCTTCCATCCCTTCGTCGGCTTCCTAGTTTCAAGGATATTCCTGTGGGACAAGATGCTCCGGCTGCCAGGGAAACTGCTTCGTCTGAGATGACGACTGAAGTGCCCATTCAGGCGGAGAAGTAAGTCGCGACAAACCCGCTATCTCAAGAGAGTCAGGGTGCTGCCCATGGCTCTTTTTTTTGTTCAGCTTAGGCTAGGATTGGCTTGACGACATGACCTTCAACATCTGTTAGTCGATAGTGACGCCCCTGGAATCGATAAGTTAGCTTTTCGTGATTGATTCCGAGGAGGTGGAGTAGAGTCGCCTGAAAATCGTGCACGTGAACAGGGTTATTGGCAACGTTGAACCCGATATCGTCTGATTCTCCATAGGTAATCCCAGGCTTCACTCCGCCGCCAGCCATCCAGATGGTAAAGGCATAGGGGTGATGATCTCGGCCCCAGCGAGAACGGTTATCAAAATTTCCCTGAAGGAAGGGCGTTCGGCCGAATTCGCCTCCCCAAATCACGAGAGTTTCGTCGAGAAGCCCTCTTTGCTTCAAATCTTGAACGAGGGCTGCAGAGGGTTGATCTGTGTCACGGCACTGGTTGTAAAGTTCGGTGGTTAGAGAATTATGCTGGTCCCAACCAGCGTGCATTAATTGAACATAGCGGGTCCCACGTTCAAGGAGTCGCCGGGTTAGCAGGCAATTACGTGCAAAGCTCCCAGGTTCGTGAACTTGGGGACCATAGAGATCGAGAGTCGATTTTGACTCACCGGAAATATCGGCTAATTCCGGGACGCTTGTTTGCATGCGATAAGCCATTTCATACTGAGAGATACGAGTTTGAATTTCGGGATCACCGACAGTGTCATATTTATGCTGATTTAGGTCTGCGATCCCATCGAGCATTTGGCGTCGAAGTTGAGGGCTAATTCCAGTCGGATTATTAAGATAGAGAACAGGGCTGCCACCAGCGCGGAGCTTTACGCCTTGGTGGCGCGAGGGAAGAAAACCGGAAGACCAATACGAGTCGTAGAATATTTGGCCACAGCTCGTCCCTTTGGATACCGAGGTCATAACCATAAAGGTTGGAAGGTTTTCGTTCATCGATCCCAGACCATAGGAAAGCCATGATCCTAGGGTCGGTCGTGAGGGGAGTTGAAATCCGGAGAGGAAAAAGTTGATCGCGGGTGCATGGTTTACCTGTTGAGTATGCATACTCTTGATGAAGCAAAGATCATCGGCGATTTTGGCGGTGTAAGGCATAAATGCGCTGACAGTGGCACCGGATTCACCGTGCTTTTTAAAAGGTTCGACAGGCGCTAGTAATCGACGCTTGTCTGCGGCGGCGGACATGGTCGAAAAGCGTTTTCCCTTCATATAGGATTCCGGAACCTTTTCACCGTGGAGCTTAGCGAGTTGGGGTTTGTGGTCAAAAAGCTCTAGGTGAGTTGGTGCCCCATTTTGGAAAAGATAAACGACACGCTTTGCCTTTGGCGCAATTGCTTGGGCCGCCTCAAGGATGCGGTCTTCTGAGGCTGAGGCGTTATTGTTTAGAAGATGAGTGAGAGCTGGGATGCCCAGACCTGTTGCGGCTTTTCCGAAAAAGTGGCGACGATTCGAGAGTAGTTGAGATTCAAAAATCGGATTCATAGCTATTCCTTAGTGAGAGCTTCATCCGTGTTAAGAAGCGAAAGAATGGTTGAGGTAAGCGAGGCTTGTTCAAACGGTTTGATTTGATCTGTGATAGCAAGCTCTCCGATCGAAAGTAGTGAGGTTGCTTCCGCGGGATTCTGTTTGTAATGAATACGAGACGCTTCATGCATACGCTTGAGAATTATGAGCTCTTCTTTGGTTGGGTCACGAGCGGTGATTAATTTGAAAGCGGTTTTGAGAATAGAGGCTGGGCCGATTTTGTAAGCCCGGTAGGCAATTCCACGCGCCGCTTCGAGATAGAGTGGGTCATTCAAAGTTGCCAAGGCGTGAAGGGGAGAGTTTGTACTGTAGGTGCCGACTTCGCAGCTCTCGCGCTTAGCATTGTCGAAGATCATGGGTGGTGCTGAGATTCGGCGCCAGAATGTGTAAAGGGTGCGTCTTCTCAAATTGTCGCCGGTATCCGGAGTATACTTCTTTCTGCCAAAGGTCACCTCAGACCAAAGACCCTGTGGTTGCCAGGGCTTAACTGGAGCCCCTCCGAGCTTTCGGATAAGCCTCCCGGAAAGCGCGAGAGCCTGATCCCGTATCATCCAAGAAGGGAGGCGGTAGCGGGGAGCTCGCGCAAGAAGCCTGTTTTCGGGGTCGCGTTCAAGAGCAAGGGAATCAACCTTCGAGGATTGTTGGTAGACTTCGCTGGTCACAATAGTTTTGAGGAGCTTTTTGAAATCCCAACCAGATTGCATGAAATCGGCGGATAACCAGTCGAGGAGTTTGGGGTGAATCGGGATCTCTGATTGCACACCAAGATCTTCTGGGGATTTAATCAGGCCGATACCAAAAAGTTCCTGCCAGATCCGATTAACTGTGACTCTTGAGGTGAGAGGGTGATCTGGCGAAACCAACCAATGGGCTAGGTCGAGGCGATCGTGACTTTCTTTTTCCGGTAGTGGGGGCAGTAGCTCAGGTGTTGTGGCTTCAACCTCCTTGCCCTGCGCTTGATAAGAACCAACTGCCAGAATGTGGGTTTTTCTCCGATCCTTACGATCTTCCATTACCATAACGCGAGGAGCTCCTTTCCTGATTGTGCTAATTTGGGTTTCTAGGGAGGTGATTTCAGTGGACATATTTTGGTATGCACTGCGAGTTGCAAGGAATGCCGAGGTAAGTCTTTGATTCTGCTCCTGACTTCTTAGGGCGGGTGCTATTGTGAGTAGTTGTCTAATACTTTGGTCATCTTCTTCGAGTGAAGGCTTTGCGGTGTCCGTCACAGAAATTTTAAAACGACCAATATAGTGTTGGTCATGCTGGGAATCGTGGCGGAGAACTATTTTGATTTGATCTCCTTCTTGGACTGTCAATGGTTGGCTGAGATGGAATAACGCTGCGTGGTCACGATCAATTGAAGTTCCATTGAAGATGGCCCACCCCGTCGTATTTCCGGTCTTTAGGGCGTTAGCAATTTTGTAGGAACCCTGCTCAAAAGTTGCGATGGGTCGTTCAAGCTCGAGGAGCTGAACCGGGCCATCTTTACGAATGAGGTGAGCTTCAAATCCAGTCATGACGAAGTTGCCACTATCCGAGCGAGCAATGCCGCCGTTGGTCATCGAGGGATGGCGAAGGGCATCCAGTCGAAGCGCAGAGATTTTTCTTATTGGGAGTGGCGCCGTGAATTGCAAGGTCGCTTTTTTGGGGTTGCTCCCGGAACTCAGGATCGATTGGTCTGGGAGGTGTTCAAACTTTAATCCCTGGTCGTTTGCGATGATGGAACTCGCTCTGAGGCTTGTCCATTGCGAGTTTTGTTGGCGTTGGTTTTCTTCCCACGATTTTTGCTGGGGAGCAAGTTTAGCGGCTAGGTCTTTTTGCTTCGTCCGGATTTTAGCGATCTCAATTTGAAGCGCTTTTTCTTTATCGATTTGTTCTTGGGTGGGGACTTCGAGGACAGGTTTGGTCTGCGGATCTCCTCCACTGCCATTGACCGGGGTTTGATTAAAGAATGCTGTGAGCGAATAGTATTCTTTTTGGCTAAGGGGGTCATATTTATGATCGTGACATCTACAGCAATTAAAGGTGAGACCCATCCAAACAGTGCCGACAGTTTCCGTCATATCGAAGACATAGTTGACGCGATTTTCCTCAGGAATTGAGCCGCCTTCGCCATTTATGGCGTGATTTCTTAGGAAACCGGTCGCAAGCTTTTGTTCCAAGGTTGCCTTAGGAAGTAGGTCACCGGCAATTTGCCAGATGGTGAAGTCATCGTATGGAAGATTACGATTGATGGCATCGACAACCCAATCTCGCCACGGCCACATTGTGCGCTCGCGGTCGCCTTGGAAACCATTTGAGTCGGCGTAGCGGGCCGCATCTAGCCACGGCCAAGCAAAACGTTCGCCGAATGCCGGGTCAGCGAGATATTTGTCAATTAGTTGCTCCCAAGCACCCGAGGATCTGTCCTCCATAAAGGTTGAGACTTCTTCGGGGGTGGGAGGCAGGCCGCGGAGATCAAATGAAAGTCGTCGAATTAGGGTTTCTTTGGAAGCGCGTGGAGAAAGGTCCAGTTCGAGGGTTTTTAGCTTTTGCCTTACCAAGGAATCGAGAGGGTGTGGGGAAAGGTCTGGAAAATCCGGTTTTTTTACGGGTATAAAAGTCCAGTGCTCTTCGTACTTTGCCCCTTCTTTAATCCAGTGATAAATTAGTTCTTTCTCTTCAGCATCCAGTCTCAATAGGTGATCGGGTGGGGGCATGATATCATCTGGATCATCGGAAGTGATGCGCTTCCAGATGAGTGATTCTTCAGGATCGCCGGGAATAATAGCCGATCCCGATTTTCGCACAGCAAAGGCTCCCTCAGATGTGTCGAGTCTTAGATTTGCTTCTCGTGAGTTAGAGTCGAAGCCATGGCAGCTAAAGCAATGGTCAGATAGGAGAGGCCGGATATGGCTGTTGAAGCCTATGGGGGCTGCATTTGCAGTAGCCACAAGGATGGGAATGAGGAGATACTTTAACATTGAGCTAAAATCGAGGAGAGAAGCAGCTTTTCCAAATTAGAGACGTCTAGCAAATTCGTTTGGATGTCTTTTTTCTTACGGGAAAGGAGTTAAGTCTCTTTCTTGACGGAGTGGGATTAGTAGAACGGGCAAAGGGCCACCAATCAAAATTCTCTGCAGCTTTATATTTTTCATTAAGAATATGTCTCTGAGCAATTTAGAAGCCAGGTAATTTGGATCGGTCGCCCCATTTTGTCATTCCGGCTAATTTGCCGATCTTGGCGTTTTGAATTCGAATCTTGCAACACTGATTTTTGTAAGAAGCTAGAGAGGTGAGAAGCGCTAGTTTTGGTGATTTTGGTAGCTTCATTTTCGCAGCTAATACTGCGAGGACCAAAGTCACGAGCGAAGTGTGAGTATTATTTTGCCAATCTTAGCGAGAGGGAATTCAGGAAGCTGGGAGCAGGTTTTTGGTTTTTTTTGGACCGACTAGGTCCAGTAAATCTAATAAGAAGAGGTGGAGAGGCGAAAATTATACGAATTTAGCAAATATTTCCGGATTTTCGGCTTATCGGGGCTGCCAATCGGCTCTATAAATATGAATCCTACGATATGAGTAACCTTCGACTCAAACTTCAGCGCAGTCTACTGTTCGGACTTCTGGTCTGCGGGGCACCTGCGCTTGCACAAAATCCGGTTCTTTCAAATGAGGCCGCAGCCCGATCCGCTGATGCGAGTGATGCTGGCTCACTTCTAGAGGAGGGCGATGATGCATATCTTGAAAATGACTACAAACTAGCCATTGATAAGTATGCCGAGGCGCTCTCGAAGCTTCCGAAAGGGGCTAAGTCGATCGTTGGTATTCGAACGACTGCCGTTCAGCGATTTTCACAGGCTTCCTTAGTGCAAGCACAGGATTTGATGGAGAAGGGTGGCGTTAAGGAGGCACGAGCATTGGTTAAGGGTGCCCTCACTGTTGACCCAGACAATCCCCAACTTAAGTCGTTTTTGGCTAAGATGGACGACCCGATTCGCTATGAGTCAGCCTTGACTACCGAGCATAGCGAAAATGTATCGAGAGTTCAAAGTCTCCTCGAAAAGGGTCAGAGCTACTATAACTTGGGGCAGTTTGATAGGGCCTACATGACCTACGAAGACATTCTACGCATCGACCAATACAACAAGGCAGCTCGTCGTGGAAAAGAGATGGTGATCGTTGCGAAGTCAGGTTACGCGGAGGCGGCCCGAGATCAGGCACGGGCAGAGATGTTAGAAAAGGTGGATGCAAGTTGGGAGCAGAAGATTGCCTCCCAGTCTGGGGCTCCGATCGTCGGGGGTGATGATTTTGGAGCGATTGACCAGAGGGCAAATATCCAAGCCAAGTTAAACAGTATCAATGTTCCTGAGGTTCGCCTTAGCGGAGCAACCCTTGATGAAGCTGTCGATTTCTTGAGAGCCGTTTCCGTGCAGGCGGACACGATAACATTGGACGAAGCTCAAAAAGGAGTTCCCTTCCTGCTCCAGTTGGGCGACGAGTCCATGCCGGAGGTTCAAAAGATTCGTGCTTCGCGGATCAACCTGACCCTTCGTAATGTCTCCTTGGCTGAAGTTCTGAAGTTAGTTAACGAAGCTTCGGGCACAACTTTCCGGGTGGATGACTTTGCGGTAGTGATTAATGCCGCGGGATTTTCGGACCCTACTTTGGTTCGCCGGGAATTTCGAGTTTCCCCCGATTTTTTGACAAGCGGCGCGGTCGGCAAGGGCGAAGAAAATGAGGACCCTTTCGCCGCCAATGATCAAGAAGAGGGGCTGATTGCAAAAAAGATTTCAGCAAAAGAAAAGCTCCAAGACTTTGGGGTGAGTTTCCCGGACGGGGCTAGCGCTGCCTATAATTCGAACACAAACATGTTAATCGTCCGGAATACGGTGACAAACATGCAGCTTATCGAGGCGATCGTTGCTGACCTAGCGAAAACCGAGCCCTTGATCGTGACGGTGCGGACAACAATTGTAGACATCGGTCAAGATCAACTCGATGAACTTGATTTTGATTCGATGCTTGGCGAATTTAATGTTGGAGCCAATGGGATTCTTTCAGGAGGAACGACGGGAACGGGCTCTCCAATTGCCGACATGATAGGGGGGCGTCCAGTCACCTCAGGGAACCGGAGCGGGCAGCTTACCGGAACTACTGAAGGTTTGGATGCTTTGCTGAAGAGAGTGTCGCCACCGACTGCTTCAGGTGTATTATCAAATGATGGTTCCGGTGGAGGAAGCGCGGATATTCGTTTACCGTCCACCCCGGATAGCTCAGGGACGAGGGGGTCTGGAATTATTAGCCTGCGTGGGATTATCGATAATTCCGCTCACGAAATTTTAATGAGGGGGCTCTCCCAAAAGAAGGGTGTCGATATTATGGTTCGTCCGGAAGTTGTGACTCGATCTGGTCAGAACGCGATCGTTCAGTCCGTGATAGAATTTCCCTATCCCGAAGACTTTGAACCTCCTGAGATTCCGAATCAGGTTTCGGGTGGAGGGATCGTTACTCCCGCCACGCCAACAAATTTTACGACTCGAAACCTGGGAGTTACTCTTGAGGTTCTTCCGCAGGTTGGCCCAGACCGTAAGATTATCGAAGTTTCGGTGAATCCGGTCGTTACTGACTTCGAAGGTTTCGTCAATTACGGGACCCCAATCGTTGGTTCGAGTAACACCGCAAGCATCAACTTTGTGAATCAGACTGTGGCAACCCGAAGCGTTTTCGGTGAGATCACTGCGAATGCGATTCTCAAGCCGCTCTTCAGAACAACACGCGGAAACACCAGTGTTCGGGTCGTAGACGGGCAGACTGTGGTCATGGGCGGACTTATCAAAGAAATTCGAAAAGAAATTCACGACAAAATTCCAATTCTCGGTGAACTCCCCTTGGTCGGGAGGATTTTTCAGAGTAATGGGATTTCGGTTGAGAAGCGTGCTGTGATTATCTTTGTGAACGTCGAATTGACCGATCCAGCAGGAAAACCCTACCGCGATCGTTAATGAGCACGAACATCCCCCCTCGTTCTAGCCAAGGAGAGAATAAGTTAGATTCTGATCCGCTGGGTCCAGAGAAAGAGCAATACTCGCTCGATGAAATGATGAAGGCGCTTCGCGATAAGGAGCGTGCAAAGGAGGCTAAAGGTGAGGTGGTGACCCGCTCTGATGGCACAATTGCTCGGAAAGTGAAGCGTCGGCGACGTCGCTCGGAGCAAGCAAGCGAGAATCACCCCGAGCGTGAGAAGAAGCGACTCCTCGTGAAGGTTGTTATTGGGGCTTCTCTCATCCTTGTTTTATTCCTTACCGTTTTGTTTTTGATCTTGATGCAAAATAGTAAAGGTCATCGTGACAAACTTGCAGAGAGAGCTTCTGAGTGGAGTGGCGCTGAGGTTGAGTTCAAGGGATTGAAACGAATGCCGTTTTCTGTCTCTATGAAGGAGGCCGACTTCACTTGGGATCAGAATAACTTTGTTCGGAATTTGTCCCTAAATGATATCGAAGGGCATGTCCGCTTCTTGAATTATTTGGGAGTCCGGCCTAGCGGGTTGCAGATAGGGGGGAGTAAGGGGCAGTTGAGGCTCGCTATGCCTTCGGCTGCCGGAGATGAGAGCGATCCTCTGGATGAAGAGGATTTCCCATTCGATTTTGACGAATATTACTGTAATTCGCTCGATGTTTTTTTTGGATCAGATGCTCCGATTGGGTTTAGGGATATAGATGCTATTTTTTCCTACGCCGGGGATGGGGGTTACCAGGTGACTCTTGATGAAGGAACTTTTCGGGCTGACGGCTGGGAGGATTTCCCGGTTTCCAAAGGGGTGATGCGTTTCAAAGATGGTGTCTTGAGCTTAAAGGCTTTGTCGCTTAAGCATCCTTCAAAAAGTAGAGTTTCTCTGGCATCTGAACTAAAATTGAGTGGAGAGGTCTTGATGGAACCGGGGGAGGAATCGGAACTTGAAATTTCAACAAATCAATTTCCGATGGAAGCTTTGATAGGAAAGCGGCTAGCGCGCTTTTTTAGTGGTTCGCTTGTCTCATCATCTGGCAAGGTTCAGTTTACGGTTGGGAACGATTACTTTGATGAGGTCGAAATTAAACTTGAAGCAAGCACCGCTAAAATAAAGCGACTGCCATTTTTGTTGAACCTCCATTCCTTATTTCCAAATCATAATTTGGATCTTCTGGAATTCCACGAGGGTATTAATAGTTCGCAGATCACTGGAACGGTAAGAGTGAAACCGGAAGGTGTAGCATTGGAGAACTTGCAATGTTCTGAGAAAGGAAAGGTGTCCTTAAGTGGTAGCTTGCTTATTGCCAATGATGGGAGAATTAGAGGGCGTTTTGAAATTTCTATAAATCGTTTCTATCTTTCTAGTCAGGTTCGCTTCAAGTCCAGCCCCCATCTAGTAGGTTCGGATACAACCGGGCGTGTTACTTTTAGCTTTGACGTCGGTGGCACAGTTGACCGGCCCACCGATACCTTTCTTCAGGTGATTGGTGTGGATTCTAAGATTCTTGAGGTCGACGATCCAGATAATGGATCGAAGGATAAGATCTGGGAAAATCTCCTAAATCCCCTCGAAGAAAAAGCTCCCTTAAATCCAGATGTTTTAAAACCACTTAACGTCGAATAGGTTAGTTTTTTCTTCTTGGATTTGCCTTTCGCAGTTAATACTGCGCGCTGAGATGAACAATCCTTTCACTTCTAACTTTGAATCGTTTGAGGGTCCGATGAGTCCGTTGGTCAAAAATTTGCATGGTGACAAGTTTGACCAATTGAAAGGGCTAATAAGTGGCGAAGAGGGTGTTCTTGTTTCTCTTCGTGCTCCCCGGGCAGGATATGGGAAAACTATGCTTCTTTCCCGACTGCGCGAAGAAATGCAGGATGTTTCTGTGATGGTTCCCATCGATCTTTCAGCCGATTCGAGAATCAATGAGAAAGATATTTTGGTTCGGCTTATCGATCAGTTTACTTCTGTGCTGCCGGGTAAAAGAAATCTTACCAGATTAGATTTTAGTATGCGCCGTATTTTGGCAAATGCCTTGATCCCGTTGGTGGAATCAGGCGAGGTTCCAAGCCCAAATCGAACAGAGTCACTGCGAAGTCTTCGTGAAAGCCCAGAGCAAGTTTTTGATTTTCATAAGGACTCAGCGGCTGTTGCACAGTGGGTCCGGAATCAATTCCCTGCTCTCTCGCCCCGATTTGTATCGGTTATTGGTCAGAGGTGTGGGGGGGTGACAAGTGATCTGTCACAATGGTTTTCTGTCTTGTCACAGTTCGCTATGGCGCCCATTGAGGAGCGGAATAGAAATCAGGATTTGCTGAATGAAATTGATAGGGAAAGAGGTCAATTGAAGGATGGAGTCAGCTGCCATGGAGTGCTTACCTCTTTTCTGAAATTAATGACAATAACCGAGAATATCGTTCTGGTTGTTGATGAGATGGATGGGTTGTTTTGCGATAGTGAAGCAGCGCTTCGTGTTGCAAATACGCTTATTGGTCTTAGGCAGGCAGCACCTCGTATTAAGGTTATTTTTTCAGTGAATGACGATGTTTGGGAATCTACTTTTTCCCGCAGGATTCCACTTGGTATGCAGGATCGTTTTGAAGATTCGGTAATTCGATTGCAGCCGCTTGATGAGGGGAATGTGTCGGAGCTCTTGCGGGTTCGTCATGCTGATGGCGTAAAGGACCTTCGTCAAAAGCTCGACTTAAATGATGGGGATTTATATCCGAGAGCTATTTTGCGAGCCGCCCGCGATGTCATAGACTCGCAGGCGACATCAAATAAACTTGTAGCAGAACAGCGAGAGGTGCTCGATGGGAACTTACGGCAAACCAAGGATATTGGTTTTGCTGAATTGTCATTGGAGAAGGTTGTGGAGACTGATTTGACGGAATCGGGAAGGCCTGACGTTCCATTTGCCAATCCGATTGTGAAGAATAAGTATCCTCCAAGACTTGTTCGAAGGGTTATGATTCCCCGTAAATATTTAGTACAGCGGATTCGGCAGGAAACTGATTCTGTTCGTTTCCCTCCCGCATCACCGTTGCATACTTCATTCGAAAGTCCTTTTCGGCTTGCTGATTCCTCCAAGTTTGGGGGAGGGGAGACTAGCGGAACCTCGGTTTCGCCCCCTGCTAATGAAGACAAAAATTCTTTAAAAGCTGGTTCCGATGACAGTGATAGTATTGATGAATTACTTCGTAAATTTCGCGAGAGGTAAGATGTTGATGACATCAATTAGTGGAAAACCCTCTGGAGGGACTCGGTCATGAGTTTTTTAATTTCATCCATTGAAATAGGCCGATCTAGTTCACTTTCGATACAGGTCATGGCAACGCCATCAATGCCGCAAGGGGTGATCATCTGAAATGGCGCGAGTGATATTTTTTGGACGTTTAAGGCAAGCCCATGAAGGGTGATCCATGAGCGGACACCGACTCCCAGCGAAGCGATTTTTCGATCTTCTACCCAGACTCCGGTTTGCCCTTCTCTCCGAACCGCGGGGATTCCAAGAATTTCGAGAGAGATTATTATGGCCTCTTCCAGGTTTCTAAGATGAAGGTGAAGATCCTTTATACGTTGGGTGAGATCGAGAATTGCATAGCTAACAAGCTGGCCGGGGCCATGGAAAGTTCCTTGTCCACCACGGTTGATCTCAACGACTTGATGCGGGAGATGGTTGTGGACTCTCAGGCTAGATTTGTCACGAGTCCGGCCGATTGTGTAAACTGGAGCATGCTCGAGGAAAAGAATGGTGTCCCCAATTTTTTGATCTCGGCGACGTTGCACAAGGTCTTCTTGAAGAACCCAAACCTCTTGAAAATCTAAATCAGCTCCAAGATCTTGAAACGTGAGAGGATTCATCGCATTGATTTGGGCAATTTCAACCAAGCTTGGATTTCGGTAAGTGACCGGCAGTTCAAAACATCTTTCCGGCGCAGCCAGCCTTTACGAGCAAGTCTCACGCCATAGGATAAGAATTGTAGTTGTCCGATTGAATGGGCATCGGGATTGATCGAGGTTAGGACGTTTTTGTCACGGGCGCGATGCCACCAACGCCAGTCCATATCGAGGCGCCATGGATTACAGTTGAGTTCGATAATTGTTTTTGTCTCAGCTGCGCAGTCGATGATTTTCTCTATGTTGACGGAATAAGGATCACGCTTAAGTAGAAGACGTCCCGTGACATGACCGAGCATCGTGACATGCTCATTCTCCATTGCCCGAATTAAACGGCTGGTCATTTCTTTTTCGGGGAGATTAAAAACGTTGTGGATGGAGGCGACGCAGTAATCGAGTTTGGCGAGTAAATCATCATGGAAGTCCAGTGAACCATCTTTGAGGATATCAACCTCCGAACCAGCAAGGAGAGCAAAGTCTTCGAAGTTGGTGTTGATTGTTCTAATTTCTTCGATCTGTTGGATAAGCCGTTTTTCGTTAAGTCCGTTGGCTTGGAAGGATGACTTGGAGTGGTCGGCGATCCCTAAATATTGAAGGCCATGGTCTTGCGCGGCAGTGGCCATTTCCTTAAGAGTGTTTTTTCCGTCGGAAGCAATAGTGTGGTTATGAAAGGTTCCCCGGAGTTGGCTGAGTTTGATAAGGTCTGGGAGATTTGCGTCGCACGCAGCTTCAATTTCGCCGCGATTTTCCCTGAGCTCTGGTGCGATCCAATCGAGGTCTAGAGCTTGGTAGATATCAAATTCCTCATTAACTTTAGGGATCTTCCCTTCGCCAGTGAAGTCATATTCATTGAGAGATAAGCCCTTTTTCAACGCTAGTGAACGAAGGGCGACATTGTGCTCTTTGCTGCCGGTGAAATACTGGAGAGCGAAAGGAAAATGATCATTGCTGACAGCGCGGAGATCACATTGAAGCCCGTTGTCTAGACGAACCGATGCCTTGGTGTCTCCTTGAGCAATGACTTCGCGAACTTCAGGTAAGTCAGTGAAGAATTTAGTGAGCTCAGCAGGTTCTTTAGTCGCAACTAGGAAGTCGAGGTCGTGGAGAGTTTCTTTGGCACGACGGTAGGAGCCAGCAATGGCGGAGCGACTGACCTTTGGGTGCTCACGAAGGCGTTCGAGTAAAGTCTCTGCAAGAGGTGCCACTTCGCCAAGTCGAAAGCGGTTGGCAAATTTTGCTCGGTTTTCGATAGCGCTGAGGATTTTTTCCACAGTTTTGGATCCGAAGCCTGAAAGACTAGCGATTTCCGATCCTTGGCAAGCTTCCTTGAGTTGGGTAATCGAAGATATTCCGAGTTCGTCATAAAGGGCTTTAATTTTTTTTGGACCGAGTCCCTGGAGTTCAAAAAGCTCAAAAAGGGTTGGAGGAAATTCAGCACGGAGATTCTCGAAGTATTCCAGTTTTCCGGTCGACGCTAACTCATGCAGTTTTTGTTGAAGGGCATCACCGATTCCTTTGATTCCTTTGAGCTCGTTTTCAGCAGCGCGTTCAATGATGTCCCCATCAAAGTTTTGTATTACTTCGGCACCATTTCGATAAGCCCTTGTCTTGAATGGATTTTCGCCTTTGAGCTCCAGCAAGAGGGCAATTTCCTCAAGTGTGTTTACTAGTAATTCTCGGGTGACGTCCGGCATCTTTGTTCAAGATGCTATGATGACAGTGATTTGCAAGACTAAGGCCTTCGCGAAGCGGGTTGAATCTGCTACCCCTTCGCCCATGAGCATCCCGAATTTAAAGTATTACAACGCTGCCATTAATGCAGCCCAATCTGGTGATATTCCTGCAGCCCGGACCGCAATTGAATCTGCTCTCACCGAGGATCCTAGCGATGTTCAGAGTTGGCAACTTTACGGAGTGGTCCTGAATGCCCTCGGAGAAACTGAAAAGGCGGAGAAGGCTGTAGCGAAAGTAAAAGAGCTAGGGGTAAGTGAAGCGGATGAATTGATCATGAAAGCGGCGGATGCGATCGGTCAGAATAAGTTTGGCGTGGCAATCACTTGTTATGAAGATGCCCTTGAGCTGGAACCTAATCGCCCAGAAGTCTATGTCAGCTATGCTTTGGCGTTGATGCAAGGCAACTATCCTTCCGATGCTGAAGAGGCTGCTGATAAGGCTGTTGAGATGGCTCCGGATGATGCTTCGGCTTGGTATGCTAAAGGCCGGATTCAAAGACTACGTGGGCATAAGGTTGAGGCGCTTGCCAGCCTGCAAAAAGCGATTGAGCTCCAGGGGACTTTGGTCCTAGCTCGTTACGAGTGCGGAATGATCCTCGCTGAAATGGGCGAGTTGGAGCCGGCCCTTGAGTGCTTTGAACAAGTGTTGGTAGATCATCCCGAGGATCAAAATGCAATTGAGGCGAAAGCTGCTATTTTAGCAAAGATTGAAGAATTAAATTCTTAGTTGATAAGGATTGCATGCCGGTGTCTGAAAGGCAGGATGCGCGAAGCATCAACAAGAGCAAAATTATGAGTCGCAAAATTTGGTTGGATGGGAAGATCGTGAACGAAGCTGATGCCAAGATATCGGTCTTTGATCACGGTTTACTTTATGGAGATGGAATCTTCGAAGGTATTCGTTTTTATAACGGGCGGGTCTTTCGTTTGACTGAGCATATCGAGCGATTGTATCTTTCGGCAAAAGCCCTACTCCTTAAGATGCCTTGGACTCTTGAAGAGGTTTGTGAAGCGACACTCCAGACGATTCGGGCTAATGGTCTAAACGATGGCTATATTCGTTTAGTCGTGACACGGGGGATTGGTGATCTTGGATTGAATCCTTATCTCTGTCCGACTCCATCGATGTTTATCATCGCCTCTGGTATTACTTTATATCCAGCTGAACTCTACGAGAATGGACTTGAAGTCGTGACTTGTTCAACTCGCCGGCCAACGCCAGCGAGCTTGAGCCCACAAGTGAAATCGCTGAATTATCTGAATAACGTTATGGCTAAGGTAGAGGCTCTGAAGGCCGGAGCCAAAGAGGGTTTGATGTTAAATGAGCAAGGTTACGTAGCGGAGTGTACTGGCGATAACGTCTTCATCGTGAAAAAAGACGAGGTGATAACCCCGCCGGTTTCGGATGGCAGCCTTGATGGTATTACGCGGCAGGTGATTTTTGAGCTTTGTGCCGAGTTGGGCATTACGATTCGAGAAATGTCGATGGCCCGCTACGATATTTACACTGCTGACGAATCATTTTTAACGGGCACGGCTGCAGAGACTATTCCGATGGTGAAGCTTGATGAACGTGAGATTGGCAATGGCAAACCTGGGCCAATTAGTCTCAAATTAATTGAAGCCTATCGACAGAAAGTTCGGTCGGAGGGAACGCTGTTTTAGGCACTCGCCAAGGTGAATTTCAGAAGCTAGGATGAGGGATGAAGATCCTCACCCTTTCATTTTTTTGTCTGGTTCAAACTGTTTTCTCGGCTTCTTTTGGTGAGCAGATTAGTGATGTTGGAATAAGGCACTCCTTCCTGATCACCGGAACTAAGACCGCCATAATCGACGAAAAATGTGAAATTTCGTGGGAGGTCAAGGCTAAGTCGCGTGATGGTGAAGTTCTTTCCAATGGAAATGTATTAGTGACGTTTGCAAACGAAGTGAAGGAATTCACTCGTGATTATAAGGTGGTATTTCATTATACGTTGGCAGCCGCCAATAAGGAAATTAGCACGGCCAAACGATTGGAAAATGGTAATACCATGATTGCTGAGATGGGCGACAAGCCGAGAATCCTTGAAATTACGCCCGAAGGGAAAATGGTGGTTGAAGTCCCGGTGAAGCCGGAAACGAGCAACACCCATATGCAGATTCGGATGGCTCGAAAGTTAGCTAACGGAAATTATCTTGTTCCTCATCTGCTCGCATTTGCGATCAAGGAATATTCTCCGAACGGGGAGATTGTCCGAACGATTAAGACTGATTTGCCGGAGCTCGGCGGGAGGCCGAAGAGGAATTGGCCCTTTACCGCAATTCTTCTCGAAGATGGTAGGATCATGGCGAATCTAACGAACGGGAATAAGACGGTTATCTTCGATAAGGAGGGTGGAGTAGATTGGTTTTTTGCGAGCCCCCAGTGCGCCGACCCCTGTGGCGGACAGTTCCTTGAGAATGGAAATATCGTCGCCTGCCAGTATGGGTCCAGGGGAGATGCCATGCCTGATGCGATTGAAATCAATCCTAAAAAAGAAGTGGTTTGGCAATTTAAGGCGGCTAATTTTAGAGGGGTCCATGAGATTCATGTCCTCACTACCAACGGAAAAGCTGCTGGGGGATTACGCTAGAAATCAGTCGCTTCTTCGAGGGCGGGAGCTCATGAGAAGTCGGATCGCGGCGATTGGAAGAAGCCCAATTACAGCGGCAGCGGCGGCAACCTTAAGCCCTGGGTAGATCCGAGGTCGATTTAGACGGAGCGCTCTTAGGGAATCCCTCACAACTTTATCGGCGGGAACATAAAAAGACTCCTGCACGGGAAGTTTGCTAGAACTTCCGCGGCGAGCGATCTCACCGAAACCAGTCTTTACTGGTCCTGGGCAAACGGCAAGCACACGGACTCCTTGATCGGAAAGTTCCAGGCGGAGGGCTTCACTAAAGCTGGTCACATAAGCTTTGGTTGCTGAATAAACCGCAAAGTCAGGAATTGGTAGCACGCTTGCGAGTGAACTAACATTAAGGATCGCTCCCTGACATTCTATGAGGCCTGGAAGAAGGGCATGAGTAAGATGAGTTAGCGCCTCCATGTTTAGGCGGATCATTTGCTCGATCTTGGACCAATTAGACGACCGAAATTCTCCGTAGTCTCCCATGCCAGCGTTATTAATCAGTAAATCAGGAGATAGACCCGCTTGTGAAAGAGAATTGATGAGACGGTCTCGCTCAGTATCTCGAACAAGATCGGAGGCAAAGATCTTGATCCGAAGATTGGGGAAACTAGCCACTAGATCGGTGGCGATTTTCTCAAGAAGCTGTTCCCGCCTCGCGACGAGTATTAGAGTCTCGGCGCAGGGAGCTAGTTGGCGGGCATATTCAAGACCTAGACCAGAGCTGGCTCCTGTGATGAGAGCACAACGGAACTCAAGCAGGGATCCTAGAGCTGGCATGTCTAACCCTGTGGAGGCTGACCTTGTTGATTATCCTCTACCTTGATAATCCTTAGCGGGAGACGCTGAATAAGTTCGTCATCGACAAGGATATCGACCGAGTAGACGCCAGCACGAGGAAAGGTGAGACCCTGAAATCCAACGATAAGGTGACGAGTCATAAAAGCGACATTATCGGGTATCTGAACTGGCATGGCACCCTTGATAGGCATCTTCTCGTTGACGGCTTTTCCGTCTTCGTCAATGATCGAGATCTGTAAATCGTGGTTTCCATCGTCCTCGGGGGTGAAGCAGAAGCGCATAGCAAGTGAGCACTGAGGGTGCACAATTGGAGTGGCTTTGGCGGCAAGGGCATCAAAGGTTCCGGAGATGACCATTTTGCCTTGGTATTCGGCAGCGAAATCGCAGAGAGTAGCTACTTGTAAGTCCATAATAGTGTTTAGAAAAAGGGTGCCGGTCGTGGCACGTCCTTTACGTGCCTTGTCATGTCGCCAAGGTAAAGGTCAAAGCCGCAAATTAGCGATCGCTTGGAGTCTCAGGTGGCTTGCGGGGAGTGTCACTTGGTATCTCTGGTTTTACCGGAATTGCTTCGGGAATAATTTCTTCACTAGGGACGGTCGGAAGAGGTGGTTTAGGAGTGGGGTTATCTGCCGGATAGACTGGAATTGCTTCTGGGAGATCTGCAGGGGCTTCGGTAAGGCCTCGGGGGGGGACGAGTATAGCGGGATTGCCTGACAGCGCTTCCTCATCCTCGACGATGATTGCTCTAGGAATATCTACTGGGATTTCGTTGTTGCCCGGAGTAGCTAAGGAATTCGTCGGGTCGCCCAACAGTGCTTCCTCATCTTCAACGACAATTGCTTTTGGGATCATATCTTCCGGGATAATTGGTTGACCATCCTCCTCGCTAATAATCATCGCCCGGGCTGCAGGCCTCAAGTTCTCTTCGATTTCAGTTTGAAAGTTTAGGAAAAAGCGACTCACCATTGGCGCGGCTTTTCTTCCTCCACCAACGATTTCCCCGGGAGCTCCTTCGTAAACGGCGGCGAATGCGTAGCGGGGGTTGTCATAGGGAAAAAATCCAGAGAACCAGGCTAAACCTTGTTTTGGTTCATCCTTCCACTGCGCCGTGCCAGTCTTCCCGCACATCGTGGTGAAACCTAAATTAGCGCGTTGTCCGGTTCCATAGCTGGCGTGAACTACGTCACGCATGCCATCGTGAGTTGTTTCAAGGGCGATAGGAGAAAGGTTGAGATCGTTTCGCTTTTTGAAGGTGGGTGCTTCAATGACCCGGCCGTGGAAGTCTTGGATTTGCCTGACCAATTGTAGCTCCATGAGGACGTTGCCATTGCCAATGGCTGCCATTGATTGGGCGACTTGCAGCGGAGAAGCGAGCATAAATCCCTGACCAATGGAAAGATTGGCTGTGTCCCCGTTGGTGGTGGCACGCCCCATTTTTTTCACGATATAATCAGCTGTAGGCGCATTGCCAGTGGCTTCACCGATTAGAGGAAGTCCAGTTTTTGAGCCGAAACCAAGTCGTCGAGCAACGGAAAGGAAGTTTTGGGGGCCAGTTTCAATCCCAACTTGATAGAACCAAGGGTTGATCGATTTTGCAAGAGCCCGTTTGGCATCAACCCAGCCCTCATAGCCTTCGGAGTGATTGTGGAACCACTTTCTGCCAATTTTGATTTTGTAGGGGCAATCGAAGGTCTGATCTGGATGGATCGATCCATTATTGATTGCTGCGAGTGTGACGACTGGTTTAAATGTAGAGGCAGGAGGATAGCTTGACTGGAAGGCACGTCCGAACAACGGCGCCGAGGGGTTATTTTGAAGTTCTTTATATCGTTCGGTCGTAATATACGGAATGAATTCGTTGAGGTCAAAAGTTGGGCGGGATGCCATTACTAGAATTTCGCCAGATTGGATATCAATGACTACGAAAGCGCCCCGTTTACAGTCCTCGCGTAGAACCTGTTCTGCATACCTTTGCCAATCTAGATCAAGGGTAGTAACGACGTTTCCACCAGGGCGTGGGCGTTTGATAGGCTCATTGAGGATCTTTTCTCCGTTCTTATCGAAGATCATTTTGTTCAATCCTGGTTCGCCAGTGAGCTTTTGGTCAAAAATCTGTTCGAAGCCTGATTTTCCCATGACAGACTGAAAAAGAGGGTCGCCGTCGTTGATTGGGCCGGTGGGCAAAACAGTTTTGGCTCCGACATAGCCGATCAGGTGAGCAGCGAGGCCCTTCTCCGGGTAAAATCGTTGGTAGATTGGGAGTAGGGAAAGCCCTTTAGGCATCTTGCTCTCAAGGCTTTTAGCTTTGCTTTCGCTAATGATTTTTGAAATCCTCCGGGGAAGCCAACGGCGATTTTTGTAGTAGTTTGCCAGCTTTGCATCGCTGTAGGTCTCATCGCCATTTACGAGAGCGTTTGCTTGAGCAATTTTGGTTTGTGCCCAAGTGGCTGCAACTTTTGAGTCAATGGGTCCATCATAAGCCGTGAAATCAAGTGCGATATGATAAGCCATCTTGGTCTGGGCCAGAGGACGTCCTTCGCGATCAAGAATTAGTCCACGAGGAGCAGGGATTGCGATAGACATTGTTCTCGCTAAGCCTTGGTTGAAAACCGAACCGTTTGAAGCTGCCGGTCTTTCCTCCTCCTCTGCAGGGGCGTTTGATGGGGGAAGGTTTGGCTTAACTAGAAGGGGAGCCTCGGCCGTTTCCTGTGCACCTGCGCACAAGGTGACCGAGAGGCCGATGAGAACTAGCTTGGGAAGCATAGGGATTAAATTAGGTCGATTTTGATGGATTTACCAGTACCACTCTCCTTCATTTTCCGGGGAGTTTTGAATTCGGCGAGGCTAGTGTTCAAAGCGGACCGGGGATTACGGCTTGCCTAAAATTAAGGGAAACCTATACTTAATTCGGCACGAACTTTTCCGGGTTGCCCGGAGTTCTGGCCAAAAACTCGTCGGGAAGTCCGCTTTTCGGTCGTTTTTGAATCAGCTTTTATAAACCGGAGCCCTTCTCAGCCAATATTCAAACACTGTTTTGTTTGATTTGGTAACTCCGGAACGCTGGATTTTACGGACCGAAGCTTTTCGACACTTATCGGGCCTCAGTGCCCAATCTGAACAATGTCAGAATCAAATAGAAACACGTCGTCCGAACAGTCCTCACAGGGTTCGGGTAATCAGTCAGGTAATCGCAACCG
>DCQM01000225.1:62232-64668 GCA_002323895.1 Akkermansiaceae bacterium UBA1518
AACCGAAACCGCAATCAGCAGGGTCAGGGCGGTGGAAATCGTGAAGGAGGTGGTAATAATCAGCGTCGCCGAAACAATGGTGGGAATAGTGGATCTGGGTCGCGCCGCCGTTCTTCCAAACCTAAACCCCTCACCTTGTTCGAGAGGATTAAGAAATTTTTTGGGCTCTACAAAGACCCGAAGAACAACCGATCCTCTAAAAAAGGTGCTAGGCAAAATACTCGTAAGCCTAAAGAGAACGTGCGCGATGCCTCTGGCCGGATGACTTCTAAAGACTCCTCCTCAGGAGGTAAAACCGCGAGGGCCCGTCAAAAGCGACGTCCAACCCCGGATAGCTCCCAAGTCGAAGGGCAGCGTCTTTATGTTGGAAACCTTTCCTATGATGCCGCCGAACACGATCTTGAAGACCTTTTTAAAGGAGTGGGTGCGGTGCGTAAAATTGAAATCGTTTACAACCGAAATACGCATCGCTCAAAGGGCTATGGTTTCGTGGAGATGGCCCGGATTGATGAGGCCAAGCGTGCAGTTGAAGTTCTTCATGATCAGCCCTTTATGGGACGCACTCTCATTGTGAATGGGGCTAAGTCAAAAGGTGCTATCGATGCCGATGGTGATCCAGCTCCGCAGGAAAATCCTCCGCCAAACCTTCCGGAGAACGAGGAGTAATCAACTTGCAACTAGATTTTAGCCCGTTCGGTGTTTGCCGGACGGGCTTTTTTTCCAAACTCGCCCTGTGATTCCTTCACGATTTTTTCTCTGCGGGCCAACTGCTTCTGGCAAGACGGCTCTTGCTCTATCGCTTGCCGAGGCTTGGGATGGGGAAATTGTGAATGGCGATGCCTTCCAAATTTACCGCGGGCTTGAAATTCTAAGTGCTGCGCCTTCCGGTGAGGAGCAGGCGGCCTGTCCGCACTATCTGTTTGGTGTTATAGGTAGCGCCGAATCGATGGACGCCGCCAAGTATGCGGCTTTGGCCAATCCGGTAATCGAAGAAATTGAAAGTCGTGGAAAGACGGCAATCGTCGTGGGCGGCTCTGGCTTGTATCTTAAATTCCTCACACATGGAATAGCCAAGGCGCCACCGGGAGATGAGGGGATTAGGGCGGAATTGGAAGATTGGGCTGTGGATCAGATTTATGAACGTTTAAAAGAGCTAGATCCAGATGAGGCCATGCGGCAAAATCCGCAGAATCGAAGGCACCTTTCGCGCGCGCTCGAAATCTGTCTTGTGACTGGAGGAAAAGCTTCGAAGCTTCGTCAAAACTTTGGGGATCCAACTTTGTTGGAGGGTTTGAAAGGAATTGTTTTGAATTGGCCGCGCGAAATGCTGGCGGAACGAATTGCTCTAAGGACGCGTGTCATGCTGAATTCTGGAGCGATTAATGAGGTTAAAGAGCTTCCTCTCGAAGCAGGAACGATCCGGCAGGCGATAGGAGTTCGCGAAATTGATGCCTATCTGAATAAAGGACTGACACTCGCTGAATGTGAGGAGCGGATCACGATCTCGACGCGCCAATACGCAAAGCGGCAGCGTAATTGGTTCCGGCGGGAAAGTTGGTTGCGTTCGGTCGACGGAAGCTTGCCGCTTGCTAGGAAGATTGCGGAAATCAACCAGTGGGATTAGCCTTGATGCGCTCGTTGGTAATACGAACAACAACGGAATATAGGTTGCCATCTTGTCCCGTGCCGAGGAGGACGGAATGTTCGTCCTCGGTTCGCCAGAGGTGGGATCCTAAAATGAGCCCGTCTTGGAGATCTGCTGAATTGGGGTAGGGAGCGCCTTGCACAGCATCGCCATGGAGAATTGTGAGAAGCTTGATTAGCTCGGTCCAGTTGTTGCGGAGTGTTCCACTATATGCGTCGAGTGATCTTCCTTTTGTCCGAAGGGTGACTTCTTTGAGTTTGGCGTTATCGTCCCAATCAAAGTAGAGATAACAATGGAGACCTCCGATTGTTTGGGTTGTCTTGAAGGTCCCATTGAGCCCGACACGGGCGGTCATGGCTGCCGGAACGGATGAGATAACATTGGGGCTGGCGCTCAGTTTCCCGACGACCTCCTTGCGGCTGTCACCAAATTCGAGGGTGTCGAAAGCGGCCCCTCTTGGTGCTGCTGTAGTAGTTTTATTTACGCCTTTCCCCTTTTCCTTGGTGGGATGGTTTGCCTTCAGCCATGCTTGGTCATCGGCATGAAGTTTGGCAATTGAGAAGGTCAGAATTCGTCCACCTTTTCTGAGTGTGACCAACTTCCCATCATTGGAGACATAGGAGGCGTCGAAGGATTTATCACTTGAGGCACTTTTCCATGTTCGGGCGGTAAGCAAGTGAGCCGAAAGAAGGAGGGGGACGAGAAGAATGAAAAGGCGCATGATCTTTAATCAAGAAGATGGTTTGGAAAATTTCTAGGGGGAACGTTCTGAAGCTAGATTCTTTGGTATT
>DCQM01000225.1:65069-86761 GCA_002323895.1 Akkermansiaceae bacterium UBA1518
CTGCAACGGGGAAATGTTTTGTCAATCTGGAGATTTACATGTTTGTTTTTGAATGCATGGTCGGCGAATCGCTAATTGTGAACGCTCCGCAGAGTTATTCTAATTCTTGAATGCACTTGATCTTCGCTTGTTAAGTAATGAAACAGTATAGGGTGGCGATGAAAAAAGCCGCATTCCGAAGAAGGCGGCTTTTTAAAAAACAAGCGAGGAGTGGTTTTTACCACTTCTGGGAGCGTGAGTGGCTGAAGTAGGTTTCGAAACCAAGCTCGGGTGGGAATTCAGAAAGTCCGTCGCGAGGATTCATTTCAATCCGGGCGTCATTACCACAGCGAGTGTAGGGCGGCTTGAAGGTGCCGTGGTGGGTTGGGCTGTGGAAGGTCACAAGCTCATATACACCATAGCCGATACGATTGAGGGCACGACGTGAGCCATCGACAATTCCATGTGCCCATCCTGACCTGCGGCCTTCAGTTTCAGATTTCCGCACCATTTGCTCGGGAATCTCGGTGACTCCGTAGAGGATATTTGCGACAGCCCGGCCGAGCTTACGCGAAGAACTGTATTTGCTTCCCGGAGGGGCTTGGATGTCAGCCTGTGCGGGAATGGCGAAGCCAATGGTGAGTGTGATCAGTAGGAGCTTTCTCATTACGAGAGCTATTCCACCGAAGAACTTGAAGCTTTGCAATGGAAAATTGGTGGTTGGAGCGAAAAATCTTTCAATCTCAATGTGGGAGGGCAATTGAGGGATCCGGAGTTCGCTTGGAAGAGGCCAGCTGAAGGGAATTGGGTTGCCAGGATCGTACAGAATTGAGGAGAAATTTTACGTCGTAGGTAAAAACTCCAAAGGTGAAACCAACTTGAATACAGAATCTCACTCCCCGCCCGCGGCTTACTCGAGGCTTATCGTCTGTGTAAGAGCGGAAGCCTTGAAAAAATTCCTTTGCCAAATCTCGACTTAATCCGGCACTTCACTAGGGTTCTGCCGTAGTTATGGAAGTTCGCTTCAAGATATCCAGCTTTTCGAAGTGTTTGCTCGCTGTTTTATGTTTCTTGATTGGAATAACAGAGGGTCGGGAAAGCTACATTGCGGTGGAATCTTACAGTGGGAAGATTGTACTGGAGCTGAATGCTGACAAAAGAAGGCCGGTAGCTAGTTTGACCAAGATAGCGACCGCAATGGTGGTTCTAGATTGGGCTAAATTGAGTGGAACAAGCATGGCAGAGATTGCTATCGTGCCTCAGGGGACTTCTTTAATTGGTGGGTTCAATCCAATGGGGCTTATTCCGGGGGATCGGATTTCGTTGAGAGAGGCAATGTATTCCATGCTTTTGGGTTCCGACAATGTGGCCGCCGCCACCTTGGCGGACCATGCGGGACGCTCGATTCAGAGCCGTTCCGGGGGATTGTCACCCGAGGCGGCTTTCGTGACCGAGATGAACAATCTTTCTCGTGGACTTGGGATGCAGCAGACTCGCTTTGCTAATCCACATGGGATGGATGGAAATCGATCACAGGGCATTTCGACTGCTCGCGATATGGCACGTTTAGCTATTTACGCGATGCGCAATCCAGGTTTCCAGTTCTATGTAAAACAGACAGAACGGACGATTTCATCTTTTCGAGTGAATCAAAAGCGGTCTTTTAAGGTTCGCAACACTCACGCGCTGATCGGTGGGGGGAATGTAAATGGGATTCAGAGCGGAAATACGGCGCAAGCTGGGCCGTGTGCAGCAACAAGTTCGGAAAAAAAGCCCATCGTCCGCAAACTTCCGACCGGAGGGACTCAGCTGACGGGACGTCGTCTGATTACCATTGCGCTTGGGAGTCCGGATCGATGGGGAATCACGCAAACCTTGATCAATCAGGGGTGGGCTGCCTATGACAACTGGCAGATGCAAGGGCGACCTGTCCAGGAGGCACGCGAGCTGCTCATTGTTTCTAAACCCCAATAAGCCGAAGACTTTAACACACACATTAAATTATGAGAATTGGAATTCTTAATTGCGGGGGCGACTGCCCAGGGTTGAATGCAGTTATTCACGGAGTTGTTGGCGCTGCGGCTTCTAAAGGCTGGGAAACCATCGGTTTTAGAGATGGCTTTGAAGGACTTCTTCCTCCGGGGGATTTCACCTTCCTTAATCCCAAGGATACCGAGGGGATCCTCAAGCAGGGGGGCACGATCCTTGGGACAACGAATAAGGGGAACTTTGCGGCAAAGATTGGTGAGGGTGATATTGCTAGGGTCCCTCAAGAAATTGTTGATCGAGCTAAGAAGACCCTAGATCAACTTGAAATTGGAGCACTTGTGGTAGTCGGCGGTGATGGATCACTGACGACCGCAAATCAACTTTACGAGCAAGGCTGGCCTATCATCGGGGTGCCCAAAACAATCGATAACGATCTTAAGGCTACTTCAATGACTTTCGGTTTTGATAGTGCGGTAAGCACAGTGGTAGATGGCCTTGATCGACTTCACACCACGGCTCAAAGCCACAAACGTGTGATGGTTTTGGAGGTCATGGGGCGTCACGCTGGTTGGATCGCTTTGTGGGGCGGTATGGCTGGAGCTGCCAATGTCATTCTGCTCCCTGAGATTGCTTTTACTTACGAAAAAGTGGCCGAGCACCTCAAGAGGCGCGAAGCAATGGGTTACACAAGTTCGCTGGTAGTCGTGGCCGAGGGTGCCAAAAACCCCGACGGACATCTGGCAACTGTAGACGACAATCGAGGTGGCGAAGTTCGTCTTGGAGGTATCGGTGAGCAGGTGGCCAACAAGATTGGCGAGCTTACGGGCAAAGAGACTCGGTGTACAACTTTGGGTCACATTCAACGGGGTGGAACGCCAACGCCTCTTGACCGAATTTTGGGAATTCGTTTTGGCGTAATGGCTGCACAACTTGCCGGAGAAGGCAAGTTCGGTCAAATGGTGAGTTATCACAGCTATCACGTTGGCTCGGTTCCTATTAAGGAGGCTGTGGAAGAGCTTCGGCTCGTTGAATCTGACACTGAAGTTGTAAAAGCTGCCCGGGCAGTTGGCGTGTGTTTTGGCGACTAATTTTTGAAATACTGATATGAACCAACTCCTTGACCTTCTCAGGCGCAACGCGCGCCAGTCCAATGCTGATTTGGCAGCCCAGATATCCTCCTCGGAAGAGGCGGTAGCTTCTCAGATCGCGGCCTGGGAGGAGGATGGAACAATTCGCGGTTATCGCGCCATGATTGACCCGGCTCTCGATGGTGATGATGACGTGACTGCTTTTATCGAAGTTAAACTCACTCCAGAACGTGGAGGAGGATTTGATCGTCTCGCTCGCCGGATTTCCCGCTTTGAACAGATAACTAGCTGTTATCTGATCAGCGGCGGATACGATTTACTCGTAATGGTTGAAGGAAAAGATCTTTTGTCGGTGGCGGCCTTTGTCTCCGAGAAACTTAGCACGATTGAGGGCGTTATTTCGACTGCAACTCACTTCAGGTTGAAGTCATACAAAGAGAAGGGATTCATTTTCGGTGAAAACTCAGGTGCATCTCGTCTTCCGGTTACTCCCTAGCAAACATTGCGATGGATATTGACTCGAAATTGGCAACTCACTTGCAAACTATTCCACGCTCAGGGATTCGGGACTTTTTCGAGCTCGTGATCGGGCGAGACGATGTCATTTCTTTGGGGGTTGGAGAGCCCGACTTTGCGACACCTTGGTCAATTCGGGAGGCGGCTATTTACTCGCTGGAAAAAGGGGAGACGAGTTATACCTCTAATTTGGGCCTTCTTAGCTTGCGGGAAAAGATCTCAGAATATGTGGATGATTTTTTCCATGTGTCTTACGATGCTCACTCGGAGGTTCTCATCACGGTAGGAGTTTCCGAGGCACTGGATCTTGCACTGCGAGCCCTTCTGAATCCCGGTGACGAAGTGATTTATCATGAGCCGTGCTACGTATCTTACTCTCCGAGTATTGTCATGGCGCATGGTGTTGCAGTGCCAGTTGCAACGACAAAGGAAGATGGTTTTTCTCTGAAGCCAAATGCTCTAGCTGCTGCAATCACGTCAAAGACAAAGATTGTGATGCTGAATTTCCCGACGAATCCTACGGGCGCGGTTGCTTCCAAGGAAGATCTCGAAGGAATTGCCAAGCTTTGCGTGGAGCACGACCTTATTGTCCTAAGTGATGAGATTTACAGCGAACTTCGTTACGATGAACAAGAGCATGTGAGCATTGCTACTTTACCTGGCATGCGCGACCGAACGATTCTCCTCCATGGGTTTTCCAAAGCTTTTGCGATGACGGGTTTCCGGCTTGGTTACGCCTGTGCGCCTGCCCCGCTGATTGAGGCGATGATGAAAATACATCAATATGGAATTCTATGTGCGCCAATTACTAGCCAAGCAGCTGCGCTTGAAGCTTTAAGCGGTGGTCACAATTTATATGCCCCAATGAAGAATGAATATCACCAAAGGCGTGACTTTTTGGTGGGTAGACTTAACGGGATGGGGATTGATTGCCACTGCCCGGGCGGGGCCTTTTACGTATTTCCTGATATCCGGAGGTTTGGATTATCGAGTAAGGATTTCGCTCTGGGACTCCTCGAGGCGGAGCAGGTTGCGGCTGTGCCGGGTGACGCCTTTGGGAAATCGGGGGAAGGGTTCCTGCGTTGTTGCTACGCAACTGGCATGGACGATTTGAAAGCTGCTATGGATGCGATGGAGCGATATATTGGAACTCTGTCCTGAGGCATGAAAGACCAATTAAAGATTTGGCGAGAAGACCGGACCTTGGCGTATGTCGTTCCGTTTGCGGTCTTTATGATTTTTAATCTGATTTATCAATTTGTGGGGGATGCGATGCTTTGGGAGCATGACCGTGCACCTTGGTATCGCCACTGGCCGGATCAACTTTTTTATCCCATCCAGACCGTTGCATGTTTAGGGGTTTTGGTGTTTTTCTGGAAACACTATGAGTTTCAATGGAGTAGGAAAGTTTGGGTTGGAGTCTTGGCGGGTTTGATTGGAATCGGGTTCTGGCTCCTCCCCACAGCTCTTTATGATTGGTTAGGAATGACAGGAAAACCTGATAGTTTTTTTGAGAAGCTGACTGGTCTTGCCCCACGAAGAGAGGGGTTTGATCCTGGAGTCTTTGAAAACCCAGGAGCTTATTGGGCTTCTCTGATTCTTCGGATGGTCCGGGCTGTAGTTGTGGTAGCTTTGGTAGAGGAGATTTTCTGGCGAGGATTCTTGATGCGTTTTCTTTTGGATATGGACGGCGACTACTGGAAAGTGCCTTTTGGGAAGCCGGCCAAGCTCTCCTTTGTGGTAGTAACTTTGGTATTTGTATTGGCGCATGCACCGATAGATTATGCCGGCGCAATCGTTTATGGATCGCTGACTTACGCCGTTGCAGTCTACACCAAGAGTCTTCTTGCATGCGTTGTGATGCATGGAGTGGCGAATGGTGCCATGGGAGTTTATGCCCTTTATTATGGTAAGCTCGGGCTTTGGTAGACTGTGGGTTTAAGATTGGCCAACTTGTTCAAATGAGGCAACTTCCTCATTGTGTCTGACACCTCCTCTCGCCAACTTCCTATCGAAGTCGTGCGCCAGAAGCTAGGTTTCGAAAAGGACGAGTGTCTTGAGGATAATCTTTCCAAGTTGCGCAAAATGGAAATCCGTCTGTATTGGACTTCCAAAAGTGCAACGAGTTCAACGGCGAAAGCTAGCTTCGAACGCGATCTTGCCGAGTTGCGGGTTTTGATTAATGCGGTGGAAGCGGAGCTAGAAAAGAAGGAGGTTGCACAAAGTTTTCCTGTTCAGAGAGAGGTTCCGCCTCCCACAAAGGTTTCTAAAAAATGGAAAGGAAGATTTGTAATATTTACTTCCATTTTTGGGCTATTAAGTGGGGGTGGGTATTTCACCTATCGAGGCGGATTTTCTGAATTAGGAAATCGACCAAACGACGAAGTGGATCTTGAAAGTCTCCAGGAGGGGTTTGTGGTCTCAATTGAGAAGCGTCGGTGGAATGAGGCCCAGAATTTCGTCAAGCTTATCAAAGACGCTGGCGCGACTGAAGTGGTGATCCAAGAGTCTCTTGCAAAAATTGGAAAAGGTCGTAACGAGGAAAAGGGTCAGCAAATTGCCTTCTTAATCTCGAATGCACAGTCAGCACAGGAAGCGGGGCAGCTACCGGAAGCTGAAATTTTTTGTCAGGAAGTGGAAAATTTGCAGCCTGGGCACCCCATCGTGGCTTCAATTCGGGAATCGATTCGCAAGAGTAAGCTCGAAGTTCGCAGGAAGTTAATCGTTGACGAGATTGAAAAGGCGGTAGCTTCGGCAGATTGGAGAATTGCAAAAGGTAAGTTGGCAACGCTTAGAAAGGCTGATCCTACATTTGACCAAATTCCCTCCCTTGAGGTGATTTTGAAGACTGCTCAGGAAGAGGCAATCGGGCGGAAGAAGAAGGCGGCGGGTTTGGTAGAGAAAGTGAAATCCTTGGATAAGGGGACATACTCTCCACAGGTTATGGCCCTTCTCGAGGAAGTTGTGCGCCTCGATCCTTCCGAAGGTAATCGAGCACTTTACAAGAAAATGGCGTCTTACGGGAAAATGGTCAAAGTCCCTGAGGATCATAAGACGATTTCAGCAGCTCTGAAGGTTGCCAAGAAAAACGATCGTGTTTTTGTTTCAAAGGGGATCTATCACGAGTCGCTGATAATGCCCCATGGAGTGCAGATCATCGGGGAAAGTCGGATGGATACCATCATCGAATGCCCTGCTGATATTGGCGCGGTTATTACTGTTCCCGCAGACGTAAATGAAGTTCGCGTGGTATCTTTGACCTTGCGTCACTCAGGTCTAGTGAATGACGACGAACGGTCTCCAGTCGTGGCTGTTGATGGTGGAGCTATCGATGGAGAGGATCTATCGGTCATTCGTGCCAGTGGGCATGGCATTGCCGTTTTGAATGGTGGTAAAGCCTCTTTGTCGTTATGCAAAATTTCTGATTCTGGTTGGGACGGAATTTCAGTGACAGGTGAGGGGTCCAGTGTCGATCTATCCAGCGTCACCTGCGAAAAAAACCTGCACCATGGAGTCGATTTTTGGGACGGAGCAAGTGGCTCGATTAAAAGCTCGCTTTTAATCGCTAACGGACGAAACGGGCTTTTTGCGATTGAGCCTTTAGCGGCGATTAGCGTGCAAACTACTCGAAGCGTAAAGAATCGAGAAGTGGGATTCTATTTTTCGGGGGCGAATGGAGTTAATATCGCGAACTGCCATGTTCATGAGAATTTTCTTGGAGGGATCCTCTTCGATCAAGAAAGTAAGGCGGTTTCACTTAAGGGGAATCAGATTACCAAGAATGGAGAGGCTGGACTTGTTTTTGAGATGGGAGTCGAGGTCGTTAGGGAGATTGAAAATAAGGTCGAAGAAAATCTTGGTAAGCAAATTTGGCGTGGCGCAGTTTTTCCGACTTCAAGTGGAGAAGAAACGGTGTCTCCACCACCACCACCTCCTCCTTTAAAGGTGGAAGAGTAAGATGAATAGCTTTGCCCTACGGGAGGAGAATCACGAGTTTGCTGATCATCCAGACGGAAAGATGCAGGCTCCTTTGGGTCGGTAGTGATGAGGGATTCAATCCCAAGAAAGGGGACGATGAATCCCACGAAATCGATGGTATTTTAGATTCTGTGGTCCACCATGGGAATCGTAATCTTATGCAGATGCTTGTTCCTTCAACTGAGGAATCGCGGAAAGAAGTTTACGGGTGTATTCATCTTTGGGGTTTAAGAAGACCTCGTTGGCCGCACCGTATTCGACTATTCTTCCAGAATACATTACGGCGATGTTGTCCGCGATATAGTGAACTACCGATAGATCATGTGAGATGAAAATCATGGTGAGTTCGAGTTTATCGCGAAGGTCAAGGAGGAGATTGAGAATTTGGGATTGAATGGAAACATCGAGAGCGGAAACCGGCTCGTCGGCGATAATCAATTTAGGTTCCGGTGCGAGGGCGCGAGCGATCGCAATCCGTTGTCTTTGCCCACCGGAGAACTCATGTGGATATTTTTTCATGAACCTCGGATCAAGTCCAACCGTAGTCATGAGTTCGACCACTTTGGAGGTCAGGGCTTTATCTTTTTTCAGCCCGGGATGACGTTGGCAAAGTGCTTCGGCGAGAGTGGAAAAGACAGTCATGCGTGGATTTAGCGACGCATAAGGATCCTGAAAAATCATCTGAAAATCGAGGCGTCGGTTCCTTATTTCCTTTTTTGGGAGCGAGGTGAGCTCTTCGCCATTAAGAGTGACTGTCCCGCTAGTGGCGGGTTGAAGTTGCATCACGGTCCGAGAGAGAGTCGATTTTCCACACCCGGATTCGCCGACCAAGCCAAGGATTTCACCTTGCCCAATCTCAAGGGAGACTCCGTCGACTGCTTTGATGATTTCTGTTTGCCTAGAAACCAAGCCGCCGCCCCGGACGGGGAAATGGGTGCTGAGGTTCTGCAGCTTTAGAAAGGACACCTGACCAAGTTGGCTGCTTCAGCAAAAAATTCAAGAACTAGGAACGTGACTTCCCGGGAAGCTGGCGATAGCCCATCATGAAATATTCGTATCCAGACCAAATGTTGAAAATTGTTGCCAGAATCGTAGGAAAGATTAGGTCGATTTGGTCGAATTTCAACATGATCCAGCCCAGCGCGATCATCTGAGTCACAGTACAAACTTTGCCTGTCCAGTGGGGTTCGATTGGAACTTTCTTGTTGATACGATAGAGAATTAAAATCCCCCCTATGATTTCGAGATCCCGGGCGATCACGAGAACGATGAACCAAACAGGGAGGTGCCAATCAGTTCCCCAATTCACGAAAGTGGCAGTGATGAGGCCCGTCATGAGGAGAGCCTTGTCCGTCAGCGGGTCAAGTATCGCTCCCGTGATTGACTTCTGATTAAAGTGTCGGGCGATCCAGCCGTCGAGCCCGTCGAGAGCCGAAGCTAAGGTGTAGACGGCAACCGCGAGCCAACGCAGTGATTCCTCTCCTGAACCTGTGTCAACCGACTGCCCGTATTTCACCGCAATCGAGGCAAAGACCGGAATTAGGGCGAGGCGAATAAGGGTGATAACGGTGGCGAGAGTCACAGAGCTGTTCCTTTTTAGTGGACAATCGGGGTCTCGGCAATTGAAACGGAGCGTGACCGCAAGCGAATTGAAAGAGGTCCTCGATGAGGCCGGCGTAATTCCCTCCAAAAAGTTGGGGCAAAATTTTCTCGTCGATCAAAATACCGCCGAGTGGATTGTGGCCCAGTTAAACTTGGAGCCAGAAGATACTATTGTTGAAGTGGGGCCTGGAACTGGAGCTCTTACGGAGCATGTCGTAGGAAAAGTGGCACGGGTGATCTTGGTGGAATATGATCGTAGGCTCGCAGAGTATTTAATCAAAAAATTCGCTAATCGTCCGGAGGTTATAGTAATTAATCACGATGCGGTTCGAATCGATGTCCGGCCATTCTTTGCTTATAAGAATGTGAAGCTTCTTGGCAATTTACCCTATTCAGCTGGAGGAGCGATTCTACGGAATTTTCTAAAGGGCCCATCTCCATTTAAGCGAGCGGTGCTTATGTTGCAGAAGGAGATGGTTGATCGGATCTTGGCTGGATCGCGTTGTAAAGATTATGGCGTTTTAACTCTTAGGATGCAGTGCGAGTGGCAGGGAGCGCCAGTTAAGGTCGTCCCTCCCAGTTGTTTTATCCCACGTCCAATGGTCGATTCGACTGTGATGACTTTGGCCCCGCGGCAGGCGGAGTTGCCAGTTCATGACCGGCGATTATTTGATGAGCTGGTGAGGCGCGGCTTTGCTCAACGTCGAAAGCAGTTACGTAAAAATCTTCCTGACGATGTCGATTGGGGAAAGGTTTGCGAGAAGCTGGAGTTTTCTTCGACCGCGCGGGCCGAGGAGTTGAGTCTTGAGGATTGGGTAGCTTTAACCCGAGAAGTGGACCCATTTTTTGAAAAAGAGGAAGGGCAGGGGGATGATGAAATGTTGGCTGTTGTAGATGATGACGATAATGTTGTAGGAAGCGAGCGGCGGGATATCATTCATCGTGATGGACTGAAGCACCGTGCGGTGCACATTTTTGTTCTGAATCAAAAGGGGGAGATTTTTTTGCAGAAGCGCTCTCGTTTAAAGGACAAGTGCCCAGGATTGTGGGATTCAAGCGCGGCTGGTCATGTAGACGCAGGGGAAGAATACGAAAACTGTGCAGCCCGTGAATTGCAGGAGGAACTTGGTCTGACTAATGATGATGTGCGTGAGGTGGGAAAGCTGGGGGCTCATGCCAATACCGGGTGGGAGCATGTAAGGCTCTATGCGACTTTGGCGAAAGGAAAGATTCGGTTTCCATGCGTGGAGATTGAATATGGTGAGTGGTTCACGATGCCGCAAATCGACGACTGGGTTGAGGCTGTGCCGCAGGATTTTGCACCCGGATTTCTAGCGTGTTGGAAAGTGTGGAAGGAAGCTAATCAAGGACGCTTTGAAGACGGTGAGTGAATTAGAAGTTAGGCTGGGTAAGAGTCTGGGGATTGTCGGCCGAAACGGATCGGGAAAGACAACCCTTGCTTCCAAATTAGCTGAAGAAAACGGGGCAACTTTGGTTTCGTTCGAGCTCGAGAACGAGCTTCTTGAGCGTGAAATTCGGGAGGATGATAGTGAGTTTTTGAATCGGATTGATTTTGGGCGTTCGGTAAGGGAGATGATCGAAGAAGTTTGTCTCGACGGAGAAAAGTTGAAAGAGATTGCGGAGAGGTTAGGGCTTACGCAAATTCTTGAGCAGGGTTTTTTGACCTTATCGACTGGTGAGCGGCGGCGACTCATGCTGGCGCGAGCTTTGGTGAAAAATCCGAAGCTTCTCGTGCTTGATGAACCCTTCGACGGGCTTGACCAGGCCTTTCGGCAACCTTTGCGAGATTTGCTGGAAGGACGTGATCTGGTTTTAGTTGTAAATCGTTTGAGTGACCTAGAAGGCTTAGTTGATGATGTTTGTTGTATTGAGGACGGAGCGGTGATTTTAAATGGATCACTTGAAGAAGTATTCAAAAACGAAGCATTCCAGCAGTTAATGGGTCTCAATGATGGAGAGCTGGTTTTACCTAAAGGGGAGTCAATTTGTCCATCTTCGGGAGCTTTGGTTTCTATGAAACAAGTCACGGTAGTTCATGGAGGGAGGGAAATTATTTCGGATTTCGATTGGTTGGTTGAGAGGGGACAGAATTGGAAGATTTCCGGTCCCAATGGTTGTGGGAAATCGACGCTCGTGAATCTTGTCACTGGTGATCATCCACAGTGCTACTCAAATGATGTAACCGTGATGGGATTACGCCGCGGATTGGGTGAATCTATTTGGGACGTTAAGCGCCATGTCGGAATCATTTCGCCATCTCTTCATCAACAGCATCGGGTGAGTTTTAGTGCCCTCCAAATCGTGGCCTCAGGGTTCTTCGATAGCGTTGGGCTTTATCAAGAAGTTAGTCCAGAGCATTGGCGTATGGCAGGGGAATGGCTTGGGTTGGTGGGGATGAATCCGTGGGCGAATCGGCCGTTTCGATCTCTCAGCTATGGTCAGCAGCGCCTTCTTTTGGTCGCTAGAGCATTAGTGAAACGTCCTCCGCTTCTTGTTCTCGATGAGCCCTGTCAGGGGCTGGATCCAATGAATCGATCCCTAGTTTTAGGTGTGATTGATAGGATCGCGTCGACGAATTTGACCCAGATTCTATATATCACCCATGAACCAGAGGATCGATTAGAGTGCATTACCCATGAATTAAAGTATGTTAACCAAGGCTGGCTCATTGAGAAGGTAATGAGTTCGGACTGATCGAGGTAGATCAAGGGGTAAGGATATTGAGTTAATATCAACTCGGCTTTTGTCTTGAGAAATTCTGTCGCCTGACAACGATTTGGGGTGTCTTTTCGAATTATAATTTCCTGCCTTTTGTTTTCTGGGCTTTCGCAAGCCCAGCAATACTCGGTAGTCAACGAAATCGCACCAATGGTGCCTCGAGAATTTCGGGCGGCTTGGGTTGCTTGTGTTTACAATATTGATTGGCCTTCGCGAAAAGGAATGGGTGCGGGTGCCCAGCAGGCTGAAATGAAAGCGATGCTGGACCGAATGGCATCGATGAAAATGAACGCGATTATTTTTCAGGTAAGGCCTAATGCTGATGCCGTTTATCAATCTCGGCTCGAGCCTTGGAGCCACTGGATCAGTGGGACTCAAGGGATCTCTCCGGGTTATGATCCATTGGCATATTGTATCCAGCAGGCACATGCCCGAGGAATAGAGGTTCATGCTTGGTTTAATCCATTTCGTGCGCTGCCTAACAGTAAGATCCCCACCGCACGAAATCATGTTGTCAAAACTCACCCCTCGGTGATTCGCGATTTCAAAAACTACAAATGGATGGATCCCTCTAATGCTTTTACCCAGCAACGAGCGCTCTCGGTAATTTTGGATGTGGTCAATCGATACGATGTTGATGGAATTCATATCGACGACTATTTTTATCCATATCCCGACGTTGATTCCCAAGGGCGTGCAAAACCGAACTTTCCAGATGGCAAGACCCCAGCAGCTCGTCGAGCGGCGTCGGACGGATTTGTGAAGGCCATGTATTCCAAGGTGAAGGCTAAGAAACCGTGGGTTCGCGTTGGGATTAGCCCATTTGGAATTTGGCGTCCGGGAGTTCCGGCGGGAACTACAGCAACGATTGATGCTTATCATCATCTGGCGGCTGATTCACGTAAGTGGTTGCAGCAAGGTTGGTGCGATTATTTATCTCCCCAACTTTATTGGCGAATTAAGAGTCCTCAGAGCTTTAGTCGCCTAATCGCTTGGTGGCGATCACAGGGAACTCGTCCGGTTTGGCCTGGAATTGCCTCGGCTCGGATTAATTCAAGTGAAGATCCTGGACGCCGGGCTGGCGAGATTGCCAATCAAGTTTCCCTCACTCGGACGGTTGGTAAGAATTATGTAGGTCACGTTTTTTGGAGCATGAAATCTCTAATGACGAACAAAGGAGGAATCAGTAACGAGCTTGTGAAAAATTTTTATCAGGAGCCCGCTTTGGTTCCTCCAATGCCCTGGTCGAGCAGAAATCTCCCACAAACCCCGAACGTCTCAGCAAAAGGATCAAATGGGAATCTCGATCTTGTCTGGCGGTCGGTGCCAGGTTGCTCGCAATATGCGATTCAGGTTAGGGTCGAGCGGACATGGCGATTGATTACGGTCGCCCGTGGGACAAAGGTGACCCTCAAAGGGTTGCCCGATGCGATCGCAGTGAGCGCGGTAGACCGTTATGGTAACACGAGTAATCCACGCGTTTTGGCACGACCTTAGCTCTTAGCTTTGAGGCATCGTGTAGTCGAGATACTGCGACAATTTTCGGCGGAGATCCCGGCGCTGTATGATAGCGTCGATTAATCCGTGATCGAGCATGAACTCAGCAGTTTGGAAGCCGGGAGGCAGATCTTGGTGAGTCGTTTCCTTGACCACACGCGGTCCGGCAAATCCGATCATACACTTAGGCTCTGCAATGTTGATATCGCCAATCGTTGCATAAGAGGCAGTCACTCCTCCGGTAGTTGGATGAGTGAAGATGGAAATGTAGGGAAGCTTCGCCTCGGAATGAAGAGCGAGCGCTCCGCAGGTTTTAGCCATCTGCATTAGGGAGAGCATACCTTCCTGCATGCGTGCTCCTGATGACGAGGAAAAGATCAAGATGGCTCGTTTTTCGGCCGTGGCTTGTTCGATGGCACGCGTGATTTTTTCGCCCACTACCGAACCCATAGAGCCGGCAAAGAATTTAAAATCCATTACCGCTACCATGACGGGATTACCTCCGATTTTCATTTTCCCAGTGACCACAGCATCTTTGAGTCCGGTCTTGGTTCGAAGGAGTTCGGTTTTTTGAGAATAGTGGGAAAAGCCGAGTGGGTTCGTAGAAATGAGATCAGTCTCAGTTTCCTCAAATGTGTCCTCGTCGGCAATGAGCTTGAAGCGGTCGTAGGCGCCCATGAGGAAGTGGTGGAAACAATTGGGGCAAACAAGGTCATTCTGCTTGAGGTCCAAGGTGTGCAGTAATTCCCCGCAATCGGGGCACTTGGTCCAGAGATCGTCAGGAAGGTTGTCTCTTCCCTTTGAAGCGCGCTTGAGCCGTGGTTTGTCAAAAATGCCCATGGGTCGGTAGCATAGGACGGAATTTCCGCGGGAGAAAGAGCAATTTATGAGGTGATCGAATGACTTGGGCTTGTTGGTATATCAAATTCTTCCTTGCTTGGTGCTCGGCGAGAATCGAGAGGTGCAAATGATTCAAAGATATTTTCCCATTTTTGTCCTCAAATAGGCCCAGGGGCTTATGGGTTTAGAGCGAAGTGAGTGAGGAAAAAAACCAAATCTAGGGGGACAGAAACGATGAGCCTATTTTCCCTCTGGCATCACCGGAAGGAGTTCAAGGAGCATTTGGTAGCGGTTGCCATCAAAGTCGCGTTCATCGGCCATCATGGCCTCGATTTCATCGGCCAGACAAAAGGCGAGCATCGCTTTAGCCTCTTCCTCCTCGATATCAGGCTCGGTGAGGATGCGGTCGAATGCCTCTCGCACATAAGGGGTTTCGGGCGAGTTCAACTGTTCCTCGACGGCGGGGAGGAGTTTCTCGACAGCTTCATCCATGAGGAGAGTTTAAACAAAAAAGACGACTCCGTGAAGAGCCGCCTTTTGAAAGTGTGAGAACAGAAACGAAGGTTTCTAGCCTTGGGCCCGGGTGGGCTTCTTGGCCCGACGCACGGTGCCGAAACGCTTCTGGAACTTGTCGATGCGACCCTCGGTATCCACAAAGGTGCTCTGACCAGTGAAGAAGGGGTGCGAATCGGCCGTGAGGCCCATCGAAATTACGAAATGTTCAACACCATCGATCTCTTCGGTCTTGTCAGACTTGGCGGTGGATCGGGTGATGTAACGGTGACCGGAGGTCATGTCTTGGAAGATTACGGGATGGTAATCGGGATGGATGTCTTTTTTCATGGGATGCCCTTAAAGTTCGGGGTGCGACGTTTCCGACGCCGCGCGGGCGGGGTTTACCCGGAAAAAGCGCTCGCTGTCAACCCGATTCAGCCTTATTCACGGCCTCGTCATGAATCTCAAATCCTTCGAAACGATGGATCCGCACCTGCTCGTTGGTCTTATCAACACTGAGCTGCGAAACAACGCAAGCTCCCTTGATGATCTCTGCAAAACCCATGGGTTGGACGAGAAATCCCTGACCGATCGCCTTTCCAGCGCAGATTACCATTTTTCCGAGGAAGCGGGGCAGTTTCGGTGACCCATTTTTAGGCCTAGGCCTGACACTATGTTCCAGCAGGCTACCAATAAATTTAAAAAGAGGTGGGGATGTTTATGAGCTAGATGCAGAAAATGGCCCTATCTTTGGTCAGAAAAAGCTTAACACGTCTCATTGAATTGAGTCGTTGAAATCTGAAGGTTTTTGGCATTTTTCTTCTGGTCCCGTCATGAGTGGTAGGGTTTTATCTTCTCCTTATGAAAAAGTTTTTGGCTTGTACAATGGCACTGGGAGCGCTTGCATTCTCTGGCTGCGGAGAGAAAGAAGATGGGAAGGCGAGTTACGCGCTGGTCACCACCGGAGTAGCTTCGTTTTGGGATATCTGTAAAAAAGGTGGTGAGGATGCTGGTGTGGAACTGGGAGTGGATGTGGAGGTTTTGATGCCGTCATCCGGCGACGACCAGAAGTCAAAGCTCGAGGATTTGCTGGCCAAAGGAGTTGATGGAATTGCGGTGGCAGCCATCGATCCGATTAATCAGGCGGGATTGTTTGATGAGGTTGCAGAGAATTCGATTCTGATCACGATGGATACTGATGCTCCAACCACACAGCGTGAAGTTTACGTGGGAATGGACAATTATGATGCGGGTTGGATGTGCGGTGAGTTGGTTAAGGAAGCGATTCCTGGCGGAGGAGAGGTCGTTCTCTTTATTGGCCGGCTCGAGCAAGATAATGCAAAACGCCGCAGGCAAGGCGTGATTGATTGTCTGCTTGGCCGCGAGAAAGATGCTTCTCGTTATGACGCACCGGGCCAGTCGCAGATTGGCGCCAAATATACTATTTTGGCAACATTGACCGACCAGTTTGATCGAGCGAAAGGAAAGGCCAACGTCGAAGATATGCTTACTAAGCATGAAGGAGTCGATGCCATGGTGGGGCTCTTTGCATACAATCCACCTCTTATTTTGGAAGCTTTGAAGCAGGCCGGAAGGATCGGGGAAGTTAAGGTGATCGGTTTTGATGAAGATGAAGTCACGCTACAAGGTATTAGGAATGACTCGGTGTATGGGACGGTTGTGCAGGACCCTTATGAGTATGGGAAACGCTCCATTGAGATCCTTGATTCGCTTTCCAAGGGTGATACCTCGGTCATTCCCGAAAACAAGTTTGTTGATATTCCGGCGCGTCAGATCCGGAAAGATAACGTGGATGCCTTTTGGAGTGATCTGAATTCAAAGCTTGGAAAGTAATGGGGGAGCCTTTTCTTGAGGTTCAAAAAGTCACGAAGCGCTTTCCTGGAGTGGTCGCTCTTTCGGGGGTTGACTTGCAGGTGTATCCTGCCGAAATTTTGGCCCTCATTGGAGAGAATGGAGCGGGGAAAAGCACCCTGATGAAAATTCTCGCGGGCGTTCAGCCTGCGGATGAGGGCGAGTTGTTGGTAGAGGGAAAGGTTGTTCGATTTTCAGGCGTTCAAGATTCCCAGAAATCGGGAATTGCGCTGATTCATCAAGAATTGAATTTGGCGGAAAATCTGACGGTGGCAGGCAATATGTTCTTGGGACGCGAGCCTGGGAAATTTGGTTGGATCGACCAAGGGTTGATCCAACGGGAGTCGAAGCGAGTTCTAGAAATGGTGGGTCTCAAGGTATCACCGGAGACTTTGCTGAGTGAATTAACGCTCGGGAAACAACAATTGGTCGAGATTGCAAAGGCTCTGTCGACCGATGCCAAAGTGATCATCATGGATGAGCCGACGTCGAGTCTATCTCTGCGCGAGTCCGAGCGGCTCTTTGAAGTGATTCACGATCTTCGGGAGAAAGGGGTGAGTGTGATTTATATTTCCCATCGCTTGGGTGAGGTAAAGAAGTTGGCGGATCGAGTGGTGGTTTTTCGTGATGGAGAAAATGCTGGGATGCTTGAACGGAATGAGGTCGATCATGATGCAATGGTGCGTATGATGGTTGGTCGCGATATCTCGCAGTTTTATCAACGGACGAAGCATGACCTAGGTGAAGTGGTTCTTTCGGTTCGAGGGTTGCGCTCGGTGGAGCACCGGGGACATGAATTAGACTTTGAGGTGAGAGCTGGTGAGGTAGTGGGAGTAGCAGGGTTGGTTGGAGCTGGGCGGAGTGAGATGTTGGCCGCTTTATTCGGAGCTCGGCCTGCGTTAGGTGGTGATGTTTCAGTTGCAGGAAAGGGCGGCTTGCCCCGGTCGCCGAGAGAGTCGCTGAGGCGTGGGCTAGCCTTAGTTCCGGAGGACCGGAAGGGACAAGGTCTCATTCTCGATATGGCAGTTAAGGACAATATCAGTCTCGCTTCGCTTCGCCGTGATTCCAAAGGTCCTTTTTTGAATACCAGTAAGGAAGAGGAATTGGTGGCTGAGATGACGTCGGCTCTGAGTGTGAAGACGCCGGGACCATGGCAATTAGCCCGTTTTCTTTCGGGAGGAAATCAGCAGAAGATCGTTCTAGCCAAGTGGTTGGCGCTGAAGCCCAAGGTTTTACTCCTCGATGAACCAACGCGCGGTATTGATATTGGGGCAAAAGAAGAGATTTATTTGCTGATGGAAAAATTCGCGCGCGAAGGGATGGCGGTCTTGTTTGTCTCCAGCGAGATGGAAGAGATCATGGGGATGGCGGATCGGACCTTGGTGATGCACGAAGGACGAATCACGGGAGAGTTAGCCCGAGAAGATTTTAGTGAGGAGGCCATCATGGAATTGGCGACGGGTGGGAATATTAATAAAGAAGAATAAAATGAAAAAAATCAAAGGCATCCTGATCACCCTGATTGTGATTTATGTGGCGACGGCGATCCTGGGAGAGAATTTCCTGGGGGGATACAATCAAGGGAAGTTGCTTGAGCGGACCGGGCTTTATGGTCTGTTGGGAATTGGAGTGGCCTTTGTGATTATCACGGGAGGGATAGATCTCTCGATTGGCTCGGTGGTTTGTTTGGTGGGTTGTGGGGTTCCGTGGCTGGTGATGAGACAAGGATGGTCACCGGGTAGTGCGGTTGCGATCGCGATGGTAGTAGCCCTCTGCGTTGGGCTTTGGCATGGTTTTTTGATTACCAAGCTCAAGCTGCAGCCTTTTGTGGTGACGCTCTGTAGTTTGCTAATTTACCGGGGGGCAACTCGGGGGCTCGCAGAGGATCAGTCACAAGGATTTGGTGGAGAGCATGAGACATTTCGACAGTGGGGAACAGAAGCCATCGAAGTGACCGATAAATTTGGGATTCCTTATCCCTTTGTGATTTTGATCGTGGTGGCGATCATTGCATGGGTTTTCTTGAACAAGACTATCTGGGGGCGATACCTTTTTGCCTTGGGAAATAACGAGGAGGCGGCTCGATTAAGTGGGATTAACACCGACCGGATGGTTATTTTATCTTACGTGATTTGTTCGATGCTGGCGGCGCTTGGTGGGCTTTTATTCATTTTAAATGGGAATTCGGCTCAGCCGAGCGACTTTGGAAACTTTTATGAACTTTATGCGATCGCTGCAGCAGTGCTGGGTGGTTGTAGTCTTCGTGGAGGGGAAGGCACAATTGTGGGGGTGGTGATTGGCACGGCGGTGATGCAACTCTTAAAAAACATGATCAATCTGGTAGATTGGTTGAAATCGCACATGGAATTTCTCATTGTTGGAATCGTTCTTCTGGTGGCAGTCATTGCAGATGAAATGATCAAACAACGGGTAAGAAAACTGAAGTGAGAAAGATCAATTTGGGCGCCACGCTCGGGCTCTTTAGTCCTAGGCTACAAGTGTGTAGTATTAATCCTTAGATCGGCAGCAAGCTAACAACGCCAGACGAGAGACTCAGCGATTTACGGAAAAATCACTTCTTCAAAACCACTGTAATTGGTTTTGGGAGATTGAAGTTCACGAGTGGGTGGTTGCGATAGCCGGCTTTTGAGACCTGTAAGTAGTCGATGGTAGGGAGATCTTGATGGACTAGAACTCCGCCATTTTTACCGGTTTCTTTAGGTGGCCAGTTGAAGCTCCGGCTCATCGGAACGACTTTGGCATCTTCAATTGGTATACCAGCTTCATCGACTACAAAAACAGTAGGCGAGCAAGAGCTGCAGACTAGAGCGAGGATTCCGAACAAAGATCTCATTGAGGGACAGACGAGAGGAATTGCTCCTGAGCGATCCGCTCGGCTGATCGAGTGTCGTTATCGTCGGAAGTTTCGCCAACGAGTTCGTCCCGGAATTTGTCAATCATGGCTTCAACGGGCCACGCGCTGGCTTCGCCGAAGGCGCAAACAGTCTTGCCGTCAATTTGATAGGCAATGTCTTCCAGCACCTGAACATCACTCGGAGTGGCTTTGCCGTCTTCGATTCGATCAGAAACCTTTTTCATCCAAGTCGACCCTTCGCGGCACGGGGTGCATTGTCCGCAGGATTCGTGAGCATAAAAGTGGGTGATGTTGTTAAGGATCCAAGACATCCGGCGGGTGTCATCCATCACAATGACACCGCCTGAACCTGCCATAGAACCCGCCGCCGCGAGAGTGTCGAAGTCGAGAGGCAACTGCCAGAAAGTCATTTCTTCGGCGTCATCACCACGACCGATCTGGAAAGTTTCGTTACAGCGTAGGATCTTCGACGATGAACCACCTGGGATGACGGCCTTGAGCGTCCGCCCATCTTTGGGGCCTCCGCACATGTCATAGAGAAGTTCTTGGAAGGTGACTTTGCCAACTTCGATTTCGAAGTAGCCTGGGTTCTTAACATCGCCCGAAACACAGACGATACGGGTTCCTGAATTCCGTGGGGTCCCCAGTTTAATGTATTCTTCCCCTCCCATACGGAGAATGTGAACGACGTGGCAGAGTGATTCGACGTTGTTTACGATGGTTGGCGCCATGTAAAGGCCGATGGCGGCCGGAAAGTAGGGGGGCTTGATCCGTGGGTATGGGCGTTTGCCTTCCAGCGACTCGATCAGACCGGTCTCCTCTCCGCAAATGTAAGCGGCGGCTCCACGATGAACGTAGATTTCGAGATCGAATCCCGATCCTTGAATATCCTTACCAAGGAAGCCGTTCTTCTTGGCATCGGCAATGGCCTTTTCAAGAATGATGGCAGCCTCTGGAAATTCTTCCCGAATGTAAATGTAAGCGACGTGAGCCCCAACAGCATAGGCAGAGATCACCATACCTTCAATGAGCTGGTGCGGATCTTGGTGGACAATATAGCGATCCTTAAAAGTACCCGGTTCCGACTCATCACAGTTACAAATCAGGTAGACCGGCTTGGTGTTATTTGGAGGGATAAATCCCCATTTTATTCCAGTTGGGAATCCTGCTCCTCCGCGTCCACGGAGACCCGAAGCTTTAACTTCGTCGATGACTTCTTGGGGCTTCATCTTCAGAGCCTTCATAGCCATTTCGTAGCCGCCCTCCGCAAGGTAGGTCCTGATTTTTGGATCCCAGCCTTTGCGATCGACATTCTTGAAGATTAGACGGTGCTCGTTTTCGTGAGGTTCCTTGCCGGGGAGGTAGGTGATGTCAGACATGAGCTTGGTGGTATAGAGTAGTGAAAATTAACTTTCGTATTGAGTGATGAGGCTTTCGGCCTTCTCTGGCGTCACGCCTTCGTGGAAGTCGTCGTTGACGAGACAGACCGGGGCGGTCCCGCAAGATGCGAGGCATTCGGCGTATTCGACTGAGTAGTTTCCGCAAGGGGAAACGGAAATTGGGTCCTTATGAGTATCAGCGGAGCCTCGATCGATTCCGGTTAGTTCGCAAAGCTTGCCCATGAGTTCGTAGGAGCCACCCATGGCGCAGGAGAGGGTTCGGCAAACCCGGAAGTGGAGCTTGCCAGGAGCCTTCTGACGGAAGCCGGGGTAGAACGTGACGACCTCGACAACTTTGATCGCAGCGATGCCAAGTTTCTCGGCCACCCATTCAATAGACTCCGGGCTGATGAATCCGTGACGATGCTGGACTTCGTGAAGAAGCGGAAGCACAGCCGAGCGGCGTTGGTCATCGGGATATTGTGCGATTCGTTTATTGGCTGCTTTTTCGAGAGTTGGGGTGATCTTGAATTGAGGGAAATGAACCACGCCAGGAGTGACTGGCGAATGAACATTTTTTTCAAGAACGGTGAGCACAGGACGGATGTATTCCACATCACTGCGGTCGATCAGGCGAGGCTTTGGAACTTCGCGATCTTTCGGGGCGCTTGGAGAGACGTAACTCAGCTTCGATCGATCGATCGAGCGAGGGCGGGGGGCTTCAATTTTAGAACTCACCGTGAGAAATCAGGTTGGAAGAATTAGACGTGAACTTAGCGGTCACACTCGCCCATTACGAAGTCGAGCGAGCCGAGAATTGCTGGGATGTCAGAAACCATGTGG
>DCQM01000121.1:0-5324 GCA_002323895.1 Akkermansiaceae bacterium UBA1518
GCCTTGTTCGGAAGAGTCTTACTATCTAATTCTTCTTTATTGGTGCGACCATCGTCGTCTGGATCTCCATCCGGACCATTAGCCGGATTGACAGAACCGTCGTCGCTATCGTCTAAGCCGTTATCAATCTCCCATTGAGTAGGTAGACCATCCTCATCGTTATCTCCAATGATAACAGTCTCAAGCCGGACATTGTCAAAATGTGAGCGTCCACCCGAACTATTGTCGCCTAGAAGCACAACAATGGTCCCTGCAGGAACTGCGTCGGTCGTCGTGAACTGCAATGGAGCAGCATCTACGAAAGTCCCTATTGGCGCGTCAATATTAGCATCAAAAGTTTCATAGGCAATTACGGCTGGATCAAGTAAGACATCAGCAGTGGAAAATAAATTTAACCCGAGATTTTCCGCGCTGTTTAAAATCGCGTAGACCGAAACGTTTCCCGCAGGCGAAAAACCCGCGTTGCGATTACCCACTCCAACTGTCAGTTGGTATGTGGTATTTGGTTCAAAGGAGACACCTGTATCTTGCCAGATATAGTATCCAGTCGCCATTCCGACATGATCTGTCCCATCGGAAAAAAATCCACCAATATATTCCTCAAAAGCTTCACCTGAATTCGGACCATTAAGCCCCTCCCAGTCAGGAAACAAATCATTATTCCAGCCCCCTGCAGTCATATCTCCACCCGAATTTAATTCGAAACTGGGGTCAGTGAGGTCGATGGGCGCTGCAAGTAAAGTTCCACATCCCAAAATAGAGAAAATCGTCGTTCTTTGGACATTCCTCAGGGTGTTTTTTGAAAAGTTCATGATTTAATTAGACAGTTAGAGGTTTAAAAACGCTTGAGAGGAGAGTTGCATAAAAAATCATTCTTTGTGAAGCTTAATTGGTCCTCAGTTACAAAAGGCTTTAAAGTCGTATGATAATCCGAATTTCTAAACCATTTATTTAAAAGAATCCTGAGGCTACCCATTGTTTAAGATGAAAATCTCCACCAAGTCCATACTTACCGTTTTAATAAGTTTTCTCTTTTCGGGTGCTCTAACAGCTCAAGTAGTAATTAACGAAATTCACTATAACCCTAATGACGAAACGAGCGCCGAAGAGTTTATTGAACTTTATAATTTGGGTGGAAATGCAATCGATATTTCCGGTTGGACAATAAGCGATGCTGTGGAATTTTCTATTCCTGAGGGAACCACAATTCCTCCTAACGGTTACCTGGTAATTGGAGAAGCTCCAGACACCCTAAATTCAATTTTTGGTATCACAGCCTTAGGGCCATGGGAGGGTAGGCTTCGTAATACTGGTGAGGAGATTGATCTGCGTAATGCTTCTGGGATCTTACAAGACCAAGTCGATTATAATAATGGATTCCCTTGGCCCACTGGGGCCCGGGGCGGTGGCGGCTCGATGGAGCTCATTAATCCGGCCCTAGATAATAATCTCGGCGGATCGTGGCGGACTTCAGGAACAACGATCGACACCGGGCCAGGGCCGAACACAATCTATATCACAGAGAATGATGCAAATTGGAGATATCGCAAAGGAACATCCGAACCGTCGTCGCCGGCCGATAAGTGGCGCTCCCTCACTTTCACCGAAGATGCTTCGTGGATTACTGGCCAGACACCCCTTGGTTATGGCGATGAAGATGACACCACGATTCTCAATGATATGCGCAGAAACTATTCGACGGTTTATCTTCGGCGAGAATTTACAGTCGCCCCACTCGAAATTCCGCAAAACTTAAAGCTGAGGATCTATGCAGACGATGGAGCAATCATCTGGATTAATGGGCAAGAAGTCAAACGGGTGCACGTCACTGACGAAGAGAAATCCTTTGATGGACGTGGAGAAAATCACGAAGCTGAATGGGAAGAGTTTATCATAGGCGGAGCAAACACTTACCTTGTGGGCGGAACTAATGTGATTGCAGTTCATGCTCTGAACGCAAGCTCCACAAGTAGTGATTTTTCAATTGATGTCTCTTTAGAGGCTACCAACGAAGCCTCTACCGGCGGTACAACACCGAGCCCCGGATCTCCGAACACATCATCATCAAACCTCACTCCTCCGGCAATTCGTCAGGTTGAACACTCACCCCAGCAACCAACGTCCGATGAATCGGTCACCATTACGGCCAAATTAACAGACCCTGACGGAATGGGACCGGTGACCTTAGACTATCAGATAGTCAATCCAGGATCATACATTAGACTTGAGGATCCTGCTTATGAATCATCTTGGATTACAGTCAACATGTCCGATGACGGAAATAATGGTGATGCTGTAGAAGGAGATTCAATTTATACAGCGGTTTTACCTAAGACGATTCAATCTCATCGTCGTCTCATTAGATATCGAATCCACTTTGAGGATACAAATGGAACAGCAGAAACCGCCCCGTATTCTGATGATCAACAACCAAATTTCGCATATTTCGTCTACGATGGAGCTCCTTCCTGGACAGGATCTTTTAATCCAACAAGTCGCCGAGAAACATTCCCGAGCTCATTAATCAATAGCCTCTCCACGTATCATCTCATCGCAAACAGCACGGATGTTAATAACTCACAATACAGTGGTGGCTCTGATGGTAGACACATGAATGGGACGATCGTCTACAATGGGAGGGTCTACGACCATATTGAATTCGAAAACCGAGGTGAAGCTTCAACCTATGTTTCCGGAAAAAATAAATGGCGCATTCACTTCAATCGAGCTCGCCGTTTTAAACCTCTCGATAATTGGGGACAACCCTACAATTCAACTTGGACTCGCATTAATATGCAGCCCATGTCCTCACCTTGGGCCGCCGTAAATCGTGGCATGGCTGGACTTGATGAGTCTCTTACTATGCGTATGTATGAACTTGCAGGAATTCCTAGCCCGCAAACCCACTACTTCGCATTCCGCGTTATCGATGACGAGAGAGAAAGTGATTCTCGTAACCAATTCGAAGGCGATGTCTGGGGAGTCTACCTCGCGATGGAATCACCGAATGGTTCATTTTTAAAAGACAGGGGCCTTGCTGATGGAAACATCTACAAAATCGAAGGTGGAGGAGGAGACAAAAAAGAACAGGGTGACACCCAAGTCACCAATTCGTCAGACTGGTCTTCTTTTTACAACGCCTCTAATCGAAGACAAAGCGAACAGTGGTGGCGTGAAAATATGTATATGCCAGGCTATTATTCGATGCGAGCGCTCAACCGTTTTCTCGGTAACGTCGACATCAGAATAGGTTACAATCACTATTTCTACCACGAACCGACCCAGAGCCAATGGCATGTCATGCCATGGGACCTTGATATGATGTTTATCGCCGAAACACATCAGGCAGGTGTTATTCGCCAACAAAACTCGATCCTTAATAACCCACAACTTATGATTGAGTTCCGTAACAGGTCTCGTGAACTTCTAGATCTTGTTGGGCAAGACGGATCCTCTACCGGTGGACAAATTGGCCAACTGATAGACGAATACACCCAAATGATAAACCCAGACGGTCAAACGCTTACTTGGGCTGACCTCGATGCCTTTATGTGGAACTATCATCCTAGGACAAGGGGAAGCGCTGGGAACGCTTCTGGGCAATCTAATCATAAAGGAAACTTTTATGCCTCACCCTATCGAGACTCCCGTATTGGTGGTTCTTACACTCGCTACCTTTCATCAAAAGATCACGAAGGTCTGGTAGACTATATTCTCTCCTATACCACAGACAACTTTAACGGTGGTTCCTGGTCACCCGGTAATGGAACCGGTGCAGGTTACGGTTATGAGTATTTAAAGTATGAAGCTCAAGATAGCAATATCCCAAGAAAACCCACCATTACCTACACCGGCCTAGAAAACTATCCTGTCGATGGATTATCATTCTCAAGCTCTACCTTTAGTGACCCAAATGGAAGCAACTCATTTTCGAAAATGCGCTGGCGAATTGCAAAAATTCTCGCTCCAGGACTTCAGGGATACGTAGAAAATACTCCGCGGACATACGAAATCGAAACTGTAGGCGCCTCACCTGACCTTGAAACATTTGTGTCAGACTATCTCTTTGACGCCGAGATCGCTGAACCAGGTATCACTTACCGTGTTCGAGTCCAACATGAGGATAACACCGGCCGCACGAGCCACTGGTCTAATCCGATTGAATTTATCCCGGGAATCCCAGATATTGCATCTTGGAAAAACAACCTCGTGATAAGCGAGATCATGTATAATCCACCCGAACCTCAAGGTGATGAACTGGATATTTCTCCTAACAAAAACGATTTTGAATACATAGAAATTACGAATATTTCCGGGAACTTGAACATCGATTTGAACAATCTTGATTTTGTGAGCGGAGTGCAATTCGACTTTTCAACTGCGTCCTCAACAATCATCGCCCCAGGTAAATCAGTCGTCTTAGTCAGTAACTTGAGCGCGTTTCGCGCTCGTTATGGGGACATGCCTACTGTGATTGGAGTTTATGAAAATTCGCTCTCCAACTCTGGCGAAACTATCAGGCTAGCCTACGCGCTAAACACCACGATTATCGAGCTTACATACGACGATAATGATCCGTGGCCGAATAGCCCTGATGGAGATGGATACTCTCTCGTCCTTGCCGAGCCTATGTCTTCCCCCGATCATTCGCTGGCTTCTAATTGGACCACAAGTAACCTTAAGGGTGGGAGCCCAGGATCACCTGAACCTGACCTCCTTGAATTTGATGACTACCTCGCTGATTTCTTTTCAGCTGAAGAGATGGTGGATCCTGGGGTTTCGGGTCCCCTCGCCGATCCCGATAACGATGGATATTCCAATCTTCTTGAATATGCTCTCCTCGGTAATCCTACTAAAAAAGACTCATTGATAACTTACGCAAGCGTTGTAGAAAATGGCGTCAGCTATCCATCGATTAGGTTCATTCAACGAATTCCTTCAGCTGATCTGACTTATACCCCCCAACAGAGTGAAAACCTTTTGGAATGGAAACATGGCGACGCAGTCCTTGTTGAGCATTCGAGATCTGACCGCGGTGATGGAACATTTATATCGACCATCCGCTCGCGCTTCCCCCTCTCTAATTCTTCCTCTCAGTTTTTACGAATCAAAGCAAGCCACCCAAACCCCTAGATTTAGAGGTTATCCCGAAAGCCTCCTGAAGTAGCCTCAGAGTCTAAAAAGGCATTAGCATTCTGCTCGCTTTTCGGGAGAGTAACTAACAGAAAACCCGCTTATCTATTAGGACGAAGCGGGTGGTGAAAATGGTACGCAGACTGGGACTCGAACCCAGGACCAATTGGTTAAAAGCCAACTGCTCTACC
>DCQM01000121.1:5626-19989 GCA_002323895.1 Akkermansiaceae bacterium UBA1518
GACCAATTGGTTAAAAGCCAACTGCTCTACCAACTGAGCTATCTGCGCATTAGGTTGGAATTTTCGGCGCTAAATTGAAGTTTAGCGCGGCGGAGCTTTAGGATGGCTTGAGATCTTTGACAAGTGAATCTTTATACTTTTTTACGAAAGGACTCCATTGCACTAGCGGATCCCCGGCATTATAGCGTTCCCTGTGAACGGCGGTTCCACGAAAGAAGAGTGGCGGGGAATGGCCCTGTCCACGTGGGAGGCCATGCCTACAGCTAAGGACAAGCCTCTAATTCTTGGAGGATGTGACAACTCAGCTCAAGGATACTTAATCACAGCCCTACTCGCCAAAAGAAAAACAACTGGGCAGGGACGAACCTGGATTTTCACACCACATGCCCGCCGCCGCGACCAATTAGCAGGAGAATTAGCCTTTTGGAAAAGCTCTGCTCTTATTCTGGATGATCCAACTGTTATAGTCGAAGAAGAATTAACGGATCCAGATCGGGAAGCTGAACGAGTCGCTACTCTCCATAGAATTGCACAGTCCCCTGCCGATCCGGTAGTTCTTTCAAGAACTTCCTGGCAATCTCCGGCGCCACCCCTCGTTTCAATTAACGAGACTGAACTCACTTTAAACGTCGGTTTGAATATTTCCCCCGAAGAGCTAATCGCCTGGCTTACTGAACGCAGTTTCGACGAACACCCCCAAATATTTCAACGGGGACAATTTGCCCGACGGGGCGGAATTCTCGACTTTTTTCCTGCCCAACTTTCCCACCCAATTCGCATCGAGTTCTTTGGAGATGAAATTGAATCGATTCGCGAGTTCAGTGTCGAAACGCAAACAACCACGAAGAAAATTGAATCGGTCGAGATTAGAAGAGAAAGCGAGATATTTGGCGATCTCCTCTCAACATGGCTCAACCCAGATGATCTCATTATCGCTCTCGATGAGGATGATCGGGAAATCGCTGATGTGTTAATCACTGATGGTCCAAACGAAGACTGGAGTGCCGACCTTCATCCTTCTCCCGCAGCCGGATTTGAAGCGGGAGATTTTGTAGTTGCTGAATCAAGCCGCGCACTCTTTCTTGAGCAAATCAACGAATGGAGCCGCGAAGATTGGCAAATCGGATTGGTAGCCCCAAGCAAAGCCGAACGCCATCGATTCCTCGAGATACTGGAGCGGAACGAAACTGATTTTAAATTTATAGAAGGCCGCCTCACAAAAGGCTTTGTAGCGCCAAATCAAAAACTTGTCGTACTTTCAACTCTCGAAATTTTTGGTCGCCAGCATCTACCTGGAACCCGTGGAAAAGAAAAACTCTCTCATCAACGCCATGCGGCTGCAATTGCTGGAGTTCACGAACTCAACGAAGGCGACTTCGTCGTTCATGCCGATTACGGCATTGGGGAATTTATCGGACTTGTTGACGGCGAGGAAGGACGAGAAGAGCTTGGGATCGAGTATCAGGATGGTGCCACCTTGCATGTCCCTATCGATCAAAGTCATCTGGTCGCTCGTTATGTCGGGATAGGCGGCGGCAAACCAAGACGGAACAAACTTGGGGATAAGAAATGGAAGAAGGCTCGCATCACAGCCGAGGCTGCCGTGATGGACTACGCAGCACAATTACTGCGGCTCCAAGCCGAAAGAGATGCCAAATCAGGTCACGGACATGCTCCCGATGGTCAATGGATGCAAGAGTTTGAAGCCTCATTTCCTTTCACAGAGACTCCGGACCAACGACGAGCCATTGAAGACACCAAAATCGATATGGAATCACCCCGTCCCATGGATCGTTTGATTTGTGGTGATGTAGGTTTCGGAAAGACAGAGGTAGCCATCAGAGCAGCTTTCAAAGCCGTCACCGGAGGCACTCAGGTCGCAATTTTAGCCCCAACAACTGTCTTAGCACAACAACACTGGCGGACTTTCAAGGCCCGAATGAGCGATTACCCAATCGAAATAAAATTAATAAGCCGCTTACAAACCCCCGCTGAAATAAGGGAAACGCTTGAAGGCTTGCGAGATGGTAAGGTCGATATCGTCATCGGGACTCATCGCCTTCTCTCCACTGGGGTTGAGTATCAAAAAATTGGCCTCTTGGTCGTTGACGAAGAACAACGCTTTGGAGTTCGCCACAAGGAGATGCTAAAAGAACGTTTTCGACTTATCGACGTTCTTACTCTTTCGGCTACCCCTATTCCTCGGACCCTATATCTTTCTCTAATGGGAGCTAGAGACATGTCAACGATCGACACCCCTCCTCCAAATCGCCTACCGGTTCAAACCTCTATTTGCGCTTACGACGAGAGGCTGATTCGTAATGCTATCCGCCGAGAATTAACGAGGGGTGGACAAGTGTTTTTTCTTCACAACCGAGTCGCCACGATCGTAGGGATGAAAGAGCGAATTCAATCTCTTATTCCAGAAGCCAAAGTCATCATCGGCCATGGGCAGATGGATCGCGAGGATTTGGAACTTGTCATGCATCAATTTGTAGAGGGAAAAGCCGATGTCTTACTGGCCACAACGATCATTGAAAGTGGCATCGACATTCCAAACGCTAATACGATCTTAATCGACCGAGCTGATCGGTTTGGCCTTGCTGATTTATATCAACTTCGCGGACGGGTTGGACGTGCCGGACGGCGGGCCTACGCCTTGCTATTACTTCCAGACGACCTCATCGCAGGAGGAGACGCTCGAAAACGGCTCAGCGCGATCAAACAATACACGGAACTTGGATCTGGATTTAAGATAGCGATGCGGGATCTAGAGATCCGGGGTGCCGGTAGCTTGCTTGGAACGAAACAATCAGGCCATATCACGGCGGTCGGCTTTGAGCTTTACTGCCAACTCCTCCAACAATCGGTCGAGCACTTGCAGGGGAAAAGAACGATTAAGAGAGCTGACACCCAAGTCAGAATCGACTTCATAGCCTACTCCGAAAGTGCTTGGACAGCCGAGAAAACGAAAGTGCCCGCCTTCTTCCCAAGAACCTTCGGTCCAGACCCCGAAATGAGAGTCGCGGCATATCGCCAACTTGCATCTGCTCGCACAGAAAAGGAAATAAATGGTATCAAAAAAGACTGGCGCGATCGGTTTGGCAGATTCCCCGACCCCGTGAAGAATCTCATTGAGACGAACCGCCTTCGCGTTATTGGTTCATCTAAGGGTGTTCAAATGGTTGAAATCAGTAAAGACAGGCTCATGCTGCAGCGAAATGGTGATTACATTCTTCCCTCAGGTGGTAGGTTTCCCCGCTTGAGTTCGCGGCGCACCAAGGATAAGCTCTCCCAAGCCGTTCAGTTGCTCAAAACCCTTTAGAATTTAAAATTCCCCATGTTTTCAAGCTTCACAAAAGCAATCGCGTTTGGAATCGCAACGGTTTTACCTGCGTTTCCGCAAGAGCCTCCTGTCAGCCCCCCAAATGCACAAATCCGGCCCCCGCAGGGACCTCAATCAGTTAACAAAATTGCAGCGAAGGTAAACGGAGATGTAATCACTCTCAACGAACTGATGATCAAAGTGGCTCCTAGCCAATCGGTCCTCATGTCACGATACCCACGGCGAGGAGAAGCCTTCCAGAGACAACTAGACGAACTGAAATCAAATATTTTGGACGAGCTCATCGACCGGGCGATAATTTTCACTGAATTCAAGGACCGAGTCAGCACTTTCCCTGACTACCAGATCGAGGATGAAGTCAAAAGAATTGTTCAAAATGTCTATAACGGAGATGAACAGCTTTTTAATAAATACCTCAAAGCAACCAACTTAACTCGAGACCAGTTTAAAGAACAACAGCGAAAAGAACTCTTAGTCCAAGTCGTAAGAGCACAACAGTTCGGAGATGTTGCCAATCCGAAAGAAAATGAAATCCGTGAAGAATACGATCGCTGGAGCATTATTAATCGGGATCGGGCGAAGGATCTTGGCACATACCGCCGGATTTACCTCCACAAAAACCGTGGAGGTGGTCCTTTCGCCCAACTCAACCTTGCGGAGGATATCGTTAAGAAACTTAACAACGGTGGGGATTTCAACGATTTAGCCAAGAAGTATTCAAATGGTTCTCACGCCGAACAGGGTGGCGTATGGAAAGACATTCCACGAACCGATTTAGCCATGGAATTTGGAACTCTCCTTTTTGAAACCACTGGCTCAGAGATCATGGGCCCTTTGGAGGATCAAATCGGGTTTAATATTGTTCAGGTGATGGAGCGGAAGCTGGGGCCCGCCAAACCTTTTTCGGAAGTTCGTGACGAGGTCCAACGTCGGGTGATATCGGACAAAAAGAAGTCCAATTACCAAAAATGGATGAAGAAAATGCGCGCTCGCGCCATGATCAAAAAAATGCTGTAACTACCTATGCAAACAGCGGTTTACGCAGGTAGTTTTGATCCACCGACCAACGGGCACCTCTGGATGATTAGCCAAGGGCTAGCCCTCTTTGATCGTCTTGTAATCGCGATCGGCCAGAATCCTTCGAAAAACTACGTTTTTTCTACCGAAGAAAGAATCAACCTTCTTCGAAGCTCTATTCCCTCTTGCGAAAGGCTAACTATAACCCATTTCGATAATCGCTATCTTGTAGATTATGCCGAGGAAGTCGGTGCTGGATTTATTCTCCGAGGAATTCGCTCTCCCGGAGATTACGAATACGAGCGTGTCATGCGGCATATCAACAGTGACATGGCTCCCGATATCAATACCGTTTTCCTGATGCCGCCACGCGAGATGGCTGAGCTTTCATCAAGCATGGTGATGGGGATGGTCGGCCCAGAAGGTTGGGGGAAAACAGTGCGCCGATATGTTCCCTCTCCAGTCTTCGACGCACTAGTAACCAAGCATTCACATTAAGTGCCATGCCCACCATTGCTATTGCTCTAGGGGCTTTGATTCTCTACCTCGTCGCTTATCACACCTATGGAAGATGGTTAGGCCAAAAGATTTTTCGGCTGAATGCCAAAGCAAAGGTGCCTTCGATCGAGCTGGAGGATGGGACCGATTATGTCCCAACTAAAAAGGGAATCGTCTTCGGCCATCACTTCACTTCCATCGCTGGAACCGGTCCGATTGTTGGCCCTGCACTTGCGGTAATCTGGGGTTGGGTCCCAGCCCTGCTCTGGGTGATTTTTGGCTCCATCTTGATTGGCGCGGTGCACGATTTTGGTGCGTTGGTCGTTTCTTTACGAAGCAAAGGGCAGACGGTCGGAGACATAGCTGGACGAGTTATTACGAAGCGAACACGCATCTTATTTTTAGCCGTCCTTTTTTTAGCCTTAACAATTGTGTTAGCAATTTTCGGCCTTGTCATCGCCAGTGTCTTTAAGAACTACCCTCAAGCAATCTTTCCCTGTTTGATTCAAATCCCACTTGCCGTAGTCATCGGCGTCAATATTCATCGAAAGGGTGCCAATATTCTATTTCCATCGCTGATTTCTTTGGTCCTCATGTATCTCACTGTAGCCTTCGGCGATATTGGATTTTTGGGGAGCTTCAATGAGTATCTCGGCGGTGATCCTTCCAATCCAGACAGCAACGGACTTTCAGTTATAAGCTGGGTTATGCTCTTGCTTGGATATTCTTATGTCGCTTCGGTACTTCCAGTTTGGACCCTTCTTCAACCACGCGATTACATTAACAGCCTCCAACTTCTCTCGGCTCTGGGATTAGTTGTTCTCGGGCTTTTTGCAGCCTGCTTTTTTGGAGGATCCGCATTGACTCCAGGAGCTGAACGCCCGGCATTAGAAATTGTGGCTCCAGCTTTCAATTTCTCCCCCGAAGGAGCACCTTCGATCTTTCCCTTCCTATTTATTACAATTGCCTGTGGCGCGATCTCAGGTTTCCACTGCCTCGTTTCCTCAGGAACATCTTCCAAGCAATTGAAGTGCGAGAGCGATGCTCAACTTGTCGGATACGGCTCTATGTTGACTGAGGGCTTCCTAGCGGTTCTTGTGATTCTTGCCTGCATTTCGGGACTTGGACTCGGAACTGGAAGTGGCGAAAGCTTTATCTCTGGCTCAGAAGCCTTTGAGGCACGCTATGCTTCGTGGGATGCCGCAAAAGGGCTGGGAGCAAAAGTTGGGGCATTTGTCGAAGGGAGTGCCAATTTCCTCAAATCACTCGGACTTCCTGCCAAATTTTCAATTGCTCTAATGGGCGTTTTTGTGGCTTCATTCGCAGCCACCACTCTGGATACTGCTTGCCGCTTACAACGATACGTTGTGCAAGAAATCGCCGTAACGTTGGCTCCACGCCATCGCGTCAATGGCAAACGGACTGGAGAATTTGTGAACGGCAATCCACTTTTCTGGCTTACAAACCGCCATGCCGCAACACTCTTTGCGATAACCATCGCCTTCTTCATCGCACAACTTCCCGGAGGAGAAGGTAAGGCACCAGGAACCGGAGGACTTCTCCTTTGGCCTCTTTTTGGAGCAATTAACCAACTTTTGGCGGGTCTCGCGTTTCTAGTGATTACTTTCTGGTTAAGACGCCGGGGTCTCCCTTACTTCTTAGCTCTCATTCCAGGAATTTTGATGCTTATTCTTCCTGCGATTGCGATGTCTTTAAATCTGAGAGACTTCGCCGATAATAATAGCTGGTTACTATTTGGATTCGGTTTCACTACCGTTATCATTGAAATCTGGATGATCGTAGAAGCCATCTCGGTCTGGAAAAAATCAAACGGAATTCTAGAAGTTGATGATCTTCCAGAGGCGGCAGAAAATGGAGGAGGAAGATCATGCTAGGCAATTTTTGATATGATCAATATCACCCCTAGAGCAGCTTTAGCTCCAAAAAAACGGCCCATCGCCAGAACGAAGGACCGTGTTAATATAGAGTATCGCTGAACTCCCGACTTAGCCGAAGATCGAAGTGATTGGCTTTCCGAGCTCGGCTTCCGCACCACCAAGGCGGAACGGACGCCCACTTGGGGAACTCACAATTTGGGCATGATCGATGCCGAGGGCATGGCCAATTGTAGCGTTAAAATCTTGAATGGAGACAGGATCCTTGGCCACGCGCGCGCCATTCTTATCTGTTTCACCATACTTCTGACCGCCAGCGATACCGCCTCCAGCCATCACAGCGGAAAAACAGGCAGGATGGTGATCACGTCCTGAGCTATGCTCTTCAACGATCCGTGGAGTCCGGCCAAATTCGGTAGCGATCACAACGAGAGTCGACTCTAGGAGCCCACGCTCATCAAGATCTGCAACCAGTGCTGAGAAAGCCTGGTCAAGCGTCTTGGCCCGGTTTTCAACATTGGTGAAGTTGTCATAGTGGGTGTCCCAACCTCCGTGTGAAACCTCAACGAAACGAACACCAGCTTCAACAAGACGACGAGCAAGAAGACACCCCTGACCGAAACGGTCTTTACCATATGAGTTTTGGACGTTTGCAGGCTCCTTATTAATATCAAACGCCTCGAGGTCTTTGCTCTTCATCAACTTCACAGCCTCCTCATAGAGACTATCGTATGCTTTGACTGCTGGTGTTTGATAACTCTCTTCGAAGGTTTTGTTGAGAGCGTCCGCAATAGCGAGACGCTTCTTAAAATCTTCTTCACTAACAGAACCGGCGCGGGTTGAGTTCTTTAACCCCTCATCTGGCCGTCCGAGAGGGACACCACCGAATTGTGCACCAAAAAATCCAGGAGAAGAGACAGCCGGGCTTGTATTAGCTGTCACGAAACCTGGAAGAGTAGTGTTCTTTCGCCCTTTTTGGCGAACAACCCATGCCCCTATCGCAGGATGGACGATGGTTCCACGAGGTGAATAGCTCCGGTGAAGGAGGTATTGCCCCTGGCTATGAGCACCCTGCGTGGAGGTCATTGAATTGATGACACACATCTTGTTTCCGATTTTAGCACTCTCGGGGAGATACTGAGAAATCTGAAAGTCACCCGAGGTATCGATTGATTCAACCGGTCCCTGCACTTCCTTATTTCTGGGTTTTGTATCAAAGGTATCGAGATGGCTCATACCACCTCCCATATTGAGAAAGATGACGTGTTCAGCTTTCGCACCACCAACGTGCTTTTGGCCAAAAGCGGCTCCGGTAAGACCTGCCCCGAGCATAGGAGCAAGGCTCACTCCAAGGTAGCTACGCGCAGCGTTGACCATAAACTGGCGACGCCCAAGCTCATCTGCTTTGTTAAAAGAACTAGTATCCATTGTTTTATTAGAGTTCGATATTGGGTTTTTGTATCACTACTGGACGAACATAAATTCGTGGGTTTGAACAAGAGCAGCAACCAAGTTTTCGTAACTTTCTTTGCTCCCATCGATGACATCGCGCATGAGCATGTTCATCTCCGACTTATTCGGGGGGCGGCTTAAAATCGCGTAGTAAATATAACGAGCCTTATCAGCTTCGGTGGTGCCCTTCTTGAGAGCGTCGTAAACCGAGGCCCCACTATTAGCGACCACCATCTTCTCCACATGACCATTCATTATCTCCAAGATTTGAGCAACGTTGGCTTCCTTAGTCGATGACTCGATTAATTCGCGGTCGGACTGACCAAATTCTCGCAGGAAATGACTCGCTGGCGCAGGAGCAGAAAGCTCCGATGCCCGGGCAATTCCCTTTGCCGGACCAGGTCGTGACTTGGCAGCCATCATCATCATGTCCTTGGAAGCCGAAGAACTTCCACCACCAGATTTGATTGTTTCTAGGAGGGCTTCGGCATACTCGCGATAGACTTTAGGGTCCTCAATCGCCATGACTTCCTTCGCAAGATCCGACATCGTCTTTTCACCAACAAGAATCGGCTTATTATTGTAATAGATATTGTTACTAAACTTCCGTTTGGCCAAACTATCCGGCTTCTCAGCCACGAGAGTTACAAGCGAGTCCCAGATCTGCTCCGCACTCATCCGCTCGAGCTGTCGACCATTAAATGCCTGAGGAACACCTGCTTCGAAAGCCTTTGAATTGGCTGCAAACTGAAATGTCTTCGTCAGGAAGAGAACGTTTTGGAAAGCCCTCAGATCATAATCGAGATCGACCATTAGTCGGGTCAAGTAGCTAGTTAAAGAGGGCGAAGCCGTCCTCTCAGGCTTTACGTAAACATCCACTGGATAAGTCAGCGGACTGCCCATCACGCGTTCCCACATACGGTTAACAGCGATGTAATCAAAATTGGGGTTATCTTTGGTCATCCAATCAGAAAACTCGACGCGAGATTTCCCACTGTCCCGTCGATCAGATGATCGGATCTTTTTACCAAAGTGCGTCCGCCCTCCAATCATCTCACCGGGATCGCCATCCTTATATTGGTAATCGCTTGGCAGCTTGATGCGCCCAGCTCCTTGGTCAGCGAGAGTTCCATAGTGGATGTTATCGCGAAGCCAGTAAAAAAGACGTCCGATATCAGAACGGCGAAAATCTTCGTCGTTGTAGCTCCTCATTGCCCTATTCCAGACGCCATCGTTGATCTCGCGTTGGCCGTGGGTGAAGGCGGCTAGCTCATAAAAGTCCATGCGCTCCCATTTATTTGTAGGGCTGTCGTGACACTGAGCACACTCAAGTCGTTCACCAGTAAAGATCTGCATGGTAAGCGAAAGATTGTCGAGAGGCATCCCCTTATCCCTGATGTAGTAGCCAACTGCACCATTACCATCTTCCCAAGCTATTCCTTTTGCGGAAACCAGACTGTGCGCGAACTGATCCCAAGGAGTATTTTTCGCAACCGACTGCTGGACGAAATGCATGTATGGAGCAGCATAAGCTTCAGCCCCGTCTCGATCATTATCCTTGGCCCGAAGAAGGTCAAAAACGTAATTCTGCATGTGACTCCGGTAGCCATCGCTCTGAAGAAGATACTGGGTGAGCATCTCACGTTTTGCTGGATCCTCGATTTCAAGGAAGCTCGATGCTTCTTCGAGGGTTGGAATCCTTCCAGCTGCGACAAGAAAACTTCGCCGGAGAAAAGTTGGATCATCTACAACCTTGGGAACCGATAGCTTCTTGCGGCGAAAAATCTCCGCAACATACTTATCAACATTATAAGCCGCCTTTTTTAGAGCGGCAGGCGTCTTTAAGTCCTTCGACGATTGGGCGGCCAGCGGAGTAGCAAGTCCACCGAGAAGGAGAGCGCACAAAATTTTGTTGTTCATCATTATTGGAACGGTTCGAATATTTAACGGCTCTGAAAGAATAGAGCCTTACATATCCACCTGTCAAATCAGGATATATTCCGAACTAGCGAGGCACGCTCGTCTAATTTTAAGGCAAAAACCCGCTTTGAATCCCCTCAAAGTACCAAATCCACCCTTGAAACCCACCAAAAATCCACACTAAGGCCCCAAAAGCAAGAAATGGCCCATAAGGCAAAGGCTTTCCAAATCCAACCCGTGCTACCAGAGCAGCCATAATTGCGGAAAGACAACTCGTAAATATTACAAAAACCACCGCAGGCCATCCCAGAAAAGCACCAATCATTCCCAAAAGATGGGGATCACCCATTCCCATCGCCTCCCTTGGGATGATCACATTAACTGCCCTCCCCTCTAAAGACTTCAAATCTGCAATCTTCCACCTATCTCCCCCGATTTCAAGATCATCACGACCGATCCGCAACTCTTTAGCCGGCCGACGCTGCCCGTCAACCTTGAAGCCATGGCCTTTAATGACTATACGATCCGTAGGTCGATAGAACAATTCATCCCAACTATGTGCCTCTTTGCCGATGACAAAATGTAGTTGTTCGTCGTCTTCGTAACCTTCTTGCAATCTCCAACGTGCGGCTTCCTTGAAATTCAATTTCAAGCGACCAAAGATCAACTTTCCAAGCAAGACAACCCCCCACAGCGATCCGAATCCAACGACCCAACCAACCACAGATACCCTCAAACCAGCCCAACTGCTCTCTTTAATCCAATCAAGCTGTAATCCAGGAAGATCTAGTAGCTTAGGCACCAGTAAACTGCCACCCAGAGCAATTACCGAACCAGCAGTCGTCCAAGACGTCGGAATGAGTTGATGCTCAGCATCAATAAAAGTTACCGCCACCAGAATTGTGAACAAGGTGATTGCAAGAATCGCGCTAATCATCGGCAAATACAGCCAACCTGCTAAATACAAAACCCCTGTCAGGACTTCCACCAAAAGATACCTGACTGCAATTGGAGCCTGACAATTTCGGCATCGCCCACGTTGAAGCAACCACGTAATCACCGGGAGATTCTCCCAAGCTGGAAGACTCTTTTCACAATTCGGGCAAAACGACCGCTTCGGATCATTTACCGAAAGGCCGCGGGGCAGACGATGAATCACCACGTTCAAAAATGATCCCACGCAGAGACCAATGAAGAGAACCCCCCACCCCATGATCGTGCTATGCCAAATTTCCGTCACTTGCCTAGGCTAGGCTTGAAATCGCTCACGATCAAGCTCATGGCCACGCCAGAAATTTTTTGGAAATCCAACCTGTTGCGAGCCCCAATTCTGAGTCATTCTTTCCGTAACAAAAGCGATGAAGGTTCCTCCCAGCATTTTTAACGATGTCCTTGGTCCCGTGATGCGCGGCCCGAGCAGTTCGCACAGTGCCGCCGCAAACCGGATCGGCCGACTGATGCGGGCCCTTGCTGGAGAAAAAATTTCCACCCTCGTAGTTCGATACGACCCCAATGGCTCCCTCGTTACCACTCACAAGGAACAAGGGAGCGATCTTGGGCTCTATGGCGGAATCCTTGGCTGGACCCCAGATGACCCGCGGCTTCCAACTTTTGAGAAAGTGCTGAAAGACGAAGGAATTGAAATCGACCTCCATTATGAAAGCTATGACGCCCCCCACCCCAACTTTTACCGTCTAGAAGCCCACGGTGTATCGGGGACGATTTATCATTTCGACGCGATTTCGACAGGAGGCGGAATGATCGAAACTATTTCTATCGATGGCATTCCTTTCACCTCAGCCGGCGATTATCATCACATTCTTATCTGGACCAAGAACGCGCCAGAACTCCAACCAGACGTTGCTGCAGAGATCGTCTCGATACATAAATCGGAAGAAGGCCAGCACCTCATCAATCTCAGTCTCCGTGAAGAGCCTGATCAAACAGCGCTTCAGGCGCTCGCAAAACAGTTCGAGGCCATCCGTGTTCGACACCTTCCTGCCGTCCTACCCGTCCTCGCACGCAATGAAATTCAAGTTCCTTTCTTGAGAGCCGGCGAAATGCTCAAAGCCGCTAACACCGAAGGAATCCCTCTTTGGAAAATGGCCCTGCGTTACGAATCAGAACGTGGCGGCATTCCAGAGGAACAAATTATGGCGCAAATGGATCACATCCGTGGCATCATGGAAGACGCCATTAAAACCGGCCTCGGAGGAACCTCTTACGAGGATCGCATTCTCCCCTCTCAATCGCCGAATTTTCAAATCGCAGAAAAAGAAGGTCGCCTCATTCAGGCTGAAATTCCAAATGCCATCATCCGCTCGGTCACCGCAATCATGGAGGTCAAATCGTCAATGGGAGTGATTGTGGCTGCGCCTACCGCAGGCTCTTGCGGAGCGATGCCTGGCGCAGTTCTTGCCGTTGCCAATGCTCTTGGAAAATCAAACGAAGAAAAATGTGGAGCACTCTTACTCGCCGGATTAATTGGTGTTTTCATCACCCTCGACGCTACGTTTGCAGCCGAAGAAGGAGGCTGTATGGCTGAATGTGGATCAGGATCGGCTATGGCTGCTGCTGCAATGACTTGGTTTGGGGGAGGAACAAACGATCAACAAATGGCCGCTGCTTCACTTGCCTTACAAAATTCCTTCGGCATGGTATGCGATCCCATCGCCAATCGTGTCGAAGCTCCCTGTCTTGGCAAAAATGTAATGGCCGCAACCAATGCCTTATCGTGCACAAATATGGCCTTGGCCGGATACAACCATCTCATTCCGTTCGACGAAGTTGTGATCGCTATGAACAAAGTCGCTCATCAAATCCCGCGTGAACTTCGGTGCACCAACTTGGGAGGGCTCTCGATTACCCCAACCGCACACAAGATTGCCGAAAAATTGGCAGGGAAAACCGGCTGTGGATGTGGAGACAAAGCAACCCGCTAAGTTAAGAGCTTCCCAAGCGACACGCCATCACAGAGCCCGCTTCTAAACCCTCTGATCTTTTGAGGCAGCTCAGAGGCAACCTTTAAGGGGATAACAACCAAGCGAACGCGACACTTACTTTTACCATTTTATTGGTAAAATGCCTTGAGCATCCAATAACAAAAAGGGCCAGTCACAGCCACGTAAAGCCAGAGGGGAAAAGTCTTCTTTGCCAGCTTACGATGCTTTTCAAAATCTCGAGTCCAGGCATGAACGAAGGTCATCAAAATCATAGGGAAGCTCACCGCAGCAGCAACGATATGAGTGAACAAAACCCCAAGATACAAAACCCTGAGATTCCCAAATTTATTAAGTTCGCTCTCACTCAGTTGCCCGTCTCCATCTGCATCACCAAATTTGGTTTCGAAAGTGGTGAAGTGATAAACCACATAGAACACGAGAAAGATTGAAGACAAAATCAGTGCAGTCGTCATCAACCGTTGATGGAGGCGATGCTTCTTTTTAAGGATTGCTAAAATCCCGGCTAACAAACACGCCGCTACGAACGTGTTTATGAGCGCCATCACTTCTGGCAGAGCTTTAATAAAACTATGGGCGATCTCATATTCGGGGGGAACGTCCAATTTGTAGGGCGATCTCATAAGAGCGACGAGCAACAAGACTACCGCACTTACGACCCAAACAACCACCCTTAGTTTCCGCGCCTTTTCAACTTGGATCGGATGCTCAAGAATACTTGATTCACTCATGGTCCGGGGCTCACTTCGTCGACTCAACAGCCTTTCTAATTCCAACTAACGCGTCTTTGATTTCACCACGCAATTGATCCAGCGGAAGACCTACATCCCACTTATAGACTAAAGTGTCTCCCCGATAAAGCTGATATCCCATGTCGTGGGCCCAACGCCCCTTTTGGGCGATATGGATAGGGTCAGTCCGCTCTTTAATCGTTGTGAAAAACATCTCTTTCGTCATGAACTCCCACAACTCTTCGCGCTCGGCTCGGAGAAACCACCAATTGTTTTTCTCAAGCTTTAATCCGTCGCGAACGCTCGAAAGAAGTTCCTCTGTATCATTTTCGGGATCAACCGAAAAACAAGTCACGACAAACTCACTGTCGTCCTTAAATTCGTTATAAATCTCAACGAGCGACGATGAGTTCCGTTCAGCACACATCGGGCAGGTCGCGTAGAATTGCGCAGCCAGCCATACTTTGTCCTTTAAATCAGAGATCTTCACCTTCGCTCCGTCCTGCCGCTGAAGTTCAAAGTCAGACTCCAGAACAACTAAGTC
>DCQM01000121.1:20317-34334 GCA_002323895.1 Akkermansiaceae bacterium UBA1518
AACAACTAAGTCTCCCACATCTTCTTTACCAACTCCGGTCGCGGGGAGCTCGTCCTCCTTATTTACTTTTTTCAACCCAAGCAAGAGGAATGACATTCCAAGCACGAGAGCGCAGATGAACGCTACACCCACATAAATCAGGGTTATCTTTTTTTTATCGGTCATTCCTGTCCTTTTTCATTCGGGTTTTCGTAAAGATATTTGATCGAATCGATCAGGATCTCTTGCAGCTTCGGGGTTGTCATTTGAGGTGGTGTAAGATCCTTTTCCGGAAAATCTCTTTTTGCTTCTTCATACTTCCGTTCCATTTCTGCAACCGTTTCAAAATTCCAACCTTCAGTCAGTCCGGGAATCCCCCGAATGAACATATTTTGGTCTAAAAGAACGAGGCGCGTGTCATAATCGAAAACCCCATTCCTTTCCGTTGGAATCCGGTTGAACCTCATTTTGGTTTTAGTGAACGACCGCAGCGATGTTTTAGCATCCTCATCAGCTACCACCCTAAGAACTTCAGGCTCCTTTCCATATTCCGCGAGAACACCGGCCATCTCTTCAGGGGCTTTGTTAGATCCATCTAAGACAAAAACAAGAATCCTAGGCTTTTGTGGCGCCGCTTTAAACTCATCCATTACAACCCGAAGAGCCTCTAGGGAAGGCTGGGAACCAGGATTTGGAGTCTTTGGAAGAGTCAACACCAAGGTCACATTTCCCTGGAGATCTTGGAGGTTTCGCGACTTCCCATCCGCTGTCAAAAGCTCTACCTCGGGTTCGGTGATTCGCGTTTCAAAGATGGGCCGCCGACTATCTGAGGTGTTTTCCCGATACCGCCGGTAAGAAAAGTTTAGCACGACACCACTCACAACCATAAAGATCACAAGCTTGATCGCCGTAGCGCGTAACTTCTTGGGGTCCCGATCGGCGGGCTCTAATTGACTGACGTCCACTTCGATCGGAAGCTAGCCTAAGACCAAGTAAAGGCAAGACCGACCAATACGAGAGGAAGGTAAAGTAAAGTTCCAAGGAAAGCCTTTCGCATGGGAGCACGCTCACCTGAGGCCCCATAAGTCAGAACCGGCCGCATTAGATAAACCATCAAAGCGGTGTGGGAAACCGCAACCCACCACGGAAACAACCCCGTCGCCGCCCCTGAAATCACGAGTAAAATGAGACAAATCGAGAACCCAACAAATAATTTTGAGGTCTTACACCCCGATCCATCACCATTTGACCACATTTGGTATCCCGCGTTTTCATATTCCTCGCGACAAAGCCAGCTAATCGCGACGAAATGAGGTAGTTGCCAAAAAAACAAGAGCCAAAAAAGAAACCACCCACCCCAAGCAAGCCAATCACCCCCGCCACCGACCCAACCGATGAGAGGAGGAATTGCACCTGGAATTGCACCCACCAAAGTATTGGTGGAATGCCACTTTTTCATCGGAGTATAGACAAAAACATAAATCGCAATTGTGAAAGCTGCCAAAACGGCAGCCTCCAAGTTCACCTTTTCCGCCAAATGGATCACCCCAAAAGCTGCCAGCCCCCAACCAATGCCAAAAGCTTTCATCACACTCATCCGTCTCGAAGGCAGCGGACGATCCGAGGTCCGCTTCATCTGGGCATCGTCTTCAATCTCCATCAATTGATTAAAGGCTGCCGAGCCAAAAGCTGAAGCTGCTGTCCCAATCAAGGTATGGAGGAGAAGCCACCACTTATCGGCCATCCCCCCTGCCCCTTTAGCGGCCAGAAAAAAGCCAAAAAGCGTCGTAATAACTACAAAAGTGTTGAGCCGCAACTTCGTAAGAACTTGCAAATCCTTTGCGAGACTCGGCGTCTCGGGCTTAGCATCGATGGCTGACAACATTAGTAGTCTGCCCTCGTCTAGTGATTCCCGCAATCCCGAGTGTGCCATAATTGCCATTTTTCCTTTTCGGCAGCCTCTCCATTCACAAGTATACCCTACACATGAGCGAAAAAGACCAATACCAGCGAGAATTGGATGTCATCGAGGAGGTGAAAGACAAGGGAACCCTCGGGAAATTCTTCGGATACGCCAAAATTTCGGGTCCCGGTTGGTTACAAGGAGCCATCACCCTGGGCGGAGGTTCCCTTGCGGGAGCTCTCTACCTCGGAGTGGTCGCCGGAAACGACCTCCTCTGGGTCCAGCCGCTCGCGATGATTTGCGGCATTATCATGCTCGCAGCCATCGCTTACGTCACTCTTTCCACAGAGCAACGGCCGCTTCAGTTGATCAACCAACACCTCAATCCGCTCCTCGGCTGGTCGTGGCTCATCGCTACAATCATGGCTAACATCGTATGGACCATGCCCCAATTCTCTCTGGGGACCGCTGCCATCCAACAAAACCTCGGAATCCTAAGCGGAGATGGCGGTCAATGGACTATCATCGCGATTCTTTTCGCCATCGGGCTCTACGTCAATTACCTCTACCAAGCCGGCGGCGGCGGCGCGAAACTCTTCGACCGCATTATCAAATGCATGGTCGGCCTGATCGTTCTTTCATTCATGGCCGTGGTCATTACCCTGTTTTCCAGCGGCAGCATCAGCCTTGGTTCCATCCTCGGTGGATTCATTCCCGACCTTTCTCTTCTGGGGAGCAGCTCTTCGACCTTCTCCGCCGACATCGCCGCTTCTTCCAATCCTGAATTCTGGGAAAAGCATATCGTGGGAACACAGAAGTCAAAAATCTTTGCCGCCTTCGGCACGGCAGTTGGTATCAACATGACCTTTCTTCTCCCCTACACCCTTCTCAAGAAAAAGTGGGGCAGCAAACATCGTGGTCTCTCCATCACCGACCTCTCAATCGGACTATTCGTTCCTTTCTTCCTCGCCACAGCCTGTGTCGTTATCGCTTCCGCCTCGTCCTTCCACGGAAAAACCGAAGACGTCGATCCAGTCAAAACCTACCCGACTCTCGCGAAAATGGACAGTGTGGAACCTCTCGTGAAAGATCTTCCCAAAAAGAGCGACGAAGAAAAGGCAACCTGGAATGAAATCGTCGCCAATGCTCCTTCTCTCAACGAATCTGACTTCAAACTCGCTGCCATGATTCACTCACGCGACGCCGGAGCTCTCGCGATCACTCTAAAACCCTTCACTGGTGAAGTCGTTGGCCAAAAAATCTTCGGCATCGGCGTCCTCGGCATGGCCGTTTCCACCATCATCATTCTAATGCTCATCAATGGACTCGCCTTCCAGCAGCTCTTTGAAAAATCACTGGGATCGACCAAATCCTACTTTCTAGGATGCGGGATTTCGGGATTATCAGGCTGCCTTTTCCCCGTCATCTGGAAAGTCGAAGCTAGCAAAGCCGCTCTTGCTATCCCTACTTCTGTCATCGGAGGAGCCTTGATTCCGATCGCCTACTTCACCTTCCTACTTCTCATGAACTCCAAGAAGGTTCTCGGCGATAAGCGCCCTCGGGGAACCGCGCGCATTATTTGGAACGCCCTCATGATCTTCGCCACCACCATCGCCACCGTCGGGACCTGGTGGGCCACCTCAGGAAAGAAATTCGGCGACGTCCCCGCCGGCATGATCGGAATGTCCTTCCTAGCGATCCTCTTCGTCGTAGGCACACTGTCCTTCCTGAAAAACGAGAAGAGGGCGTAACCCTCAGGAGCAGACGACAGCCTCTGGAGCTTTCATCCTCGTTCTCGCTCGAATCACAAGCCGACTTACTCATCAGCTCATCCTAGGGGGCGTCGCACTCTCGATCATTTTCAGCATCGGGGCTTCCCTGATTAGGGAACCTTTGCTCTCTCCACGTTCGTTTATTTTTCCGATCAACCTTTCGCACTTTTACTCTGCACAACCAACATTTTGGTATTCGTCATCCGATTTTAGGAAGATCGCATTCACCCCAACGACATTTACTGGGTTTTTCGTTCGCCGAACTACCCGTTGCCCGCTTCATTGAAGCCATGCCTGAAGGTTATGAAATGCCACATTCCGCCCGCGACGAACTCGACGGGATCATTTACCTCCCCCGACTTTGCGATAAGATCCGCAAACATCACGCCGGAACTCTTCATCCCGAATTTCATACCAACCTCGGCCTCGGCATGGATCTTTGGACCTGCCAATTCCTTGGAGTTGATTACAACGACTTGAAAGCCCAAGTCCTCGCCGGAGCCACTGATGAAGATGCCCTCATTTGGGCCCGCGAAAATGGCGTCAATCGTCCCGATTACGAAAAAGCTTGGTTCCTCGCTTATATGAAGAACCGAGGCTTCCGCGACGATCTCAGCAAGCGCCTTGCTGAACGTAAAAAAGAAGATCCCAAGACTGATCGCGATGATATTTTAAGCTTCATGGACTACATCGAAGTCGACGAAGGACGAAGCCTCTAACCCACTCACTTCCATGACCGAATTCCACTACCAAGACCCTTTCCCCCTTGGCCCCGATCCCACGAAATACGAGAAGATTACCTCCGACTTTGTCACCTCTGAAATGTTCGGAGATCGGGAAATCCTAAAGGTCGACCCGAAGGCCCTCACCCTGCTGACCAACGAGGCAATTAAAGCGGTTTCCTTCAGACTCAGGACTTCCCATCTTGAGCAAGTCGCCGCCATTCTAGAAGATCCGGAGGCCACCGAAAACGACCGTATGGTCGCGCTAATGCTCCTTAAAAACGCCGAAATCGCCGCGCGAGGAATTCTTCCCGGCTGCCAGGACACTGGCACTGCAATCGTAATGGGCAAAAAAGGTGAAAGCGTCTGGACCAGCGCCAATGATGCCGAAGCAATCTCGGCCGGTATCCATAAGACCTACCAAGAAGAGCACCTTCGCTACTCACAAGTGTCACCGTTAAGCATGTACGAGGAAGTCAACACTAAGACAAATCTTCCCGCACAGATCGATCTATTCGCCACCCCAGGCTCAGAATACAAATTCCTCTTTATGACCAAAGGTGGTGGCTCGGCCAACAAATCATTCCTCTACCAGCAGACCAAATCCCTTTTAAATCCGGAAAGCCTTATGGAATTCTGCATTGAAAAAATGCGCTCTATTGGCACCTCGGCCTGCCCACCTTATCACCTTGCTTTCGTGATCGGCGGAACCTCAGCAGAAGCCTGCCTTAAAACCGTCAAACTCGCATCAGCTCGCTACCTCGACGAACTTCCCACGACAGGCAACGAATATGGACAAGCTTTTCGCGACACCGAACTCGAAGGCAAGCTCCTTGAAGCCGCTCGTAAGATTGGGATAGGTGCCCAGTTTGGCGGTAAATATTTTGCGCATGACGTCCGTGTCATCCGCCTCCCCCGACACGGCGCTTCCTGCCCCGTCGGACTCGGCGTTTCCTGCTCGGCTGATCGCCAGGCCAAAGCCAAGATTACCAAAGATGGTATTTTCTTGGAGGAACTCGAAAAAAAACCCGGCCGATTCATTCCTGATCGATTTCGAGACTGGAAGTTCAAGGGCGTCGAAATCAATCTCGACGACGGGATGGAAAAAACTCTCTCCACTCTCTCAAAGTATCCCGTCACCACGGCTGTCTCACTTTCCGGTCATATCATCGTGGCTCGCGATATCGCACACGCGAAGCTTAAAGAAATCCTAGAAGCCAAGGGCGAGTTCCCAGACTATTTCAAAAAGTATCCAGTTTACTACGCAGGCCCCGCCAAAACGCCCGAAGGGATGGCATCAGGTTCATTCGGTCCAACCACCGCCGGTCGCATGGATCCCTACGTTGACATCTTCCAAGAAAACGGCGCCTCAATGGTCATGCTCGCCAAAGGAAACCGCTCTCAACAAGTCACCGACGCCTGCAACAAACACGGTGGGTTTTATCTCGGCTCAGCTGGTGGCCCGGCTGCTTTACTCGCCAAAGAGCACATCAAAAGCCAAGAGGTCGTCGATTTCCCCGAACTTGGTATGGAAGCCGTTTGGAAGATTAGAGTAGAAAACTTTCCCGCCTTCATCCTAGTTGACAACAAGGGTAATGATTTTTTCACACAAATTAACCAATGCCCATCTCACTGATCCTGCTACAATTCTTCAGGCTACCCGCGTCTAAATCGGCACATCAGAGGCTGTCGGTTTGAAGAAAATAGGGGACCCCTATTAGAATTGGTAATCCATGTAAAATTGGATTTGAGATCCATCGTCTGCTTGCTCATCAGGAGTTTCAACAGGAACTGCAAAATCCACAGCCAACGGGCCAATACCCGGGAGATTTAAACGGACTCCAACTCCTACATCACTGGCCAACCGACCTGTGTTAAAATCCCAAGAATCCGAGTTCACAAAACCAGCATCATAAAACACCGCACCCCTAATTTGGCCGATCACAGGAAAGGTTAATTCCAACGAACCGAAGACGCTGGTAGCACCTCCTAGAACTTCCTGAGTTGGATCAGGACCGGTATCATCACGTGGCCCGACATCACGGAAGTCGAATCCTCTAAGATCACGAGCACCGCCAAGAAACTGACGTTCAAAAATAGGAATGCGGTCGTTCTCACCATGACTATCTACAACCGCAAATGAACCACGAGCAGTCAGGATCGCATCAAATGGAAGACTCCAATGCTTAGTTCCGGAACCTGTAAACGTTATCGTGTCAACATCACCCGCCAGTAGTCCTCCAGCATAAGTGAGACCAAGGTCAACTTTATGTCCACGGCGAGGCAGTTGGTTGCTATCACGGCTATCGTAAACATAATTCAAAGAAAGAGCGCTCCGAAGATATTCATCTTCCTCGTCCTTGAAAGCCTGGGTGGTATCGCTCTCAGCCTCAATCTCGACTGTTTCGATCCGGTATTCCCCTTTAATATAACTGCGGCGACCGACGGGTTTACGCAGGAAAACCGAAGCTCCAACATTCCTCTGATCATACTCCGGACTGAGAAAAATAAGATCACGATAATAAAGATCAGTTCCGAGCGAAAGTTTCTGCCCTAGGAACCAAGGTTCCACCAATGAAACTCGAAAATCGGTTCGGGTGGACCCAGCTTGCAAATTCACACTAAAGCGCTGTCCAGCACCAGTGAAACGTCCCCAGTTCGTGATATCAAAATTTGATTGTTCAAGGTTAATTCGCCCAATAATTCTATCAATCGAACTAAACCCGAGACCAAAATTGATGGTTCCTGTCCTTTGTTCTTGGACGAGAATATTCACGTCACGATATCCATCTTGAGAACTGGCAGCGCCAGTCACCTGAACGTCCTCAAAATAGCCTAAATTTTGGAGACGACGCTTCGTTGTTTCTAAGTCTACAGAATTATAGAATTCACCGGGTTGCATAGGAACTTCACGACGAATTACGCGTTCCTGACTCTTCGTATTTCCCTGGATATTTACTAAACCAACTCGTTTCCGCGTTCCGGTGGTGATCCGATAGAGAATATCCACCTTAGCGCCCTCAAGCTCCCTAACCTCTGGTATAACCGAGACATCGGCATACCCTCGTGAACCATAATAGCTCCTAACCATTCGAATATCATCTCTCATTTTCTTGGATGAATACGGCATATTTCCGATGAGACTCAGCGCTGGCATGAGCTCTTCTCTCTTGAAAATCTTGATATCAGGGAAAGCAATATCATTCACAATGTAACGGGGTCCTTCCACAATCGGAATAACCAGATCGATTCCCCCTCCCCTGCGCGGAATTCGCTTTGGTGAACCAACGCGCGCCCGCCAGAACCCCTCGCGTTTATAAAAATCTTGGAGATTGGCAATATCTTCATCAAGAGTCAGGGAACTGAGACGATTTGACTTCTGTAGAAACGAAAACCATCCCTTTTCTTTAGTCGCCATCTCTTTTCGTAGGTCGGCATTTTTTAGGCTGCGATTCCCCTCGAAACGAACCTCATAAATTTCATTCTTATCCCCTTCCCCAATCAAAAAAACCAAATCAGCATAACCATCTTTTTCAGTCGACTGGAGCCGGTGACTCACCGTGACATCCGGATAACCATAGCCCTCGTAATGTTTTTCGATATTGCGACGAGCCTTCACGATTTCAGCATCACTCAAAATCTGTCCGACCGTCACCTCGGTTTCCCCAGCTAGAGCTTTGTCAGAGAACTTTACATTTCCGTCGAACCCGATACCTCGGATGAGAGGACGTGTTACCACCTCCGCGATGACCTTGACACCGCCAGCAACATCCTCGGCAAAAAATTCAACATCATCGACTAAGCCGCTCTCGTAGAGAGTCCTGATATCACCATCAAGCACAGTCTGAGAATATTTCTTTCCCGGGGCAACAGCCATGTGACCCCGAAGGCGTGCCTCATTAACGGTCTTCGCCCCACGATAACGAATTTCAACTGCTGTTACCTTTTTATCTTCGAAAAGAGTCGCCTCACTCAGAAAATCCTGGCCGGTAACGCTGTTCACTATGATTGGACTAGTAAATAAAAGGCTACCCAGAGATAAAGCCCTGAGAGATTGTTTCGGAGTCAAAGATGATCGCATAGAATGAGATTTAGCGTTGTTGGGCCCAATTACGCCGCTCGCGAGCGATTCAGTCAAGGTCAATGACCGCTCACCCTTAACACATCGGTCCTAAAACCGGACCCAAAGAAATCCCTTTTCCCTCCCTTGACCTCTCCGCACTTACTCACTAGCTTCTCGCCCCCGCGAAACGCTCAAATATTTACGCCGTCATGAATATCCGTCTGGAGAAAAAAGAAAAGTGCCTCGCTGCTCTCAGCATCGAGGTTCCCGCTGAAACAGTCGCTAGCGAGCGAGCCAAGATTTTAAAAGCCTTTGTAAGACAGGCCCGCATCCCCGGGTTTCGCCCAGGAAAAGCACCTAAGGCTGTAATCGAGAAGGCCCATGCGGAAGACATTTCCCAAGAAGTGGAATCCCGTCTCATACAAAACAGTTTTCAAGAAGCACTCAAAGAAAACGAAGACCTCAAGGTTCTCAACGTCAAGAATCCTGAGAACGTCACACACCAAGCCGATGGGTCTTTCACTTTCGATGCCGAACTCATCACCTCTCCCGAATTTAGCCTCCCCGATTATAAAGGATTGGATATCGAAGTGCCAAAGGTGGAAGTCACCGACGAGATTGTTAATGAAAACCTCGACCAACTTCGCCAACGTTTTGCTGATTACGAAGACATTGAAGATCGCGCCGCTGAAAAGGGCGATTTGGCCGTGATCGATTACACTGCCACGATTGACGGCAAACCTCTCGAAGAAGTTGGCGGTGAACAAGCCAAGCCGCTTGCCTCTAACGAAGGCTACTGGATTCGCATCGACGAAGAAGCCTTTTTCCCTGGCTTCACTGATGGGCTTGTTGGACTCAAGCCCAACGAAGAAAAGAAGATCTCTGTTACTCTCCCCGATGATTTCCCCATCGAGGCAATTCGCGGAATGGATTCAGATTTTGCTGTCACCGTAACCGGTCTCAAAAGCGAAAAGCTTCCCGACTTAGATGATGAGTTCGCTAATAAAGTCGAACCAGGAAAATCGCTGGACGACTTAAAGGCTCTCATCCGTGATGACCTTGAGATGCGTCAAAAGCGTCAACTAGAAGAGATCAAGATCAATGGCGTTCTTGCTAAGCTGAATGAGCTTGTTGATTTTGACGTGCCTGAAGACTTCCTAACCTCGGAAACCCAAAGCCAAGCCGACGCTATGGTCAAGGAAGGCATGGAAGCTGGAATGTCTGAAGAACAAGTTAAAGAACGTAAAGGGGGACTTTTTGAAGAGGCCGAAGTCCGTGCCAAGAACAGCCTCAAGACCAATTTTCTTCTCACCGAAATCGCTGAGACTGAAGCACTTAAGGTTGAAAATAGCGACGTCCTTCAGCGCGTCACCATGATGGCCAAACAAGCCAAGAAACCCGTCAAAGGATACATGAAGGAGCTTCAGAAGTCCGGACAACTGGGAAACATTCGCCAAAATATGCTTTTCAGTAAGGCCATTGACTTTCTGGTCGAGCACGCGACGGTAACGGAGGCAGAGCCTGAAACCGAAGAAAAATAATTCATGATCGCAACCTCTGAATCCGGAGATTCAACTCCACAAAACAATTACTACATCCCCACCGTCATCGAGTCCGATGGTCGTGGCGAACGAGCCTTTGATATCTATTCTCGTCTTCTTAAAGATCGTATAATCTTTATTGGAACCGGCATCGATGATGGCGTGGCTAACTCGGTCATCGCGCAGATGCTTTTCCTCCAGATGCAGGATCCTAAAAAGGACATTCATATCTACATTAACTCGCCAGGAGGCTCAGTCACCGCCGGTCTCGCTATTTACGACACTATGCAATTCCTAACCTGTGACGTGAATACCTATTGCATCGGGATTTGCGCCTCCATGGGCTCGGTCCTTTTGACTGCCGGGACCAAAGGAAAGCGCTACGCTCTTCCCAATTCACACGTCATGATCCACCAAGTCAGCGGGGGGGCCCAAGGCACGGCAGCCGATGTCGAACGGACGGTTGAGTTTATGTATAGTTTGAAACGCCGGCTTAATGATGTCCTTGCCCACCACACTGGCAAGACAGCTAAACAAGTCGAGAAAGATGCCGATCGCGATAACTATATGTCAGCTGAAGAAGCAGTTGCCTATGGCATTGTCGATAAACTCCTCGATAACAAAAAGGAGCTTTCTCAACCTAAAGAGAGCTAAATTTAAAAAAAGATTTCAAGAGCGGTAGTCCACGGACTGCCGCTTTTTTATGGCTAGAGAATAGGTCCATTGGCATTCCACAAAACAAATGAACAATGAAATGGTGATTCTATGGAACCTCCCTAAATTTTTCCTGAATTTATTATGCCCCAAGTGACGGATGCCTGTAACCTTTCCGATAAGGCCTCGCTAATTTCTTGTTAGCTTCTTCGTCATTCTTGATTTTCCGTGCGACCGCATCCCATTCCAATGATCGGCCGAGCTTTTGCGACATATTCGCAAGAATACAGGCTGAGGTAGACCGGCAGCCTTCTTCTATATCGGCGATTGGACGCCCCCGATCCTTGGTTCTTAAAAGCAGGTCCCGCATGTGTTCACGGACTGCTGGAGCAACGTGTGCTTCAATCCCCTCTTCAGTTTGATCCTCCGGGTATTCCTCGAGTTCAAAAACAACCTTTCCACTCAACTTCTTTCCTTTTCCTCGAGGAATAAATTCCCACTTATGAACGTCAGCCTTTAGCGTGCCTTTTTCACCATAAATAAAGAAAGCCCAAGGATATTCTGGATCAGGAGCATCCCCCCATGTGCGGTGGTTCCAGACCACCTCAAGCTCCTCGAAAGAAAAAGTCGCAGTTTGAGTGTCAGGAATATTAGCGATACTCTTTTTATCAACGTAGACCCCTCCACTCGAAGAAACCCGCTTCACTTCGCCAAGCCCGAGAATCCAACGCACTGCATCCAACATGTGAATACACATGTCTCCCATGATACCATTACCATATTCCTCAAAAGCCCTCCACCCGCGTGGGTGAACGACAGTATTAAAAGGTCTCATTGGTGCGGGACCAGTCCACAAATCCCAATCTAAATTTTCCGGTATAGGTGCAAGTGCCTTCTCCGGAGTTTTGCGGGACCTCATATGATAATAACAACAGACCTCAGCGTGGCCGATTTCTCCCAATAATCCCGCTTCCACAACCCTCTCTTTTGCATCTTTTAAATGTGGAGTCGAGCGGCGTTGCGTCCCAACTTGAATGACGCTTCCTTTCTTGCGAGCCGAATCAAAAATCGCTTGCCCCTCCGCAATATCCACTGAAACAGGTTTCTGGAGATACAAGTCGGCACCAGATTCAATCGCAGCCATCGCGGGTAAAGCATGCCAATGATCCGGAGTGTCGATTAAAACAAGATCAGGTTTCTCCTGATCAAGAAGCTCCTGATAACTTTTAAAGGTCGGCGGTCTATTTCCATTCGCTTGACGACTTGCAACAATTTCTGCTGCTCCTGAAAGCATTTTGGAATCAACGTCACAAAGTCCCACCACTTCAACTGGGGCCACCTGAATCAATCTCAAGAGATCGATCTTGCCATACCAACCCGACCCAATGAGTGCGACCCGTTTCTTAAAATCTCCAAACTCCCCATAGTCAGCGCCATGGGATTTCGAAGTCATCAAAAAAGGAGCCCCTGCGAAAGACGCAGATCCCGACAGAAAAGATCGTCGTTTCATCGTTTTCGAGAATGACCAATTCACCCGATCTTGTCCAATACTTCACTCGACCTATTTACAATCCCAACCAATATTGCCTTATGGACTGGAGAAAACTCCTCATAGGCAAGTGGTCGTGGAAGCGCCCGTTTTACACGATTTTTTGGTGCTACATACTGCTTACTTTTTACGGCTACTTCATGGCCGACAACATCATTTTTCAGCCTCCAGAGACTCCCTATCCAAAAAATCGAGCGGGCTTTTCCAGCATAGGAACAGGTGACAAAACTGTTGCCATCTTCCATCTGAAGCCTGGCCCTGAAATGCCCACAATTCTTTGGTCACACGGAAACGCGCAGAATCTAAACTCTCTCAAACCCGCTCTCGAATCATTCCACATCAGGGGATTTGGCGTCATCTCATATGATTACCCCGGCTATGGTGAGAGCGGTGGGAAACCAACCGAAAAAGGCTGCTACGAAGCCATTGAAGAAACCTACCGCTACCTCATAGAAGATCAGGGAGTTGCACCAGATCACATCATTTTAGTCGGACAGTCGGTAGGTTCTGGCCCCACTTGCTGGCTCGCATCTCAAAAGAACCATAATTCCATAGTTCTTATCTCACCCTTCCTTAGCGCCTATCAGACCGTCACCCACATCCCCATTTTCCCGGGCGATCGATTCCCAAACTATCGTCATCTCAAAAAAGTAGATTCTCCACTCGTCGTCATCCATGGTGAGAAAGATCAGGTCGTTCCATTTTCCAACGGCAAGAGACTCTTTGAACTCTCCCCTGCCACCAACAAAAAATTGATTCCCATTCCAAACGCAGGACACAACGATATTTTCTTAAAGAGTGATCTCAATCTAAGCTCACTCTTTCTAGAAATGGCCGCAAAATAAGCCATCCAACAGCCCACAGCTTAGCTTGACGAAGCTCCCCCAGTCCCTAGTTTCGCAAGATGAGTGCGCAAGAGTGGCGGGTATTGGATGGTGAGGGCAAACAGCAGGGACCCTACTCGTTTCAGGATCTTCAGGCGTATTACACGTCCGGTAATATCACTCATGAAACGATGATCTGGACCGAAGGCTTAGAAGAATGGGTTCCTGCGGGAAGAGTGGAAGGACTCTTACCCAATGTTCCACAAATCGTTCCTCTAGCTCCAGCGCCAACAGTTGCGGTATCAACCCAACCCATTGCCAGCGGAGGGATCAACCTCACCCCCCAAATAGCCGAAATTGCAAGCGGGGTGTCCCACGGCGGGCCCCAAACAAAATCACCAACCAACAGGGGAGCCCCGACCTGGCTCAGTATCGTCACCATCGCCAGCGGAATCATAGCCCTAATCCTTTACTTTTTTCCTTGGGTTTCGATTTCACAGGATATGAATTTTTTCAAAGAGGAGAAAAACGTTATTAAACTCACGACTCAGAGTGGAATGCAATCCATTACACAAACTGAAACTCCCACCGATGAAGCGAACGCACAACGCTCCCAACAAGCTGTTAGGACCTCTGGTGATAAAATAAAAAATGATTTTGAAGAGAGCGAAAATTACAAGAGCTCAACCCTCAACCTTATCGCCTTCATCGCGATCGCAATTGGAGTGTTCTTTGCTTTCATTGGCCTTCTAAACAAAGCAAAAACTTTGACGATGGTAGGGCAATTTCTTTTCTCAAGTTCCGCAATTCTTATCGGTATCCAAATGGCGCAACAATTCCCTATGGTAAAAGCCTATATTGGGCTCCAAGAAGGGCAGAAAAAAACAATCGAAGAATCAATCAAGATTCAAGATAAGAGAGGGGATAAACTTCCAATCAATGCTAAAAAAGCACCTGACTTGGTCGACGAAACAGCAAACAAGAGCCCCCAAGAAGACGTGGAGGCTCAA
>DCQM01000121.1:34676-59316 GCA_002323895.1 Akkermansiaceae bacterium UBA1518
CAGAAGCTGAGTTAGAGAAACAAAAAACACAGGAAAAGAACGATATGTTGAAAGCTAAAGCAAAAGCCTCTAGTCGTTACGCGATTGCTTTTGAGCCTAGCTGTTTTATAACAGTCGCGATTCTGGGAATTTCGATTCTCTTAGTGGTCGTTACAATGTCCTCAGGTGAGGGGTCCGTCATTATTGTCACGAATCCAAACCCGCAATCACAACCTCTCCACGGAGAACCACAACAGCCAGGAAGCGGACTCCGCTTCCACTAGCGGCAAACAGGCTAGGAGCCAAAAGGCCAGAAGGTCTTTATCAAACCCTTCATTTTCCCCGGCCCTATTGATGACTTTTCCTCGTCCAGAATCTGTGCGTAACGGATGAGCCCCAGTGCCGTAGCATATTGGGGATCTTTAAAGTAGGCATGCACGCCACTCACATCGGGCTGCTCCGGTTTGTAAACCGGGAGATCAAAAACTTCGCACGCCAACTCTCCGATCCCACGCATTTGACTGCTTCCTCCGGTCAGAAAAACACCAGTTCCAATCTTCTCGAGTGCCCCAGATGGCAGTCCTTCGATCACGAGCTCGAAGGCCTCTTCCAACCGCCCCCGAATCACATCATTTAACACCTGACGCTTGATTTCAATCGGCGGAAACCCTTTCTCATCCTCTACTTTTACGATTCCAACCGAACTCGCGGGATCAGCAGAGGCATTACCCTCTGCTACCTTTACCTTCTCAGCTTTCGAGAAAGGAATACGGGTTACCAAGTGAATATCATTTGAAACATGATTCCCACCAACTGGCACGCACCCCGCAGCCGCAATTGCACCATTGATATAAAGAACATAATCGGTCGTCTCTCCTCCAATATCTATTACAAGAGCCCCATCCTCCTTACGCTCACGATTCAGGCAAATCTGAGCCGAAGCGATCGGCGCAAAAACGACATCATCAACATCAAGAGGGATTTCTCGCACACACTTGATACTGTTCTGGATACGGGTCCTTACTCCGTGAACGATATGATAATCAGCCTCAAGGTTTCGCCCTAATAACCCATAGGGAACGGTCGAGTGAGCCTGACCATCCAAAGTAAAATGCCGGGCGAGGTGGTGAAGATATACATGTTCGCTAGGAATCGCGATATCTCGAGCAATTTCTTTAACCTCTTCAAGGTGGTGACGATCGACTTCCTGCTCATCGTCGGGAATACGAAAAGTCCCCGTATTATTGACACCCTTGATGTGAGCACCAGTGACAGCAAGAAAAACACTCTTGATAACGACATCACTCACATCCTCGGCCTCCAACAGCGCCGATTTTACGCAGGCTCTAACTTGTTTGTAATCGGCAATTTCCCCTTTTCGAACTCCCGCTGTCCGGGTTTCACCCATCCCTAGGATCTTGGCTGATTCGTCTGGCTTGATTTCTGCCACCACCATCACAGTTTTAGTGGATCCGATTTCGAGACCGACGTGAATATTGGAACGTGCCATAGATCTAAAAGACGCTTCAGCGATAGTGAATCGGAACGAAGCGACGTGGAATAAGGTTTACTTTTGCCAGAGATTTCCCCTGCAAATCAGCGTGGGAAACAAGTTTTGCTAGATTGTTAATTTGCCTCTCCTGATCGTAGTAGGAGAAGGTTGCCAAAATACCGTTGAGAGTCTTCATCTCAAGCATGATCTCGTCTTTCACAACGACTCGGGCTGGTCGATCGGACCCTTGGAACTTCTCATTAGCTCGCTTAACCAGCTCCAGAGCATACTTCAGTCCTTCATGCTCAATCAACCGACCCTCCTCAATCTGCCTCCGTTGCGCAGATTCTACTAAAACCACAGGAAGCTTTGCCCCGATTTCACTAAGCTCGCCAGAATCACAACGAAAAATGATACCATCCTCATCGACAAGAAGGCCACTTACGGGATCCCTTTCCTTTATCTTCAGCGACCGACAAGCAACCCAAGCTACCGGACTTCGCTCCTCAACCTCGATTTTCAGAACCCCCGGAAGCCTCCGACTGACCTTTGCGGCCTTAATCTCCGGCAAGGCCTCTATCGAGGCCTGAAGCTTCTCAGTATCAATCGCAAAAATCGTTTTCTCTAAATCAATATCAGTCTTTGAAACGAAACGATCATGCGACAAAAAGCGAGCGTTCTCCCCTTCCTTTGTCAAAATTTTCACATCTGCGATCTCAAACTCCTCATTTTCCACAAAAACCTTCTGCCAGCCATATCCAAGACCAATCCCAACCCCTACCATAACCAAAACCGCGATTCCCAACTTCATAAGACGAGAACAAACTTTCAAACAGTCCAAGAAAACAATCCGCGGCGAATTCACCTTAAGGCGGAGCATGCGCTCACGCGATTTACGGGTCCGAGATGAGGTGCGACGGGATAACATGGGATTAAATATTTAAGGCCTCGCGGCTAGGGAGATTTCAGCAATCTTCACGCAAAGATCCCCAAATGAATAACCGGCCTCAGCCGCGCCCATTGGCAACAAACTGGTTTCAGTCATCCCAGGAATAGTATTGGCTTCTAAAACGTAAGGATTACCAAACGAATTCAACAACACATCGACCCGGGAGTAAACCTCAATTCCTAACGCATCGTGCGCTTTTTTTGCAGCAGCCTGCACAATTGCGGTTTCTTCAGGTGTCAAATCGGCAGGGCAAGTATACTGACTACCCACCTCTTTCCCACTCAACCAAGGGTATTTTGTCTCCATATCATACCATTCTCCCTCTGGTGGCGCGATTTCGACCACTGGAAAAACCTCTCCATTTAAGACCCCAACCGTCAGTTCCCGACCTTCCACAAACTCTTCCACCAGCAGATCAGAGCTAAATTTAGCCGCATCCTTCATGGCTGCCATCGATTTGGAAACCTCTTTTACCACCCGAATTCCTACGCTAGACCCCTCACGCGGCGGCTTTACCACGAAAGGAACAGGCATCTCAGGTAACTTCGCTCCATTTCCACAATCAACGATTTCAGAGCCAGGAGTCGGCACCCCGTAATCCAAAAAACACTTCTTACTGAGATTTTTATCAAATGCCACTTTACTGCTCTTCACCCCCGCTCCTGTGTAGCGGATTCCCAAAGCCTCAAGATAACTCTGCAATTTGCCATCTTCTCCGAAAGTCCCGTGAATCACATTGAAGGCCAAACCTGTCCCCGCCGGTAATTTCGGTTCAGTATCGACAACATCGACCGCCTCTACCCGATATCCTTTTGCCTCCAACGCCTTCATCACCGACCTTCCAGAGGCTATAGAGACCTCCCGTTCGGCTCCAGGCCCACCCATGAGAACAGCAATCAACATTTCCTCGGTTAATTTCATCTTCCTGTAAGCCTCTCTTCTGAAATCACATCTTTCAATTTTGAAATCTCACATTTGAATAGCACCACCCCATGGAAGAGAGCCCCTCAAAGAAAAACGGACGCTGGCTCTGTGTTTTTGGACTGATCTATCTCATGCTTCTTTTAATCATGCGGCCCGAACAACAACCAATGGCTCAAGTTCGCTGGATCGGATTTTTCATACTGACGCAGGGACTTACCCAAGTCATCTTCCCACGGTTCCGGTGTTCAAAGCCCGTAAATCTCAGTGTCCTTTCTCTCGTCATAATCACCACAATCGCCATCCCCCTCTAAATATGAAAATCTTCATCTTGCTCTTCTTCCTCATTGCCTTCGTCTCAGGGCAATCGCGACCTAATGTCGTAATTGTGATCACCGATGATCAGGGATACGGCGATTTAGCTTGTCATGGCAATCCTGTCATCAAAACCCCAAATCTAGACAAGCTCTATTCAGAATCCACAGTTCTCACCGACTATCATGTTGCTCCAACTTGCTCACCCACCCGTGCCGCCCTACTCAGCGGCCACTGGACCAATCGAACCGGTGTCTGGCACACCATTATGGGTCGTTCCATGATCCGTGAAAATGAAGTCACCCTCGGCCAGCATTTTCAAAAAGATTACGCCACCGCAATGTTCGGCAAATGGCACCTCGGTGACAACTACCCTTACCGTCCTGAAGACCGGGGCTTTGAGGAAGTTTACCGCCACGGCGGAGGTGGCGTTGGCCAAACCCCCGATGTATGGAATAACTCCTACTTCGATGGTGCCTACTTTCACAATGGCAAGATCGAAAAAGCCAAAGGCTTCTGTAGTGACGTTTTCTTTCAGAAGGCTCATGAATTCATCAAGAAGAAAGCTAACTCCAAAGAGCCATTTCTAGCTTACATTTCCACAAATGCTCCCCATGGCCCTCTTCACTGCCCTCAAAAATACCTCGACCTTTACAAGGATCAGAAGGATGGAATCGCCGCCTTCTTTGGTATGATCACCAATATCGATGAGAACGTCGGAAAAACCCGCAAGCTCCTTGCTGATCTCGGCATCGAGGAAAATACTATTTTCATTTTTACGACCGATAATGGAACCGCAACCGGTCGCAGCGTTTTCAATGCCGGTATGCGCGGTCAAAAAGGATCCGAATACGAAGGTGGCCACCGGGTTCCAATGTTCATCCATTGGCCTGCTGCAGGGCTCAACGAGCATCATGAAATTGATACTCTTTGCCACGCCATCGACCTTGTTCCAACACTCCTCGATGTCTGCAAAGTGGAGAATGCTGCAGAGGTGAAATTTGATGGAATGACCCTAAAGAATCTCATCGCTTCCAAAACGGGCATCAATTGGCCTGACCGGATGATTATCACCGATTCACAACGTGTGGTCGACCCTATTAAATGGCGTAAATCATCCGTAATGTCGCAACGATACCGCCTCATCAATGGCGTAGAACTCTACGATATCAAGACGGACCCGGGACAAGCAAAGAACATCTCAAAAGAAAACCCCAATCAGGTCGCAAAAATGCGTACCTTTTATGATCAGTGGTGGGCCGACCTCGAACCAACCTTCGCACAAACAACTGAGATCCAGCTCGGCCATCCCAATCATCCTAAAGTCATCATGACTGCCCACGACTGGCTGAACACCAGTCCTCCGTGGCATCAAGGCATGATTCGTGGAGCCAAGGGCGGAAACAAACCAAAGTTCAGCGGCCACTGGGCTATCAAGGTTCTTGAGGAAGGCACTTACAAAGTCTCTCTCCTCCGCTGGCCTGAAGAAGCCAATCACCCCATTAACGCGACCCTCCCTCCAGGAAAGAATGTTCCAGGTGCCTCGAAGGCATTTCGCACCACAAAAGGAGTTTCAATAAAAGCCACTGCTGCCGCACTCCTTTTGAATGGGAAAGAGATTGCAAAAAAAACTATCGGCAAAAAAGACACCGCAATCTCATTCACAACAAAACTTACTAAAGGATCTCATGCCATCGCACCAATCTTCCGCTCGCCCAAAGGAGAAACTGGAGCATTTTACTGCATTATCGAGAAGCAGCCATAACACCAAGGAATTCCCATTTCTCGATCCACGCCCCATTTTTTAACGTTCATATGCTTGCCTTCTCCACCTGCTGGAACAACTCACGCCACACGGACGGCGAAGAGATGATTGATGAGATTCTCGAACTGGGTTTCGACACCCTTGAACTATCCCATGGTATGACCGTTGCCAAACTTCCTGGGATTAAGAGAGCATTTGCTGCCAATAAATTTAAGTGCATTGGCGTGCACAACTATTTCCCTTCTCCCACTGAGGTGATGATTGATGCGCCCGACGCTTTTGAGTTCTCATCCAATAATAGAAACGAACGCGATAAGGCCTTCCGAGAAACCCTGAAGACTCTCGACATGGCCCACGAATTTGGGGCCTATTATGTCGTGCTACATATGGGTTCGGTCGCCACCATGCCTCATAAAAAGTGGACCGGAGCGCTCACTAAAAAACTCGCCGCTGGCGAACAACTTACCGGCGAATACGCTGATGATAAAATTGAGTGTGTGAAACGTCGGGAAAAACATGGCCCTAAGTATTTTGATCGCGCCATCGATACACTCGAACGCCTCATTGAGCCAGCCAAGAAGGCAGGCGTCAAACTCGCGATCGAATCACGCTCGCGGTATGAAGATGTCCCTGATGAAGTCGAAATGATTCAACTTCAAGACTACTTCAAAGATTGTCCGCAAATCGGCTACTGGCACGACTTTGGACACGTCGGATTAAAGCACAACCTAGGACTGCTCGATCACGATCAGTGGCTTGGAAAAATGGCCCCCCATCTTATAGGAGCCCATCTACATGACGTCCGATGGCCAAAACGCGACCATCGTGTCCCTTTTACCGGAGAACTTCCTTACGATGATCTCCTCAAGCATTTCAAACCCGAAATGCCTTTCACCTGGGAGCTTTCTCCAAGCTGCAAGACTGAGCATATCCTACCAGCAGCGAAGCTCTGGAGGCAAAAATATCGCGAAACCCAGAAGCTTCCATAATTTTTGGCGACTCCAACACGATGCCCTAATCTTCGGATCCGATCCCAAGTTCCTTCCGGAGCAAAAGATCTAAGTCCGATTTTCCGGGAGAAAGGCATTCCGATTTTCCAAGCTTAACAATCTGCACTTTCTTGTCGGTCTTCCCGATTGCGAGAAAAAGATCTCTCTCTTCAGGAAGTCCTCCATACCGAGTCGCTATTACCTTACCTAGAAAGCGACCATCCCCACCCTCACTTGTCATCACCTCTCCCGACTCCAATTTGACACCTTCAAATCCCGCTCTGATAGCGAGATTGATATATTCCTGAATGTCCTCAGTTGTCATAAGCTACAGATTGTCACCCAGACCAAACCCGGAAGCCAGCGCCAAACATCAGTTTTGCCAACTAAAGAGTCTCTAGCCTCGTCCCCGCAACACCAAATAAAATCGAGAGGTCATTCTTTAAAGTCCAAAACTGCGCCTACTCGTTCACATCCCCACCGCCCCAAACCCCGCATGTCCAGCGCCAAGTCTCAGGGTCAGCCCAGTCCTTAACCCTCAAAGTCACCTCAAGATCGTCCCCCAACTCGGTATCAACTTGATCCAAACGTAGAATCCGGAAGCCCCAATGTGGCGCACGTTTTGAGTCTAGGGGACTTGAACTCAACTCCAAGTCATCATCGACCTTCGCCTTCATAAAAACCACCAAGCCATCAAGAACCCCTGGATTAACGACTCTTCGCGAAAAGCTAATCTTAAGGGGTAAGCTCGATTCGGTAATGGTATTCAAATCAACCTCAATAACCGGCTCCGCCTCTCCGAGAAAGTGCTTCACCACTCCAAGGTCGCAGCTCACCAAGCCATTGTATTCCGCATCATACGGACGGCTTCGCTCCATACTTGAAAAATCAAAACCATAAACATCATCGAGTTCCCAAATATAAGGTTCGCGACGATCATCATGCATCGTCATCGGCTCACAGTAGAATTCAAAATCACTTGGTAAAATCAGCCCTCCTGGCTTCAGCAAACGATCACGTAAATCACAAACATTAGGAACCATCGCCTCGTCAAAAAGAAAGTCTCCGATCTGTTCATGAAGGATCACGTCTACTGGTTCTTCGAGATACAACTTCGTGCTGTGGACATCTTCGAAATCCACATTCTCAATGCCATTTTCAGCTGCCAACATCTTGGCATGCTCGATGATCGAGGAATGGTCGACCGCATACACTTGTCCCGCCCCTTGCCTTGAAGCAAAAGCGGCCAAAATACCTGTCCCCGTCCCTAGATCAATCACCCGATCGCCCGGTTTGATTTTACGATTAATCGCTTCGTGGTAAAAAGCCATTCGTTGCTTATCAGCCAACATCCGTTCCTGTGTGTGTAGATCGGAAAAATAGTTCACATTCACCTCCCGGTATTTCTCCGCTGGAGTCACCATTTTTTCCGGCGGGTAGAACCATTTTTTAAGTCCCGGCGATTCCCGCAAACACTTTCCTAAAGTGTTACACTTGCTTCGAAGCCACCGGGAAGCCGAAACCGTGAATTTTTGGATTAAAGAAATAGACATCTCGATTTGGCCGCGACATTTCCGCAGTCGATTCACAACCCTAGGTTGACCTCGCCAAGTCTAAAGCTGAATATCCAGCGATCTTACTCCGGATCATCCTATGCCACCCTCTCTGTGCCCCCACTTTCAGGAAAAAATTCTTTCCGCTACTGGAGCCTCGATGTTCGAGGTTGTAGAAGTTATTCAAGAACTGTGGAGCGGATATGGTCACATTCTGCGTCTGCGACTGGACGGGGACTCCGAAGTCATCGTGAAACATATCCGAATGGCTGCAACTGCGAATCACCCACGCGGATGGAATTCAAACTTATCCCATCAGCGTAAACTCAAATCGTATCAAGTTGAAACCGCTTGGTATTGCCACTGGAGCCAGCACTGTGGCCCCAAAACTAGAATTCCAGAACTCCTTGGATTCGATCGACACAATGGCGAAATCCTCTTGATTCTCGAAGACTTAGACGCTTCCGGTTTCCCCTCACGTCTCACCCCCAACGCCACCCCTACCGATGCAATACGGGCCTGTATCGATTGGCTTGCAAATTTTCACGCCAGTTTCATGGGAGTAGAGCCCACTCACCTTTGGAAAACGGGCACGTATTGGCACCTAGAAACCCGAAGCGAAGAACTGGCTAGCCTTGGTGACAATGAGCTCAAAAAAGCAGCCCCAACACTTGACCAAATCCTCACTAGCACAGCCCACCAAACCCTCGTTCATGGAGATGCCAAACTCGCCAATTTTTGTTTTTCAAAATCAGGGAATAATGTTGCGGCGGTCGACTTCCAATACGTTGGCGGAGGCTGTGGAATGAAAGACTTAGCCTATTTCGTTGGCTCTTGTCTCGACGAATCAAGCTGCGAAAAAAGAGAGCACGAATTTCTTGACCAGTATTTTGCAACCCTTTGTCGCAATATCTCCATGAACCGCCCAGATCTTGATCCCAAGGCTATCGAAACTGAATGGCGCGAACTTTATCCAGTGGCCTGGACCGACTTCTACCGCTTCCTAAAGGGGTGGAGCCCAGACCATTGGAAAATCAACTCCTACAGTGAACGACTTACCCGTGAAGTCGTCGCTTCTCTCCAATAGATCTTTAAATGGAACTCACATCAGACCACCTCAGTAAACTCGAATCGATTGGTATCAAAGCTGCCGTACGTGCTGGCGAAATGGTTCAAAGCAAAGCTAAAAAAAATCATGAAATCGTTCACAAAAAAGGCAGAAACTCCCTCGCATCAAAAGTCGTCACCGCAATCGATCTTGAGAGCCAGCGCCTTATTCTTGAGACTCTTAATGACACCTTCAAGAGCTTTGAGCTCGGCCTCCTCACCGAAGAGAGCCCTGACGATTCCAGCCGCCACCAACATGATTATTTTTGGTGTATTGATCCTCTTGATGGGACCCTTGCCTTCACCAAAGGGACTGCTGGCTATTCGGTTTCGATTGCTCTCGTCTCACGCCATGGTAATCCGCTAATCGGAATCGTTTTTGACCCTGACACTTCTACCCTTTATCACGCCATTTTCAGTCAAGGCGCTCAAAAAAATGGGGTAGCCTGGGAAGTCCCCATGCCTACTTCAGCCTCACCCCTCGCCTTAATGATCGACAACAGCTTTATCACCCGGGCTAACGAACCAACCTTCCGTGATCAACTTGAAACCTTCGCAAAACAGAGAGGCTTCCCCGGCACAAAAATAATCAACTATGCCGGCGCCGTTCTTAACGCCTGCTGGGTTGTTGACCATGCACCTTCTCTCTATTTCAAATTCCCAAAACCGAATCCCGGCGGAGGTTCGGTTTGGGACTTTGCCGCCACCACATGTCTGTTTAGCGAACTCGGCCTCCCAGCTAGCGACATTTATGGAGCCCCTCTTCAACTCAACCCAATAGGCAAAACCTATATGAATCGTAAGGGTATCCTTTTTGCCTCAAGTTCAAGTCTCGCGAAGGCAGCCATTAATTTCTTCCAGTAGATTATCTTTCCGACGATGGAGAGATTGCAGCCTGCTTGGATTTGCTCCAGACTAACAATCAACTTCCACACAATGAGCGATTCAGAGCCACTCCCACCAAAAAAGACTCGTCGCCACCAGCCTTCAACACAAGACGACGAAAACACCCATCCAAATAAATCGGGTAAAAAAGAAAAAATTAAAAAGCCCCCCGGCCTAATGGGTCCGACAAAAGCAGAAACGGCCCTCCTCCCACCATTTATTGGAGTTTCCCTCGACCAAATCTTTGTTCCTTCATCTCGAGTCGAGTGTCAGAATGCAGTCGAAGAGATAATGGCCGCAGGGATTGGTGGGTTTGACACCGAAGCTAAACCTACTTTTCGGGCCGGGCAAAAAAGCAACGGCCCGCACGTTGTGCAATTCTCTCTCATCGACAAAGCCTTTATTTTTCAGCTCCATCACGAGGAATGCGCGAAGGCCTCATCGGAACTAATCTCTTCAGCCGCGATCCTCAAGGTAGGATTTGGCCTTCAAAACGATCACAGCCAAATTCGCAATCGGCTAGGAATCGAACTCACTCACGTGCTCGACCTTGATCAAGTCTTCCGTAAAATGGGATACCGTGGACAAATTGGGGTCCGCGGAGCAATAGGCGTACTTTTGAAGCAATGCTTTAAAAAATCAAAATCTACCACGACAAGCAACTGGGCGCGTTCCGATCTTACGAATCGCCAGCTCATCTACGCGGCCAACGATGCTTATGCGGCCCTTAGAATCATGAAAGTCCTCGAAAAGGAAGGTCACCTATAAAAATCTCCGGACCGGCTCCGAATCAAAATTCCACAGCAGTCTTTCCCATCTCAAGATTTCGTGCTAGAGCTTTCCCCGCATGAAACACGAAACACTTTGCCTCCACGGTGGACATCAGCCCGATTCCGAGACCCATTCGCGCGCAGTTCCGATCTACAAAAGCACTGCTTTCACTTTCAACGATACCGAACACGCCGCTAACCTGTTCGCTCTCAAAGAGCTAGGGAATATTTACACCCGGCTCATGAACCCTACGACCGACGTGCTCGAGAAGCGCATCTGCCTGCTCGAAGGGGCACACGAACTCGCCGGCCTCGCGCACTCGTCAGGAACCGCTGCCATCTTTAATTCCATCATAAACCTTGCTCAGGCAGGCGACAATATCGTCTCCGCCCGCAATCTTTACGGGGGAAGTTACACACAATTCAATGACATCCTCCCCTCCCTTGGAATCGAAGTCCGCTTCGTTGATTCGCAAGACCCTCAGCAATTCGCCAACGCGATCGACGACAAAACACGCGCTCTCTTCTGTGAGACCGTCTCTAATCCAGCTCTAGAAGTCACCGATCTCGACGCCGTAGGCTCCGTCGCTAAAGAAAATGGCATCCCCCTTATCGTCGATGCGACTTGCTCAACTCCATACCTTACCCAGCCACTTGCCCATGGTGCCGATATCGTTGTCCACTCCTTAACCAAATGGTTAGGCGGACACGGCACTGGTCTTGGCGGCATCGTTATTGATTCAGGACGCTTCAACTGGGCCGGAGGTAAACACCCTCTTTTTGATAACCCAGACAATTCCTATCACGGACTGCGCTGGGGACACGACCTTCCTGACATGCTCGCTCCTCTTGCCTACATACTGCGTATGCGAACTGTCCCATTGAGAAACCTTGGTGCCTGCATCGCTCCAGACAACTCATGGCAATTTCTTCAAGGTATCGAAACCTTACCGCTCCGCATGGAACGCCACTGCGAAAACTCGCTCGCGGTTGCTAAACATCTCAAAAGCCACCCTGGTGTAGAGTGGGTGCGCTTCCCCGGACTTGAAGATGACCCGGAATTTACGAAGAACGAAAAGTACCTTCGAGGTAAAGGGGGTAGCGTAGTCGTGTTTGGGATCAAAGGAGGAGCTGAGGCCGGAGCCAATTTTATCAACTCCCTTCAAATGTTCTCTCACGTTGCAAATCTCGGAGATGCCAAATCGCTTGCAATTCATCCAGCCACCACAACCCATTCGCAGCTTAGCTCCGAACAACAACTCGCAGGCGGGATCCGCCCAGAGCTGGTCCGCCTTTCCATCGGGATTGAGCATATCGAAGACATCCTCACCGATCTCGATCAAGCTCTTGAAAAGGCGTAGTAACGGGTTCAAGGTTGGCGATTTATTGACCCTACTTCAATAACCCCTGCAGGGATAAGTCAGGCATAACTACCCCCCGCCACCGGCGTGAGCTAGAGACTCCATGCGAATAGCCTCACAAAAAACATAGTTTAGAAGTATCAAGAAAGATGAACTCTCTGGAAATCCCCGAGACCTGCGGAGTCATTCTCCTCCCCGACACTGTGCTATTTCCGCACGGCGGAATGCCCCTTCACATTTTCGAGCCGCGTTACCAAGACATGATCAATGACGCCATAGAGGGAAACTGTATGTTTTGTGTGGGTAATCTTCTCGGCGATGATAGTGCTGATCCTGATCGCTGCGCTGCTCCCGTGGGAACAATCGGGCTAATCCGCGCCTCGCGGGAATCCGAAAATGGCACATCAAATCTTCTCCTCCATGGAGTTTTCCGCGTCTATTTCGAAGAATGGCTCGATGGCAAAACCTATCCATACGCTAAAATAAGGCCAATTCTCGATACAACTTTATCTTCCGACGAAGAAGTGGAATATCTTGGTCGGCTCCGTCGCGCGATTAACCGGACTCTCTCCAGTTTCCCTTCCGAGGTGAACGAGCAAGTCAACTCCACTCTCGACAAAGCTGGTGACTCCGCAACCTGCTCTGACGCAGTGGCCCAGCAGTTCATCCATGACCCGAATGATCGCCAACGCCTCCTCGAAACCCCTGAAGTGAGAAAGCGGATCGATTTTTTAATTAAATTTCTGAAAAAAGCAGGTCCTTCCGTCTAACCCTATGTGAGATTCCTCTTTCTCTTTTTTCTCGTGATCCCAACAGGGGCTCAGACCCTTGGCGGCTACGAACCATTCACCCAACAAGAGAATGGTGAAAGCTGGGCCTTTTACAACTACGCAACCGATCAAGCCTTCAATGCTCCGTGGAACTTCTCGGATTCCGGAGACCCCGAAATTTACGCCACCTTCACTGGATCGGCCGGAGTCTCTCTCTTTGCCGATGTGATGTCATCAAATGGATTTTTTGTTGGAAATTACGCTAATGCCGAAATCGACACCATTCTGTGCGATATCTTCATTGAAGATATCAACACCTTTTCAGAAGTAGAATTCTACATTCTTGCCGGTGACACCTTTTATTACAGCAATCCCTACCTCATTGAACAATCTGGCTGGACTAGTCTCACCAACTCCTTTTCCAAAGATCAGTGGTATATTTACGATGAATCTGATCAACAATTTTTCGAGGCACCACTCACACCTGCTCTTCTTTTCGATGTCAAAGAAATCGGTCTCAACTTCTACCCCTCGTCTTCCGCTGCTAGTGGCCGGATAGTTGCCCTCGACAATTTCAATCTCCTTCCGGATCTCTCTTCTCCGGAAATCAAAATTTCCACTGAAAATTCCACCACCAAGGTCTCATTCAAGGGAATTGAGGGAATTCAATACACCCTCCAGAACGCCAGTAACTTAGACGAAAACAGCTGGACAAATGTCGGCAACCCCTTCGAAACGACCGGAGAATCGGAGACAATTGTCCCCATGGTGAACAGAGGCTTTTTTCGCATCCTAAGCCAACCCTTCTATATCGAAGCCCCTTAGCGAAAAAAAACTTTCGCAAATCCCGCTCCTCTGCCTTATCCCAACCGCGATGAAAATCGTGGTCGCATACTCAGGTGGTCTTGACACCTCCGTCCTTCTCCTTTGGCTCAAAGAGAAATACAACGCCGAAATCATTGCCTATTGCGCGGATGTCGGACAAGCCGAAGAACTTGACGGACTCGAAGAAAAAGCCCTAAGCACCGGCGCTTCCAAGTGCTACATTGGTGATCTCAAAGAGGAATTCGCGGCCGACTACATTTACCCGATGTTTCAGGCCAACGCCGTTTACGAAGGCCGCTATCTCCTTGGAACCTCCATCGCCCGCCCCTGCATCATCAAGGGTATGCTAGACGTAGCGCGCGCCGAAGGAGCCGACGCTATCGCTCACGGCGCTACCGGAAAGGGTAATGATCAGGTTCGCTTTGAGCTCTCACTCAATGCTCTCGCTCCCGACATTAAGATGATTGCCCCCTGGCGAGATGATTCCTTTCGTGAGCAGTTCCCAGGGCGTGCCGAAATGATCGCGTATTGTGAAGAACACGGCATCAACGTTCAGGCTTCCAATAAAAAGCCCTACTCCATGGACCGAAACCTTCTCCACATTTCCTTTGAAGCAGGGGCGCTCGAAGACACTTGGTATGATGGATCAACCGACGCCGACAAAGACATGTATGTTCTTTCCGTCGCCCCCGAGGATGCGCCCGACACTCCGGAATACATCCAGTGCCTCTTCGAGAATGGCGATATCGTGGGACTCAAAAACGAAAACCTTGCCGGCTATATTTCCGACCTCGCCGATTTCGAAATCAAAGGCGAAAAAGATGACTACACCCTCCTCACCCCTTACGGGGTCATGCGTGTTCTTAACCACCTCGGCGGCAAACACGGCATCGGCCGTATCGACATCGTCGAAAATCGCTTTGTCGGCATGAAATCCCGGGGTATTTACGAGACCCCTGGAGGCACCATTCTTCTGGCAGCCCATCAGGACCTCGAGACCCTCACGATCGATCGGGAAGCCCAACACGTCCGCGATTCCCTGATCCCGAAATACGCCCAGCTCGTTTACAACGGATTTTGGTTCGCTCCCGAGCGTGAGGCCATACAAGCCCTCGTCTCTGAAACCCAGAAAACCGTCAACGGCGAAGTCCGGCTCAAGCTTTACAAAGGAAACATTATCAATGCCGGACGCCGTTCTCCGAACAGCCTTTATGACGAGGATATCGCCACCATGGAAGGCGGCCAGGAGGAAGCCTACAACCAAAACGACGCCTCCGGTTTCATCGCTCTCAACGGCCTGCGCTTGAAACAATTTTCCCGCGTCAACGACAAATAAAGCAGATAAATTTTGTCGAACCACTCTCATAAAACCCAGGGCCGCTTGCGGCTCTGGGTCTTTTCTTTAAAACACGACACTCAAAGCAATGTCATATTTACACATAAATCAATCGCCCCTATCCTCTCCCCTCCTTTTAAAAAAGATTCATCTTTCCGTTACCTCCACTAGCCTAGGCGCTGCCACCTATTACAGGCCGCGCAAAATCACTATCTTTTCATCTCATATCGAGAGGGTAGTCTAGGGCTGTAAATATCGCCCCCCAAACGGAAAACAAAATCTATGAAATTTATTTTTCTCGCGTTCATCTTATCGCTTCCCTTTCTCAACGCACAGGAGCCAATTTCGCTCTTCGACGGTAAATCATTGGAGCACTGGGAAGGCGACCCTAAGATCTGGCGTATCGAGGACAAGGCAATTACTGCATCCATTCCCGCTGGTAAGAATCTGGCCAAAAATCAATTTCTTTATTGGAAAGAAAAAGTCGCTGATTTCGATCTCTCCCTAAATTACCGAATCACCGGTGGGCCGACCGCTAATTCAGGTATCCAAATCCGCTCCAAAAAGGACGCGTCGGGTCACGCCGCCGGATACCAGTGCGACCTCGACGATGGCAAACTTTGGCTTGGTCGAATCTATGACGAACATGGACGGGGCCTCATCGCCGAACGCGGGGCCCTCACCAAAATCGCGCCGGATGGAAAAAGCCACATCCTCCCCTTTTCGAACCCCTCCTCGCTCACTCGTTTTGCGAGGCTCAATGACTGGAACCACTACCTTATCAAATGCCGTGGCAATCGTATCGAGATCCACATCAATGGCATCCACTTCACCACCCTCGAAGATTACCAGCAAAACCAAGCCGACCTTTCCGGACTCCTCGCCGTCCAGATTCATAGCGGCGTCGGCCCGGCCAAAGTGCAATTCCGTGACATCACCCTGACTGCCTTTAATCAGAAAAAAACCACTCCCACTAAAAAAGCATCACCCGGTATTGTCCCAGTCGACGCCCCAAATATCGGCTTCGAAAAAGGCACCTATGACGGCTGGACCCAGACCGGCACCGTTTGGTCTAAGGGCCCTATTAACGGAGACACCATCGCAACCCGTGGGCGCGGTAACTCGACTCACGACGGCGACTTCTGGGCCGGCGGATACGAAGTTTGGAACAGTGATGAAGCGCAGGGAACCCTCACTTCTACTCCGTTCAAAGTTATCCACCCCTGGGCCACTTACCGTATCGGGGCCGGACCACTCCCCGAAACGCGCGTGGAAATTCTCAACCCCACTTCCGGCGCAGTCCTCCACAAATCAAGCGGTCGCGGCCAAGTCGAAGATATGGCTCTCAACACCGTCGATCTTTCAGCCCATCTTGGGAAGTCAATTCAAGTTCGCCTTATCGATGAACATTCCGGCCCGTGGGGGCACCTCAATTACGACGACTTCCGTTTCCACAAATCGCCCCCGGATTCCTCATCTAACCCAGCCGGCCGTCTCACTTCCAGCCCTCTCCTCTGGAACCTCAAAGCAAACCCAGCCAGCGAGGAGAATGACATCACTTCAACCATGTTCGTCCCCGAAGGTTTCCAAATCGAAACCATCGCCCGCGAACCTCAACTTCGGCAACCCATCGCCTTCACCTTCGACTCACGCGGGCGCATCTGGATCGCCGAAGCCTTTGCTTATCCCCGCCGACAAAAAGAAGGCGAAGGAAAAGACCGCCTCATCATTCTCGAAGATACCGATCACGACGGAACCTTCGAAACTCACAAGATCTTTGCCGACAATCTCAACCTTATTTCAGGATTTGAGATCGGATACGGTGGCGTCTTCGCGGCCTGCGCCCCCGAATTTATTTTTATTCCCGACTCTGATGGAGACGACAAACCCGATGGCCCTCCCCAAGTTCTCCTCGACGGCTTTTCCCTCGCCGACACTCACGAAACTCCCAACTCCTTTCTCTGGGGACACGATGGTTGGCTCTACGGTTGTCACGGCGTTTTCAACCCTTCCCTCGTCGGCAAACCCGGCACCCCGAAAGCACAACGTCTCCGGGTCAATGCTGCGATCTGGCGTCTTCACCCCGTCACTCATGAATTCGAAGTCTACTCAAACGGTGGGTCAAATCAATGGGGTCTCGACTACGGGCCCGATGGTTCCCTCTTCATGACACACTGCCGCAGCTCCTGGGGACTTGGGCCAGTCAGTCAGGTCTTTCGCGATGGTCATTGCTGGACCCAGAACAATTCTAATTATCGCAGCTTCATCGCCTCCGACGAGCAAGGATGGAACCGCACCAGCTCTCCTCTATTCAACTACTTCGACTCCATCGCCGCCTATGGACACGGCGAAGGCGGTGCCGGAAAACAAGGATCACGTTCTATCTTTGGAGGACATTCCCATGTTGGAACCATGGTTTACCTTGGTGACAACTGGCCGGCCGAATATCGTGGTGACCTTTTTACCCACAATCTTCACGGGCACCAACTCAACCGCGAAATCCTCGCCCCCCGTGACTCCGCCTACCTCTCCAGCAGCCACGGCCAAGACCAACTTTACACAACCGATAAAAAGTATCTCGCTGTCGATCTCAAATACGGACCCGACGGCTCCGTCTACTCCATCGACTGGCACGATACCCAGCAATGTCACGTTAACGATATCGCCCGCTGGGACCGCACCAATGGCCGCCTTTACCGCATGTCATGGAAAGAAACATTCAAGCCAGCCCAATTCAATGATCTTGCCAAGGCTCCGGAGAAAGAACTCCTCTCTTACATGAACTATAACAACGAATGGTTCGCTCGCATGGCCCAGCATCAACTCCGACAACGCGCTGCAAACAATACTCTTTCCAGCAAACTCATACCTTCTCCCCGGCTCGCCCTCTTCGATGCAAGCCACCCTCATCGTTTTCGTCACCTCGTGGCGCTTGATGCCACCAGGTCACTTGGACCATCCGACTTTAAAAAGCTTCTCAAAGACCCTGACGAGACCATCCGAAACCACGCCCTCCACCTTCTCACCAACCGCAAAACTTCGGACCTAAGGCCTTACTCAACTATCCTCCTCGACCTCGCTAAAAACGATCCTTCCGCCCGACTCCGCCTTACCCTTGCAGGAGCTTGTCAACATCGTCTCCACAAGGAGATTCGCCTCCCAATCCTTCTGGCCTTGGCAAATCGTGTCGAAGATATTCACGATCGTTTTATTCCAAAAATGATTTGGTTTGGTCTCGCTACCAACGCCAACGAAAAGCTTGAACTTCTTGCCAAGATTGCCATCTCCACCCCGCTGCCACTCCTCCGTGACTCCATCCTCTGGCACTTTGCGAAAAATGACGCCAATCAATCAATTGCACTCGCCAATCAATTCACCGGACCTTCTGCAATCTCCCGCTCGGCTGCCGTCATTAATCAAGCGCTCGACGGCAGCAAACTCTCTGCACCCGACGCATGGAACGCCTTCGCCTCGAAAGCCGGCGCGACTGGTGACGCCAAAACCATCGCCCATATCGCCAAACTCAATGCGATATTCGGACTCGCTGAAAAGCAAACAGACTCGGTAGCGGAGAGAGCCAAGCAAGCTGCCAATGCTTTCGCAATCTGCGCTGCCTGTCACCAACCTGAAGCCAGCCCCACCGGACCCTCTCTTAAAGAAATCTCCCAAGTTTATGACTCGAAGGCTGCGATTATCGCATGGACCAAGAATCCGCAAAAGAAGCGGGAAAACTATCCTCAAATGCCGCCCTTCGACAAACTTGACTCCCGCACCCTCGAACTGGCCGCCGAACACCTTCTCCGCATCCGCAATGGAGCTACAGGAACACCAGGCACCCAAGTCGTTCCTAAGAAACTTCTATTCCTCGCCGGGCGCGATTCCCACGGCTGGGGATCGCACCAACACTTCGGCGGCACCAACATTCTCGCCACGGGAATGCGCAACTCAGCTCTACCCGTTGAAGTCAACGTCATCCGTGAGTGGCCCGACGACACCCTTCTCCTCAAACAAGATGCCCTCGTCATTTATTCAGATGGTTGGGGGGCCCACCCTGCCAACGGGAAATTGGCTTCTCTCAAAAAGTTCATGGACCAGGGAGGTGGTCTCACCGTCATTCACTGGGCCACTGGACTCGGCTCGCCCGACGCCGGAAACAAAACGATTGACCACTCCGCCGATCCTGTTCGACGGCAATGGCGTAACCTCGTTGGAGCCGACTTTGAACCATGGCATTCCGTCAGCCGATTCTGGGATGCCTCATTCGAAAAATTGCCCAAGCATCCCGTCACTCGCGGCGTGCCACCCTTCGTCATTCACGATGAATGCTACTTCCACCTCCGGTGCACCGACCCCGAACACGATCACGTCACCCCACTTCACGGCGCCCTTCCACTACCCGGCATTATTCATCCAGGTCGAGCAATGGACAGTGGCTCCGATTCAGCAGTTGATGCGGTAAAGAAAGGCGAGGAGCAATATTGTGCCTGGGGCTTCGAACGACCAGCAGGTGGACGAACCTTCGGCTTCACTGGCGGCCACACCCATTGGAACTGGGGTCGCGACGAACTCCGCAAACTTATCCTCAATGGAGTCTACTGGACAACCGGTGCCGAAGTCCCTGAAAAAGGAATCTCTTCCACCAGACCAAGCGCGAGCGAGATGCTGGAAAACCTCAACGGAAACCCCGGCTGGACGATCGAAGGACTCCAAATCCTCCTCGATCGGGCTGGCGAAGGTGAACTCATCAAATGGAATCAATTCTCTGGAGCCCCACTTCCCGTGGGACCGAAGCTTACACCGTCTCCCAAAAAAGATCTTGGTCCTGGCCTCATCATCGAAGGCGAGAACATGAGAATTCTCAAAGCAGACGGCACAACCCAAACTCAAGGAATGGAATCCTTTGGCAACGGGATCTGGAGTGGCAACTCGCAGCTCTGGTGGCTCGCTGAAAAACAAGATGCTTCACTTACCATCGAATTGTCCGTTCCAAGGGAAGGCGACTTCAGTCTCTATCTTGCAGCGACCAAAGCTATCGACTACGGCATACACTCCCTCACTCTCAATGGTAAAAACCTTGGAGGACCCCGTGACTATTTCCAAGCCAAAGCGAAAGGAGTCTCCCACACCGGCCAAATCAAGCTGGGAGAAACCTCTTTTAAGAAAGGAAAAAACATCCTTATCATTAAAGCAATAGGCGCCCATCCGGACTCTGTTAAACGCTATATGTTCGGGCTAGATTTCCTCCGTCTCGCCCCCACAAAGTAGTTCTTTTTCAAATCGAGCACGTCATCGGTGAAAAACTTTAAGATTTCACTACGTTTCCTTAGGCGGTTGATATTGATAATCTGATGCCCTCTCTTGTCCGGCATCAGACCATCCCACTGCCAATAACATGCCATTTAGAATCATCATCTTTTCCTTCCTCAGCCTCTGTGCTCAGGCCGATGACTTCTTCAGCTCCCAAGTCCTCCCCATCCTCAAAAAAAATTGCTACGAGTGCCACTCGCACGAGGCAAAAAAGATGAAGGGTGGCCTCACCCTCGACTCCAAAAGCGGGTGGGCTCAAGGGGGAGACAGCGGCCCCACCATCATCCCAGGGAAACCCGAAAAATCACTCTTGATTACCGCCATCCGACGCGAGGACTCCGACTACGAAATGCCTCCCAAAAAGAAGCTGCCTGACAATGAAATTAACATCTTAGTAGAATGGGTCAAACGTGGCGCTCTCGACCCACGTGCCGATTCCCTAGCAAAATCCATCGATACTAAATGGTGGTCTCTCAAAAAACTCACCACCCCAAAAATCCCTGCCCCAGGGCATCCCATCGACGCCTTCATCCAGGAAAAGCTCATCCAACAAAATCTCAACTTTTCTCCTCCCGCCGACCTAACCACTCTTGCACGCCGACTCTTCGTTGATCTCCACGGCTACCTCCCCACTCCCGAAGAAATTGTTCCCTTCACCAAAAACAAAGACCCCCGAGCCATTCAAGATCTCGTAGACTATCTCCTCGCCTCCCCCCGGTATGGAGAACGCTGGGCCCGCCATTGGCTCGATACGATCCACTTTGCCGACTCACACGGTTGTGAACACGACGGTAAGCGCCCTCACGCCTGGCGATTTCGGGATTACGTGATCGATCGTCTCAATGCCGATGTTTCTTGGGATAACTTTATCCGCGAGCAACTTGCACCCGACGTCTTCTTCCCCGGTGAACCACAACTCATCGCCGGCCTTGGTTTCATCGCAGCCGGCCCGCTCGAACTCAGCCGAGCCGAAACTGCCAAACACACTTTTGACTACCTAGACCGCGATGACATCGTGACCCAAACTATGGCCGCATTCACGAGCACCACCGCGAATTGCGCCCGCTGCCATAACCACAAGTTTGATCCGGTCAGCCAAGAAGATTACTTCGCTCTTCAAGCCGTCTTCTCTGGGGTCGGAAAAGGTGACATTGAATTTGACGCTTCTCCAAAAGTGAAGGCAGAGCGTAATGAAATGAATCAGCTTCTTTCTGCAGCTTCGACAAAGAATGGGGATATTCTATTGCAAAAACGATACCACAAGATCGTCAAAACCTGGATCTCCAATCATCAAAAAACTCCTCTCGAATGGAAGCCTCTCAACCCCGAGACCTTTATCGCTTCTGGTCAAACAAGGTTTACAAAACAGAAAGACCTTTCCCTCTTTACTGAGGGGGCTCCTACCGGACCAGAAAGCTATACCATCACCACGCCCATCGATATCAAGCGCATCACGGGACTCCGGATCGATGTCCTTCGAGATGACCGCCTCCCAAAAGGGGGGCCCGGTAGAGCCGAAAACGGAAATCTTCACCTCGCAGAAATCGACCTCCAATGGCTTCCGAAAAATGCTCAGCAAGCATCCTCCGTTAAAATCTCTCGTGCGACCGCCGACTTCAATCAAGATGACTGGACCTCGGAGCACGCGATCGATAGCGACCCAAAAACCGCGTGGGCCATCTATCCCGAAGTCAACAAATCACACCACATCGTTTTCGAATTCGCCCAACCCATTAATGCGCCATTTGGAGGGGAGCTGACCATCACCCTCAAACACCTTCCGCCGGTTCACCTTATTGGACGCTTCAAACTCTTCGCCACCGATGCAGCCGGCGCTAATGCCCGCGCTTTTCCTCCCCTTGTCTCCAGCGGCCTCGCCAAATCCGCCGCGCAACATAACGAAAACGAAACTCTCGCCCTCGCTGCCATCGCCCTTAAAGATCACGCCGAAAAATCTCTCGCCAAACTCCCCCCCAAACAAACCGTCTATGGGGTCGCAAATTTCTGGTCCCACGCCAAAAAGAGGGACTCCTACCCCCCCAAACCCGTTCACCTACTCCGCCGGGGTAACATCAATAAACCACTGCACCAAGTTGACCCCGGAGCACTCACTTCCCTCAATCATCTTCCAAGTCGATTCCTACTTGAAGACCCCAATCACGAACCAGCCCGTCGCGCTGCTCTCGCCGATTGGATTGCGCATCCCGAGAATCCCCTTACTTGGCGCTCTATCGTCAATCGAGTCTGGCACTACCACTTTGGGCAAGGTCTCGCCAACACCCCCAACGACTTAGGCCGTATGGGATCTATCCCCTCCCACCCCGAACTTCTTGATTGGCTCGCCATTTGGTTCCGTGATGAAGCTAAAGGATCACTCAAAGCGCTTCACAAGCTCATTCTCACCTCCAAAACCTGGCAACAATCCAGCCTTAGTTCCGCGCACAACGTAGACTCGACTAACCGGCTTCTCTCTCACATGAAACGCCAACGCCTCGACGCAGGCGCTTTTCGTGATTCCCTCCTTCACCTTTCCGGGAAACTAGAATTCACGATGGGCGGTCCCGGAATCGAACAGTTTGTCAAAAGCGAAGGCCACCAAGGGTCCAAAAAGCTCGACTACGATGCCTTCGACTGGAACTCAGCTCAGGCCGCCCGTCGCAGTATTTACCGAGTCGTCTGGCGTGGTATCCCCGACCCCTTTATGGAAGCCCTCGACTTCCCCGACCTTGGCCTTCTCACTCCAAAACGAACTTCCTCTGTCTCATCACTCCAATCTCTTGCTCTCTTTAACAACAACTTCGTCCTTCACTCCAGCCAGTGGCTCTCCGATCGCGCAAAAAAGGAACACCCTAATCTTGATTCCCAAATCCACCGCCTCATCGAGCTCCTTTGGGTTCGCCCACCAACCTCCAAAGAACAAACCCTTTTCAAAACCTACGCCAAACAACACGGCCTTTCTGCTCTCTGTCGCATCTTAATTAACAGTAACGAATTTCTCTTCATCGAATGAACCGAAGATCTTTTCTCTGGCAATCTGGCGGCGGCCTAGGAGGCGTCGCGCTTTCTCACCTGCTTGCACAAAACTCCCACGGCAAATCTGCGTCAGATCTAAATGGCGGACTCCATCATCCAGCCAAAGTAAAACGTGTCATCCAACTCTTCATGAACGGCGGGGCCAGCCCCATGGACACCTTCGACTTTAAGTCCGAACTCACGAAACGTCACGGCCAGAAATTCACCACCGACCAAGCCCTCGAAGGCGTCGCTAAGAACAATGGCAGCATCCTCAAAAGCCCCTTCGAATTTAAGCAACACGGCCAGTCCGGTCAGTGGGTTTCCTCGGTGTTTCCCCATCAGGCGAAACACGTTGACGACATGGCCTTTCTTATGGCCATGAGAACAAAAACAAACGTTCACGGGCCAGCCGCCTACATGATGAACTCTGGATTCCTTTTACCCGGATTTCCTTGCCTCGGCGCCTGGACATCCTACGCCCTTGGCAACCTCACCGACAACCTCCCCACTTTTGTCGTGCTCCCCGACGGCCGCGGCCTACCCTACAACGAACGTGGCACTTTCTCCTCAGGCTTCCTACCGCCAATCCACCAAGGCACCGTCATAAAATCTAACAGCAAAAGCCCCGTTCCCCACCTCTTCGCAAACAAAGCCTTCTCCTTCGCTACTTCTGAGTCCGAACGAGAGGGGCTTTCCCTACTCAAAAAGATCAACCAAACCCACGCTGCCGAACACCCTCAAGATTCGCGCCTTGAGTCCCGCATCCGCGCTTACGAACTCGCCGCCAAAATGCAACTCTCAGCACCCGAAGCCTTCGATCTCTCGAGCGAACCAAAACACATCCATCAAGCCTACGGGACCGACAACGCAGTCACCAAAGACTTCGGCCAACGCTGCCTCCTCGCCCGACGCCTCTGCGAACGCGGCACCCGATTCGTGCAAGTTTGGAGCGGCCCTCAAGGAAACAAAAACAACTGGGACAACCACGGCAGCATTACCAAGGAACTTGCTCCGATCGCCGCCGCTGTTGACAAACCCATCGCAGCCCTCCTTCAGGATCTCAAAGAACGCGGCCTCCTAGAAGACACCCTCCTCATCTGGACCACCGAATTCGGACGCACCCCCTTCGCCCAAGGATCCGGCGGACGCGACCACAACGGCGGAACCTTCGTCACTTGGATGGCCGGAGCCGGCATCAAAGCCGGGACTTCTTACGGTCAAAGCGACGACCTTGCGTTCCAAACTGCCGAAGGCACCACCTACTGCTACGACCTCCACGCCACCATTCTTCACCTCATGGG
>DCQM01000046.1:0-51451 GCA_002323895.1 Akkermansiaceae bacterium UBA1518
ACTTCCCACCTCATCTCGCATGTAAAAATAAAATCGCTGTAATCAGTTCGCTTGGTAGATAGGTAAGTAGTCGGCTCACCGGGAACACAAGTTCCGACAATCATACCATCCTTGTAATCAAAGGACGATCTCCCTCCTTTACGCTCCCAATTGGATAGATCCTTACCATTCAGCAGAGAGACAAATCCATCTTCAAGTTCTGGCTCTTTTTCGGTATTCAGCAACATTTCGCCAGGTTTCGGAGCATTTTCCTGTGTGCTGTATTTTTGAAACCACGCCGTCTGGGAAGAGTCTAACTCACCGGCGCAACACGGCCCAAAGACAGAGATTAAAAAGAAAAATAATAGTTTTCCAAAATGCACACCAAAAGAACTAGCAGAGGCAGGACACGACTACCAGCGCTCAGCGACCGCTCGTAGACATCAGATTTTTGAAACATTAAGTTCATTAAACGAACTACAAACTCCTCGATACCATCTTCGAGAATCACGCGCTCAACTCCCTTGATTTCTTTGGGCTCAAGTTCTATCCAAGTGCCAAATCAAAAGAACCTCCAAATCAGAATGGGTTAAACGATGGTGAATTGTTCTTAGGGCCAAGATTAGCTAGATTCTATACGTCTCACGGTGCCTTGCACAATCACATGGAAGTAACATTCACCGGCGAATTTTCGGACCGCGACAACACAGGTTGTGGCGCCAAATCAATTCGGGCGTGATGATCACTGGAGAAGCCGACATAAATCCAAAAAGAAACAACCTAACATCACAGAATCTTAGTCTCGCCACGGAGAAAGGATCTTTAATAGCGCATAGCGAAGTTTCACCTTTGGTTCGACTGGTGTGAAAACTTTCAGAGTTTTACCAGTTTGCGAAAAATCAATAATCGTCGAACGCCCCCAAAGCTCGCCATCGATCTCCACAGGGACATCTTCCTTACTTGTCACCTTGAGACCCGCCGCTTGAACATATTCGACCGAATCACCGTGCGAATGAAGATCAATCCCACCCTTTACCAATCCCTTCAATGAATCTTTTACAAACTGATAACCAGCTTCTTTGAAAACCACTACATCCAGCAAATTATCTGTATTTGAAGCATTTTTAAAGAGCGGAAACTGGCCGCCGTACAGAGAACCATTTCCAACCAACATCGCCACACCCTCGAGGACACGTCCGTCGGAACAAGTAACGGTCAATTGAGGAGGCTTGGAACGCAAGACCTTTGAGGCCGCCAAAAGATAAGCAAATGGCCCAAGCCGCTTTTTACTCTCCCAGCTTGTTTCCTCAATGACCTGAGCATCAAAACCAACTCCAGCCATCTGCACAAAAGGCGCCCCATTCATTGCGAAGAGATCAACTTCCTCACTGTGTCCACCATCAATCACCTCCATGGCATTTTCGAGCTTATCGTAAGGAATTCCCATTTCACGAGCGAAGACGTTCATAGTTCCTGTTGGGAAAACCCCGAGAGCAGTTTGCGATCCCGCTAAGCCTTCAATAACTGCGTTCAACGTGCCATCTCCACCTGCCGCAATCACTAGCTCTTCACCCTCTCGAACAAACTCACGAGCCAAATCAATAGCCTCTTCCCGACTCCTCGTCGCATAAATCGTGAAGCGGGTTGCATTCGCCATAATGAACTTTAAAGCCCGACGCCCCTTCTCGCCCTTAGCTTTTGGATTCAAGATCAACGGATATCTTACAGGCGACTCACTCATCATTCCGACGCAGGAATAGGGAAACCCATCTTGTGAAGTTGGTCGAGAACCAAAGAAACCGGAAGCCCGATGATATTTTGGTAATCGCCCTCAAACTTCTCGATAATGAGCTCGCGGTGCTCCTGCGCCGCATACCCGCCAGCTTTATCTAGAACATGGACCTTCGACAGGTAGTCGTCGATATCAAGTTCATTAAGCTCTCTGAATTTCACAAAAGAGTTACTCACGAATTCAGCCCGCTGATCTCCGCAAGAAAGAACCACCCCTGTGAGAACCTCGTGGATTCGACCGCTAAAAATCCGCAGATTTTGGGCTGCTTCCTTCAAATCGAGTGGCTTACCATAAATCTCACCATCAAGAGTTACTACCGTGTCGGCGCCGATAACCATCGACTCAGGTCTTGCAACTGAAACAGCCATGCACTTGAGACGAGCGTTAGTGAGAGCCAAATCTCTCGGAGAATAACCATCGCCAGACAATTCCTCAACATCAGGAGAAATGATTTGAAATGAAAGACCCGCTTCGCTGAGCAACTCACGCCGCCGTGGTGAACCAGAGGCAAGAATAAGCTCCCATTTAGTCGATCCCTCAGTTAAGCCAATCACGTTGATAACCCAGTTTCCGGGTAGAAAAATTATGGTGCGCGCGAGAGGAATCGAACCTCCACGGGGTTTCCCCCACATGAACCTGAATCATGCGCGTCTACCAATTCCGCCACGCGCGCGACGGCGGAAAGAAATCACCCCTTTTCTTGATTGGCAATCAAATTTCATTAAGGAAATACCGCTCTTTTGGCGAATGATTTGGAATTATTCATTACTTGGTGTCTCATAACCACTCATGAAGGTCCTCATCACTGCCGGCCCAACGATAGAGTCCATCGATCCAGTTCGGTATCTTACAAACCGGTCCTCCGGAAAAATGGGATATGCTCTCGCGGCCGCGGCGGCAAAACGCGGACATTCGGTCCTTTTGATCTCGGGCCCAACTTCCCTAGAAATCCCTGAGGGCGTTGATTTCATACCCATCGAGAATGCTGCCGAAATGTATCAAGCAGTGGCATCACAAATTAGCAGACATGACTTAGCTATATTTACTGCTGCTGTCGCCGATTACACCCCCTCTAAAATCGCAGAGCAGAAACTAAAAAAGGCGGAAGATGAAATGACACTCACACTCAAACGAACAAAAGACATTTTGGGTTCCGCCCGTGAAGCCATGAACTTCGAAGGCATCTTAGTTGGCTTTGCAGCTGAAACCGAGAACCTCCTTGAAAACGCCCGTTCTAAGTGTCTCAAAAAGAGATGTAACCTTATCGTTGCAAATGACGTCTCCCGCAGCGACATAGGCTTCGATTCCTCAGAAAACGAAGTGACCCTAGTCTACCCTGACCATTCGGAAACCTTGCCGCAAGACAGCAAAGAGAATCTGGCATTACACCTTATCGAGATAATCGAAGGCATTTAGTCATACATTATATCGCTCGCCGAGTGAACACCTTCCACTTTTGGGATCTTAAGTTACCAGCTATTTTTAGGATCTATCGATGAGGCATAAGACAAAATCATCGCTTCTTAATCTGAATTCGTCATTCTCCTTTTGTGACCGAACTTGAAACTGCAGTCCACGCTGCCAAGGAAGCAGGCAAACTCCTCCGTGCCAATTTCAGCGAACCCAAACATGTCGATGAAGCTCTTCACCATGATTTGAAACTCGCGCTCGATAAAGAGTCACAGGAATTGATTACCGGAATCATTCTCGATCAACACCCCGAACACGCGATTTATGGGGAAGAAGGATTGGCCGGAGACCAATCTTCACCCCACCAATGGATTGTCGACCCGATTGATGGCACGGTAAATTTTTTCTACGGAATCCCCCACTTCTGTATTTCGATTGCCAAACGTGTCGCTGGCAAACTCGTCCTAGGCGTGATCTATGACCCCATGGTGAATGAGCTATGGACCGTCGAAAAAGGAAGCTCACCTCATCTAAACGGGAGCCCAGTTACAGTCAGTGATCGTGACAAACTCGAAGAATCAATCCTCTTCGTTGGTTGCGGCAAGGATGAAGAAGCCCTCACTACTGGACTCACTCGCTTTAAGAAAGGATCTCTCAAAGCCCGTAAGATGCGAATGATGGGATCAGCAGCTCTTGGAATGGCCTACATCGCTTGTGGGCGACTTGATGCCTACATAGAATCGCGCATTTCTCTTTGGGACATTGCAGCTGGTCAGCTGATGATCGAATCAACCGGCGGGCAAGTTGACCTCGTTCCTCATGACAACAATCCAGATGTCTACTCGATCGTTGCCACCAATGGAAAAATCCCTATCGAAGAAATCTTATGATCCGCTCAGGTATTGGATATGATGTCCACCAATTTTCCGAAGGCCGCCCTTTGATTTTAGGTGGCGTTGAAATCCCGCACACGCACGGGCTCGACGGTCATTCGGACGCCGATGTTCTCAGTCATGCGATTGCTGATGCCATTCTTGGGGCGCTTGGCCTGCCTGATATTGGCTACTATTTCCCTCCAGGTGACGAATCTTGCAAAGACATCTGCTCGCTGCGCATTCTCGAAAAGTGCGCATCGTTATGCAACGAGCACGACTACAAATTAATGAATGTCGATTCATCCCTTGTTGCGGAGGCCCCGAGAGTCCTACCTCATGCTACCGCCATGAAGCAAAATATCGCTAAGTCGCTGGGACTGACTCCCGCTGAAATAGGAATCAAGGCGACTACTAACGAAACGATGGGATTCGTTGGGCGCAGCGAAGGGATAGCGGCTTTTGCCACCGCCCTCATCGTTAAGAAGGACTTTCTTAGATAAAGCCATCACCTATAGAGCGAGGTCGTAACTACGTCCGCTCTTACCCTCCCGCCAATCCATAAAAGCCTGATTGGCAACGGAGACTCCGCCAGTCGTTGGATAGTTCCCTGTAAAATACCAATCACCGGATTCAGCCGCATTAATGGATTTGTGTAAGTTCTCTACAGTCTGGTAGATCACCTCGACCTCTCCGTGCCAGTCAATATCTTCTGGATAAACGATTTGAGCGATTTCTGCAGAGATTTCCTCATTTTCAAATCCAGCATAAAGCTTTTGAACTGCATTAATTCGGTCTTCGCTGGGTTTTTCCATCTCAGCTTTGCAGTCTCGATAAACCTCCTCAATGAGAGCAGAATCCCCAGAACGCTTGATCAAGTTAATCGTTGCCTGAAACGCGATAAACTTTCCCAACTCCGACATATCAATACCGTAACAATCAGGATAGCGGATCTGTGGTGCTGTCGAACAAATAACAATCTTGCCTGGTTTCGTTCGGGCAAGAATCTTCAGAATTGATTGCTTTAAGGTTGTCCCACGGACAATAGAATCATCGAGGACAACTAACTTCCCTCCTTCAGGCACGACTCCATAGGTGATATCGTAAACGTGCGACACCAATTGATTGCGGCCACTTTCCTGCGAAATAAAGGTCCGTAACTTGATATCTTTATGCGCAATTTTTTCGCCAACTGGCCAATTTCGCATAATCAGCTCGTCGAGCTTTTCCTCATCAAGCACGCCAGCTTTCAAGGCACTGAGCATATCGCTACGAACCATTTTACGCCGATAAAGTCGTAACCCATCCATCAAGCCATAATAAGCAGTCTCCGCAGTGTTGGGCACAAATGAGAAAACGGAATTCTGAAAATCATGATCGATGGACTCAACAACTTGCTGAACCAGAGCGGATCCCATGGCCTTACGTTCACGATAAATTTCTGGATCGTTTCCACGCGAAAAATAAATCCGCTCGAAAGAGCAGGGCTGCGGTTTGATCTCATTCGCAAAACGCTCCGACTGATGATCTCCGTTATTCTTGATTGTCATCACCATACCCGGATCGAGCTCAGTCACCTGATCTTGCTCAGCTTCAAAGACTGTCATCAACGGAACTCGCTCACTAGCAAAAGCAATGACCTCATCTGTCTCATAATAGTAGCATGGGCGTATTCCGTGAGGATCACGCATAACGAAAAGATCGCCATTCCCAACCACTCCCGAGATGCAGTAACCACCATCCCACCCTTTTGCAGATTCAGCGACAATATGAGCCAGATTAAGACGAGCTGATATTTTTTCTGCAGTGTGATCCCCGGGAATCCCCTCATCACGAAGCTCATGGTAAATATCGGTATGGGCTTCATCAAGATGGAAGCCAATCTCTTCCAACACCGTTTGAGTATCCGTTCCATAAACCGGATGCTGACCACGATCCTCCATGCGCTTGTTCAGCTCATTTGTGTTGGTCATATTGAAGTTCCCCATCACCATGAGGGTGCGCGTGGGCCAGTTGCTTCGGCGCAAATAAGGATGACACGAGCCATCATCAAATTGCCCCGAGGTTCCGTAGCGGAGATGCCCCATGTAAACATCTCCAGCAAAGTCAAAACGCCGACGAAGGTCCTCGGGATCATTTTCGTTAATTTGCCCCTTCCGATGCTTTTTACTCAGGTCCTTTAACTCGGACCGAAAAAGCTTCGCAAGAGAATCCTTTTTAGAATCGCGACGTCGAAAAATATAGGGTTGCCCTGGTGGCATACCAATCTTCGCACAACCGATCCCAACCCCATCTTGACCACGGTTGTGCTGTTTCTCCATAAGAAGAAAGAGTTTGTTAAAACCCCAAAGCGCGGAACCATACTTATCCTGATAATATGCCAAAGGTTTCTTGAGGCGAACCACGGCAATGCCGCATTCGTGGGTGAGACGGTCACTCATGAGTAATTTGGGACTAGGGTTGAACTTTAACAGTGACTCCGTCACCCAAACGCACCTTACCAAGGACTCTGCCTCCCGGTCCAGCAGCACAGGCTTCATCAACATTTTCAGGACCCACAATAGCCACCCATCCTATTCCCATGTTAAAAGCATTAAAACGATCTTCTGGATCCGTGTGGGTCAGCAGTTTTTGAACTGGCTCATTCTCCCAGAACGGAATGGTGAGATCAGCTCCCATTCCCCTAAAGAGACGCTCAAGATTTTCAGGGAGCCCACCACCCGTGATATGAGCGAAAGCTTTTGCGCGTGGCCCAGCACCTTTGAAAATAGTTGTCACATCATGGTAAAGTCGTGTGGGAGCAAGCATTGCCTTAATTTCCTCGTCACTAAAATCAGACCTATGCTCTGCAAGAATTCGACGACAAAGACTCCAACCATTGGCATGAAAACCATCAGAAGCATAACCAATCAGAAAATCACCTTCTTGAATTGTTTCGGGTTGAATCAAATCTTCCTTTTCAACCGCTCCAACGCAGAACCCCGAAAGCTCCACAACATCAGGAGGAACTAAGCCCGGCATTTCAGCAGTCTCGCCACCAGCTAAAATACAACCACAATCTTCTAGGTAGTCACACATCCCAGAAATCAATCGCTTGATGCGTTCGGGATGAAGTCTCTCAATCCCAATGTAATCGAGAAAGAGAAGCGGATCTCCGCCGGTCGTAATGATATCGTTTACACTCATTGCGATTAGGTCTTTGCCAGCCTCAGCTTCCATCCCGTATTCGAGAAGAACTTCCAGCTTGGTTCCAACTCCATCACATCCCGTCACAATGACCGGATTTTTATAATCGCTCAGATCGAATGCCGCAGCAAAAAGACCGAATGAGTTATAAAGCTGACGCTGCTTTTGAGTGCGGGAGACATCCGCCTTAATTTCGTTGACCAAAGCCGCGGCGGCTCTGGTATCAACCCCTGCTTCCTGGTAAGTGACCTTTTTACCCATGCGCTGCCATCGTTGTAATCTCCCCATCTCAATCGTCACGTCTTTTCCTCGTCATTTCACCTTTCAATGTGCATTTTGAATGTAACTACGGCAAATCGGACCGTAAACAGCCAATGAAAACCCTAATTCTATCATTCGTGCTTGGCCTTTCAGCCACCGCCGAACCGGCTTGGTTCGACGAAATTAATATCCCTCAAAAAGGTCCTCTTAAGCAGATTTCACCCACCAAGCTTGAATATGTGATCAGCTTTAACGGAAAAGGAAAAGCGGGCACCTTTAGTATTCTCTTTGGTGAAGACGCGCCACGCTATCCAGACCACTTCCTTGTCCGCGCTCATGGCGGGAGCTTAGGGTGGGCCAAAACGCTCTTCCCCTATCAATTTCACTATCTCAGCTTTCTAGATCCCAAAACTCTAAGGCCCACTAAGTTCGTGGGAACTGAAAGGGAAGGCTCGAAAGTGACTGCCCTTAACTACCGTTTCGATCCCAAAGGTGTCTCTGGCACAAAAAAGACAACAGAAGATGATGAGACTCAAACTGAATCCTCAAAATTTTTATATCCCTACTCTCTTGGTCTTTTCAGTGGACTACTGCAGATTCGCAGCCTTCCACTCAAAGATAATGAAGAGATCGTGATGGCCTTGCACCCTGTAACGACCTCCTATCTGACCAAAATCAAGATCGTTGGTAGAGAAGTCCATCTAGGAAGAAAATGCATCAAACTGAATATAGGCGCCGAAAAAATCGAAGATGACATGTCCCTTCAACATGAAGATGACCCCAAAACAGCAAGCATTTGGCTTTCTGATGATGATTGGAGGATCCCCATCGAGATGAGAGGTGAAATGCCGATTGGGCCCGTAAGAGTATTTCTGACTAAGCACGAGAATCTCTAGTTTCTCGAAAAACACGAGAGATCCTCCACTCCAAGAAGATTGAAGTTCTCTTTATTTAAAGTGCTGGGCCTTATTTGTCAGTCACCGCACCTTCACTCGCACTCGTAACCAATTTGGCATATTTTGCCAAAACTCCGCGGGTGTAACGGGGCTGGGGCTGGACCCACTTCGAACGACGCGCATCAAGATCGGCATCGGTGAAAATCTCATTCTTCTCCGCATTAATGGTGATTGTATCGCCCTCTTCAAGCAGCCCAATCGGACCACCCTCGAAAGCTTCTGGCGTGATGTGACCGACCACGAATCCATGACTACCACCTGAGAACCGCCCATCCGTAATAAGAGCAACCTTATCTCCAAGACCACGTCCCATAACGGCAGCAGTTGGCCCAAGCATCTCACGCATACCTGGCCCCCCTTTGGGACCTTCACGGCGAATCACAATGACATCTCCAGCCTCAATTCCTCCACTAAGAATAGACTTCATTCCTTCTTCCTCGGACTCAAAAACGCGGGCTCGCCCCGTAAAAGAGAGCCCTTCCTTCCCTGAAATCTTCGCGACCGAACCAGTTGGAGCAAGATTCCCGTAAAGAATTCGTAAATGACTGTCCTTCTTGACAGGGTTATCAAAGGAGCGAACGACATCTTGCCCCTCCGGGAACTCCAGCGGTGAATTAGCAAGATTTTCTGCCATCGTCTTCCCGGTTACGGTTAGGCAATTTCCATGGAGGAGACCTTCCTTGAGCAGTAATTTCATCAGAGGAATCAGCCCCCCTATCTTCACCATTTCAGCCATCACGTATTTGCCACTCGGTTTGAGATCAGCCAGAACTGGAACTCTCTTCCCAATCTCGGTAAAATCATCAATCGAAAGTTCGACGTCAGCTGCATGAGCCATCGCCAACAAGTGGAGAACTGCGTTAGTCGAACCTCCCAGAGTAATCACAACTGTAATAGCATTTTCAAATGCTTTTCGCGTCATAATATCCCGCGGCTTAATCCCTTTCTCCAGCAAATGAAGAACAGCCGCTCCAGCATCAAATGAATCCCGCTTTTTATCCCTGCTAATGGCAGCCTGGGCTGAACTATTTGGGAGGCTCATTCCAAGCGCTTCAATGGCGCTCGCCATAGTGTTGGCCGTATACATCCCACCACAAGAACCTGGGCCAGGAATCGCCTCCTCCTCTACTTTCTGGAGCTCCTGGTCAGAAAACTCACCGCTAGCGTGCTTCCCGACCGCTTCAAAAACCGAAACAATATCAAGATCCTTTTCTTCCCCTTTTAGGGTCGCACACCCGGGAAGAATAGTGCCTCCATAAACGAAAACTGAAGGACGGTTCATTCGGGCCATCACCATGATACAAGCCGGCATGTTTTTGTCACAACCACCAATCGCCACGTAGCCATCCATCCCTTCACAGCCAACCACCGTCTCAATAGAGTCTGCGATAACTTCTCGGCTCACCAACGAATATTTCATCCCCTCAGTCCCCATCGAAATTCCGTCTGAAATCGTGATCGTATTAAAAATGACAGCCTTCCCTCCAGCTGCGTCAATTCCTTTAGCTGATTCAGTGGCGAGCCCATCGATATGAAAGTTACAAGGGGTCACCTGACTCCAAGTCGAGGCCACTCCGACTTTAGGTTTCTTAAAATCATTCTTATCAAAACCCACCGGATAAAGCATCGCCCGGCTAGGCGCTCGATCGGGACCATCAAGGACCTTTGAGGAGAACTCCCGCATATTTGGTTTGTCACACATGTTGGTTGAGACTCTTCCTTTCCGCACTTAAAACTTCAAGCCTGATCGACTCAATGAGCCAGCCTTTCGCCAATTTCCTCCGTAAGGAGGCTCTTTCTGCGACTTCAAGAAATTTTCGTTTGCTGGCTCTTGCTCTTAGAGAGTTCTTACGCTACCGCAGTGCTCGTTATGCCAAGCCGAGTTCTGGTTTCCGACCCCATTTCCGAAAAAGGTGTTGAACTTCTCAATGCCCATCCCGATATCACTGCCGACTTCAAAGTCGGACTGGCTCCTGAAGAGCTCCTTTCCATTATCGGTGAATACGATGCACTGATCGTTCGCTCCCAGACCAAAGTCACCCCCGAGGTCTTCGCCGCAGCCACCAAGTTGAAAGCTGTGGGTCGCGCCGGAGTAGGCGTCGATAACATAAATCGCGATGCTGCTAACTCTCATGGAGTCATCGTAATGAACACTCCCACCGGCAACACTATTTCAACTGCTGAACACGCTTTTACCTTGATGTGTGCAACCGCTCGGAATATCGCGCTGGGCCACGCCGGCGTAGTAGATGGAAATTTCAAATCAGCCCGCAAAGCTTTTCAAGGAATTGAATTAAACGGCAAAACACTCGCTGTGATTGGCATGGGCCGAATCGGCTCCGAATTCACAAAACGCGCTCAGGCTTTTAATATGAAGGTCGTTGCCTTTGATCCTTTTCTAACCCAATCGCGTGCTGACGAAATGAAGGTTTCACTCGCAAGCACTCCTGACGAAGCCCTTACCGGTGCCGATGTCGTTACGCTCCACGTTCCAATGACTGAAGAAACCCGACATATTCTTAATGCCGAACGTCTTTCACTGATGAATCAAGGAGCCCTCGTTATCAATTGTGCCCGCGGTGGTCTCATTGATGAAGTCGCTCTCAAAGCAGCCATCGACACCGGCCACATCGCAGGCTGCGGACTTGATGTTTTTGAAGAGGAACCACCTTCCTCCGAACATCCTCTTTTTACTCTCGAAAAGCATATCAGCTTCACTCCCCACCTTGGAGCGTCGACTAACGAAGCTCAGGAAAATGTTGGCATCCAGGTTGCCGAACAAATCCGAGACTTTTGCGCAACGGGTGAAATTCGCAATGCAATCAACATGCCTTCAATGGATGCCAGCGCACTCAATGAATTAGGTTGCTATATCGACATCGCGAGCGGTCTTGGCAAACTTCTTGCTAAGATTGGCCCGGATAACCCTGACTCCCTCCGGATCTCTTATCACGGTCCCATTTCCGACAAAGACACCGCTCTCATTTCACGCAGCGTCCTCACAAGATTTTTGGAGGCCGCCCGAAATGATGGACAGGTTAACATCGTCAATTCTCCCGCCATAGCCAAAGAAATGGGGCTCGAAACTATTGAATCGACGATCAACGCCGCGACTGAATACAGCGAGCTTGTAGTTGCTGAACTTAAGAAGGGAGACGTTAGTTATCGCGTCTCAGGCACGGTGATTGGAAAATCCCCCCGCATCGTTGAAATCGACAAGCTATATGTCGACATCAACATCAAGGGACACTTTCTTATAGTCAAAAATGACGATCGTCCTGGTATGGTTGGTTTAATCGGCACCGAACTGGGTAATGCGAAGGCCAATATAGCCAATCTTTCTTTGGGTCGCAACAGCTCGGAGGGAACCGCCCTCACCGTCATCGAGCTAGATACGCCACTTGAAGCATCTGTCATGTCAACAATCCGTAAGACTGAAGGAGTGATCTACGCTACCGGAGTCACTCTTTAAGCGGAGCGCAGACAACATTCCTATTGCGTATTTCAACGCCGAAAACTCGACTCAAGATTGGGATTCCAATCTCCCTTAAAGACGGATGGAGCTTTCAAGCTCTCCACTCTCTTGGGTCATTTTAACTGATCAGCGCCCATCAAGGATTGGCGCGAGCTTATGCACCGTTTCCACTGGCCAAGAACTCTTCGGCGTGAAAATGGCGGCGTCGAGCGACTTATGCTCAGGCCAATCCGGCTCTGTCGGAATTTCGCAAATTGCACGTTTGATAATTCGCGCACTCATTTTGGCGTTAGCCGCAAGATGCTCCACCACCGAACTTGCTTCGACGCTTTCCTCGCCTTCCCTCCAGCAATCATAATCTGTCACCATTCCTAGAGTGGCCAAAGCAATCTCAGCCTCCCGCGCGAGCTTCGCCTCTGGAAGATTAGTCATCCCAATAATATCAAAGCCGAGATTCCTGTAGTAGAAAGATTCCGATTTGGTAGAAAAGGCAGGTCCATCCATACAAACATAAGTTCCACCATCGTGGAGATCAGCGCCCTCCGCGCACCCAGCCTTTGCCAAAATCGAACGTAACCTAGGACTAATGGGCTCCGCAAAGCCAATATGAGCGACTATCCCCTCACCAAAAAATGTATTATTTGCCCGCTGGCTAGTTCGATCAAAATATTGATCTGGGAGAACCACTGAGCGAGGCGAATACGCCTCCTTCAAACTCCCAACCGCAGTTGCACAAATCACCCAGCGCACCCCGACTGAACGAAGCGCCCAAAAGTTGGCCCGATGATTCACCTCGGTCGGCAGAATAGTATGATTTTTTCCGTGGCGGGACAGGAACCAAACTTTTCTACCCTTAAATATCCCACCTACCAACACATCTGAGGGCTCACCAAAAGGTGTTTCAACCCGACGCTCCTCAACATCTTCAAGCCCGTCAAAACCAGAGACCCCACTCCCGCCGATAATTCCGATTGCGGCACTCATCATTTACTAGTTTTACGTGCTAAAATTTCAGTCACCAAAATCAAACCTACCCCCAACACAACCGCTCCTAGTTGAAACCATGCCTCAGTAGTTGCAAGATCCGGAAAGTGCCAATTCTCAAAACCAACGATCTTATCGTCAGGGCCCTCCTTTTTCTCAATAGTTTCAAGAATCTCATCTTTCCAGGGCCAAATGATAACGAGAGATCCGGCAACAAATCCGGTAATTGTTCCGATCGCTTTATCATGATGTTTCCGGAATAACCAACTTAAGGATCGTGAGAGAGCCAACAATCCAACCACCGCACCAATACCTACTGGGAGAACGACCGAAACCACCACACTTAAATCCCCGGAACTCAAAGCATTTACCGAATTGAGCACCAATCGATAATTACCCATCAAAAGAAGAACAAAAGAACCACTGAGGCCTGGGATAATCATGCTACACATCGCAGCTACTCCACAAACCATGAGATAAACGAAATCTCTATTTTCGGAAGCTGGAGTAAGGAACGCCATGGAAACGGCGATCGCCGCCCCAATGAAAAAGACACTTATAACATCGGGCCCCCAACGCTTAACCTGTTTCCCTACAGACGGAATGGAAGCAGCAATCAACCCAAAAAAGACCGACCAGATCAACTGAGGGTGATTTTTAAATTGATATTCTAAAACTTGAGCCAAAGTCACGATGCTTAAAAACACACCCAAAATGAGGGATGTCAGAAAAAGACCGTCGATTTTCCTCCAAAGCGCACCAAACTTAAATTCAATTCCAAGCTTTAGTGCCTCGGCATCGAAAGACTTTAAGGCATCAATAAGACGCTCGTAAATCCCGGTGATGAGCGCAATCGTCCCCCCAGACACGCCCGGCACCACATTAGCCGCTCCCATCGCGAATCCCTTCAGGAAAGTAGCCAGCTCGTCTTTCATCAATTGGCAAAGAAGAATTTTACTGGAGACCGTCGATTATAGCATTAAAAGCTGCACTAGGTCGCATTGCTTCTACCAACTTCTCTGGATCTGGTGAGTAATAACCTCCAATATCAACCTCTTGCCCTTGCACCCTATTCAATTCAGAAACGATTACCTCTTCTTGAGATGCGAGAGCTTCCGAAAGCGTTGTGAACTGTTCGGCGAGTGATGGCGAACTCCTCTGCTCTGCGAGTGCCTTTGCCCAATAAAGAGCGAGATAAAAGTGGCTGCCACGATTATCAAGCTGGCCGCATTTACGCTGAGGGCTCTTATTCTCAAGCAGCACTTTTGTCGTTGCATCGTCCAAAGTCGCACCAAGGATCTTGGCCTCCTCCGAACCAATGTGCTCGAGTGAGACTGCGAGGGCTAGGAACTCTCCTAGGGAATCCCAACGCAAGTGATTCTCCTGCACGAACTGCTGCACGTGCTTTGGAGCCGATCCCCCTGCTCCGGTCTCGAAAAGCCCGCCACCATTCATCAGCGGAACAATCGAAAGCATCTTGGCACTCGTGCCCACTTCGAGAATTGGAAACAAGTCAGTGAGGTAATCACGCAGGACGTTCCCAGTGACCGAAATTGTTTCCTCGCCAGCTTTCAGTCGCTCAAGAGAAACCTCGGAAGCTTCCACCGGGCTGAGAATTCGAAGATCCAGACCCTCGATGTCGTGATCGCCGAGATAGGCACCAACTTTTTCGATGAGCTGGGCATCATGCGCCCGGTCTTCATCAAGCCAGAAAATCGCCGGAGATCCAGTGGCGCGCGCACGATTCACCGCAAGCTTCACCCAATCCTGAATCGGAGCATCTTTAGTTTGGCAAGCACGCCAAATGTCGCCCTCGCCCACTTCATGCTCCATGAGAGTTTCACCATCCGAGTCGATCACCCGAACGGTTCCAGCGGATGGAACTTCGAAAGTCTTATCGTGCGAGCCATATTCTTCGGCCTTCTGCGCCATTAAGCCCACATTTGGAACTGTTCCCATAGTGGTCGGATCAAAGGCCCCGTTCTTTTTACAAAAGTCGATGGTCGTCTGATAAACCCCTGCATAGGAACTATCGGGAATCACCGCGATGGTGTCCTGAACCTTGCCATCCTTATCCCACATTTGACCGGAATTTCGGATCATAGCTGGCATGGAGGCATCGATAATCACGTCGCTTGGCACATGAAGATTAGTGATACCTCGGTCGGAATCGACCATAGCGAGATCAGGGCCTGCTGCGATGGCGGCGACAATATCGGCTTCAATGGCTGCTTTTTGATCAGCCGGGAGATTCTCGATTTTCGCGACTAGGTCTCCAAAACCGTTTTTAAAATCGATTCCAAGTCCTCCGAGAACCTCGGCATGTTTTTCGAGGAAATCCTTGAAATAAACTTCAACCGCGTGACCGAAAATAATCGGGTCGGAAATCTTCATCATGGTGGCCTTCATATGAAGAGAAAACAGCACTCCCTCGTTTTCCGCTGCAGCTTTTTGCTCAGCAAGGAAACTGACTAGAGCCGCCTTGCTCATAAAGGTAGAGTCGATGATTTCCCCGGCCTGCAGGGCAACTCCTTCTTTAAGAACAGTCACAGCCCCATCAGCGGCGGTGTGCTCGATCTTGACCGAAGTCGCAATATCGACTGTGACCGATTTTTCGTTCGAAGCAAAATCACCCTCGGACATGGTCGCGACACGGGTTTTTGAATCAGCGCTCCATGCTCCCATCGAGTGCGGGTTGGCTTTGGCATACTCCTTAACAGCCTTTGGTGCGCGACGATCAGAATTGCCCTCGCGAAGAACTGGATTCACAGCACTCCCCTTCACCTTATCGTAACGGCTTTTGATCTCCTTCTCGTCAACGTTGGCCGGATTTTCGGGATAATCCGGCAAAGCGACCCCTCTCGCTTGCAGCTCGGAAATGGTGGCCACCAACTGAGGAACCGATGCGCTGATGTTAGGAAGCTTAATGATATTTGCCTCAGGAGTTTTCGCCAATTCGCCAAGCTCGGCTAAGTGATCTCCGATACGCTGATCTTCCGGAAGTCGATCTGAGAAAACTGCGATAATCCGCCCAGCCAAAGAAATGTCGCGGGTCTCAATTCTAATCCCCGAAGACTTGGTAAAGGCCTTGATTATAGGCAAAAGGGACTGAGTCGCTAAAAATGGAGCCTCATCGGTTTTGGTGTAAATAATGGTCGGCTTGGACATACTTCAGCTCTTAAGGGAAAGAGGGCCTTCGGTCAATGCCCTGTCCACCACGAAAAAAATCAGATAGGTTTCAATTATGCCGCTTTTCGGAACGATTCATTTACTCACGCTCCTCGTGATTGCGATAATTGCTAAAATTTGTATTCGGGAGGGAAAGCGAGGCCTTGTCTGGCCGCGGGCAATGCTTGCTTTTATTTGCCTCTCTGTCTTCCCCATCAACCAGCTAGCACTCATCGGAGTGGATTTTGAACCGGCTATCGAAAGATTTATTCCATTTCATCTTTGCGACATCGCAGCAGTGACTGCGGGCTTTGGGATTTTGACTAGAAATCCACTTCTTTGTGAGCTGACCTATTGCTGGGGGTTAGCCGGAACAATGCAGGCCTTAATCACTCCTAATTTGACCCTGGATTTCCCTCACCCTTTCTTTTGGAGCTTTTTCATTCAACATGGCGCAATTGTCATCGTCGCACTCTACCTTCCACTCGCGATGAAATGGAAACCTCGGGATGGAGTCATCCTTCGCATATTTTTCTGGAATCAAATCTATTTCTTCGCAGCCTTGACTATGAATTGGATCCTAGGAACCAACTTTGGATTCCTAGCCCGAAAGCCGAAAACCGAGACACTCCTTGACCACCTCGGAGATTGGCCCACTTACCTCTTTTGGCTTCAACTCCTTGCCATTCTTCTTATGTTCCTTCTGTTTTTACCCTTCCGACGATCAATAAACATTTGGCGCTCGAACAGAATCGGAGTAAATCCCCATTATGAGTGAAGCAGCTAAGCCCATGAAAAAGAAAAGAGTCAACGTGCGTCGCCCTGACGTCATGACTCTCGTTCAGGAGGAAGTTGAAAAACACTACCACTCTCCCATCGTCGAAAAACTCCGAGAAAGAGGCGGCTCGCTGACGATTGGTAAAACAACGATCCGACTCGCTGAACAATTTGGGTTTTGCTACGGGGTGGAACGGGCGATCGATCTAGCTTACGCCTCTCGGCGAGTTTTCCCAGATCAGCGTATTTTTTTGATCGGAGAAATTATTCATAATCCTGAAGTGAATCGACAACTCGAGGATATGAATATTGTCTCTCTTCCGTGGAAAGAGCTCACTAAGGAATACGATGACCTGACCGAAGGAGATGTCGTGATCGTTCCTGCTTTTGGGGCCCCGACCTCATTCACCGAAAAAATCGAACAACAGGGTTGTCACATTATCGATACAACTTGCGGTGATGTCATGAAGGTCTGGCGGCGGGTTAGGACATACGCGAAAACTGGCGTAACCTCATTCATCCACGGCAAACGTGGTCACGAGGAAACCCGCGCAACGGCTTCCCGTGCGACCGGCAATGACGGCAAAGGACACTACCTTATCGTTCTGACACTCGAGGAAACCGAATACGTTTGTAATTTCATCCGAGATGGAGGTGATTCATCAGAGTTTCTCGCGAAATTTGATAAAGCGGTTTCAGAAGATTTTGATCCGACCGTTCACCTCAAAGAAATTGGGGTTGCAAATCAAACTACGATGCTAAAAAGCGAGACTGAAGAGATTCAACGCCGGATTCGCCAAGCTATTACCGATCGCGATGGAAACGCTGAAAACTTTCAGATGTTCGACACGATTTGTGGAGCCACCCAGGAACGGCAAGATGCCCTTTTCGATATGCTCAATAAACCCATGGACCTTCTTCTCGTCGTCGGCGGATACAACAGCTCCAACACCACGCACCTTGTGGAAATTGGCAACGAAAACCTTCCCACTTATTTCATCAGGGAAGCCTCCTGCTTGGAATCACTCGAGACCGTAATTCATTTCGATATTGAAAAAGGACAAGAAACACCTACGCCAAACGTCCTCGCAGGCTTCGATGACGAAGAAGCCACGATTGGCATCACTGCCGGAGCCTCCTGCCCAGCCAACCTTATCGAGGAAGCAATTGTCCGCGTCTTAGCCCTTCGTGGCATTTCCAGAGAGACCATCGAAAAAACATAGCTTTAAAGTCTAGGAGAAAAGATCCAAGAGCTCTTCTTCCTCAAGCCCTGGAACAAGCTCCCCTCCGCCATCTAAAACAGCCTCCATCATCTTTTTCTTTTCTTCTTGGAGAGCTAGGATTTTTTCCTCGACGGTATTTCGCGTAATCAATTTGTAGCTAGTCACAACATTTTTTTGTCCAATCCGGTGGGCACGATCAGTGGCTTGTGCTTCGACCGCAGGATTCCACCATGGATCGAGGTGGATCACAGTATCGGCGGAGGTAAGATTCAAACCAACTCCACCCGCTTTTAGCGAAATCAAAAAGACCGGAACCACCCCTTCCTGGAATCGTTCGATCACATCGCCACGCTTTTTGGTAGAGCCATCAAGGTAACAATAATCCCACTGGTTACCAAGGAGGATTGGCACGACCCCTTGAAGGAGTTGCACAAATTGACTGAAGACCAAAACCCGATGCCCTCCAGCAATCGCTTCAGAAAGAAGCTCTTCGAGATCATCAAGTTTCACCCCAGCATCCTTATCCTCAACCTTGAGCCCGGGAAGAAGTCGCAAATCACAGCAAGCCTGACGAAGTCGTAGCAAGGCCGTCAGCGCAACCATCCTCTTACGCCCATCATCGGCAGCCTCAACCTGCAAACGACTTTCATACAAGAGTTGGCTGTAGATCGTCTGTTGCTTCGGCGCAAGGTCGCAGTATCGAACCTGCTCAATCCGATCCGGCAGATCCTTCGCGACATCCTTTTTTAAACGACGAAGCACAACCGGCCTTAGCTTTCGGAAAAGTCGACGAGCCAAGACTGGGTCCCCCCCTTTCCTTAACGGTTTCTCGAAACGTTCGAGGAATGGTTTCCGTGGCCCCAGATACCCGGGAAGCGCAAACTCCATGATGGACCAGAAGTCCTGCAAGGAGTTCTCAACCGGCGTTCCCGAAAGAGCAAAACGGTGCTCCGCATTTAAACGATGAGCCGCTTTAGAAATCTGCGCGTCTGGATTCTTGATTTGCTGGGCTTCATCAAGAATCGCGATTTTGTATTCGCGAGATTGGAATTCATCATTATCGATTCGGAGAATGGCGTAGCTCGTAATCACGACGTCAGCTTCCGGAATCTCGCCGCGCTTTCCACCCACATGGAGAGCGACTTTTAATTCTGGTACCCACTTCGCGCACTCTGCTGCCCAGTTCGATACGAGCGAAGAAGGACACACCACTAAAGCCGGACCACCTTTCTTCGCAATGAAAGTCAGCGTCTGGAGGGTTTTACCAAGCCCCATATCATCGGCGAGGATGCCACCCATCTCAAGCTCACTGAGCCGATGCATCCACTGAACGCCGATTTTCTGATAAGGTCGAAGATAATCAGGAAGATCGAGATCGACTTCCGGATCCACTTCAACCACCATCCCGAACTCTCGCGCACTCGCTTTAAGAAAAGCCGCTTGCTGAGCATTAATCTCAAAGACGCCGGGAGAATTTTGGAGCGCTTCGGAATCGGTCAATGTCTCGTTCACCTCCTCGATAAATTCGGAGTCAATGACCGCGATCTTACCTTTTCCAAAAGCATGCTCGGCACTGCCCATGCGAAGCATCCGTTGCACTTGGTCCGAAGGAAGCTCCTCGCCGCCAACTTGATATTTCGTCTGTAACGAAAACCAGTCGCGACCGCTATCCTGCCATTTCCATTCGGGTCGAACCGCAACCACTTGCTTGGCAGCCGCTTGAAAACGCTCGCCTTTCTCCACTACCCATTGTGTGGGCATTTCAGAAAAGGCATGAAACTTTAAAATTTCTTCGCGATCACGCAGGGCCATTCGACCACCTTTCGCCGGCCCCTCAAACCCCCACGCCAAGAAGAAATCGATAACAGCCTTTTCCTTGGAAAGGCTGGTGAAGACATCACCGACCAATTGTGGCTCACCCTCTTGACACGAGGCTTTTTTGCCCTTGTAGCGAAATTCCAGACGGGCCTCCAGATGCCGCAACGAACCTTCGAGAACGATCGTGACATCAGGCACACCTTCTTCGGGCAAGTTTTCCCATAAACCATCAGGAATCTCGAACCATTGCTCTAGCTCCGCCAGCGCGTAGCGAGCTTCGGCCGCACTGACGCGCATCCCTTGCATGAGCACAGGACAAAAGCGCATCGGCAAGCCCGGAGCCACTGCTTGAAATTCACAATCGGATAGTTGCCACAAGCCAAGATTCCCGCCCTTCGCCACAATCCGCTCACCCTTCAAGCGCAACTGTGGCCGCAAACCCTTGGCTTGAATTGATGCTAATGATTTCTTCCCGAAGAAGACACGAGGGTGACCGATCACGCCCTCAAGAAGCTGTCCAAAATCACCTTGATCTAAATTGATAATTCCTGGTGCTTCAACTGGAAACAACTCCCGAAGAACCCGCCAGAGCTCTTCATCATGACCCGAGATTTGAAACGGTCCTTCCGGCAGGGAGCTCAGCAAAATCTCCTCGCCATCCAGTAGTGCACCAAACCCCGTCATCAGCTGGCCACGCTCCCAGGAAGCCTCTACCTTTAGAGGTAGCATAACCTGAAGAGAAATTGACTTTCCTTCGTCCGACAATTTCGGCCAGCGATCCTCAAGCAGAGCGTCCGGCACCTCCACCTTGGCAGTGGCTTGCTGAGGATCAATCACCTCCAAACCAATCGCCATGATATGTGCGCAAACTCGCCCATCACGACGCACCATCATGCAGGTGCAGTGATTTTCCATGTGAGTTTTAGAGATCAATTCCATCCTCACCTTCTTCATCTTCCCCCCAACCCGCGTCTCACCGGAAAGAACTCCGTTCTGATACTCAGCCGACCTAACGCCGCCTTGGCGGTGAATCGAGCGAGCCTTTTTCATCTCGACGTGCCCACCCACATCCATCAGGAGATCACGGGTCAGCTCAAGATGACTCATAGAAAGCGAGCCAATGCTCAGTCGAGGTGTAGATGCGTCGGGACTGCCACGACTTCCATCCCGGCTGCACGCGCCGCGATGATTCCAGAACGAGCATCTTCAAACACAACACAGTCTTCAGGGGCAATTCCAATCCGTGAAGCAGCTTCCAAAAAGACATCCGGAGCCGGCTTTCCGTTGGGCACTTCATTACTGGAAACTACCTCATCAAACCAATCAGAAATCCCAAGCACCTGAAGAGTCTTTTCCACAACTTCCCGGGAACTCCCACTCGCTACGGCTAAGGGGACCTTCCCCCGGTTTTCCTCTGCAATCTTTGCGACTGCAGGAATCAATTCGACGAGCGAAAGATTTTTGAGGTAGTGACGCTTCTTAGAAGACGCCACTTGGTCTGCATCCAGACGAAGGCCTTGTTCACCATTAATAACTTCAACGATATCTCTAGTCGGACGTCCACCCATCGCATAAAACACATCCTCCGGAAAAACTCCGGGTTGCCCTTGATCCTCGAGCGCTTTGCACCAAGCTTTGAAGTGCGCAGGCATCGAATTTACGAGTGTTCCATCAAGATCAAAAATTAGAGCCTTGTAATCCAGCTTGGGAACTTTCAATTCAATTTGATTCATCGATGGAATCGAAATGAAGTAAAGTTACGCGACTGACAAGCAACAATCGCACCTGTTTTTGTGACAAAAATAGGCGATGCCCTACAGCGATAAGCTTTGATCCGAATAAACTCCGGGAGCAATTATTTTCACATCGCTGGAATCATTTGAAATCGTCACTCTCCCCTTGATCACAACACCTTCCGCAAACTCTACGGGACCCGAAATTTCCAGAATATCAGCTTCAAGCAAAGATGGCTGGCCGAGACCTTCTAGGGCATCTACCAACTTATATTCCGTCGAAAAATTGACTACTGGCGGCTTACCGTGACGAGAATCAACCAACTGAACCCGCCCGTCTTCACCGACGTTATAGGCATCAGAGCGCAAAGCAAAAAGATCACTTGTTCCTTTTACCGGAGCGAAACGGGAACGCGGCACATTTACAGCGGCGGCGCCCTCAAAGCATTCGATAGCGGACCCCATAGCCTGCTCTAGCTGAAAGATCGCAGCAGACGAGGAATCTCGAGGATCTACCGTTTTAGCATTTTTAATAACCGGTAATTCTAGAACTCCTCCAGTAGCAGACATGACTGTCTTCAATTCTTCGAGATTCACCCAAATGTTGTTGGTATTAAAAAACTGATGACGCTCAACGTTCTGAAAATTAGGCAGATCAGCATCTGGACATTGAGCAACCTCACGTAAAAGCAAGCGCCCATCACCCTTGCGAGTCGCCAAATGTCCTCCCTTTTTGTCGGCTTCAGTCCGGCGAGTCACCTCCATCAAAAAAGGAATATTTTCCGTAGCTAAATAGGATAGTAAGGTCGAGTCGAGAACAGCTCCTAAATTATCACTATTTGAGATGAAAGCATATTTCACTCCATCTGCTAAAAGGCGGTCCAACCAGCCGCTTCCTTTTAAAGTTGGATAAACATCTGCGTGCCCCGGCGGACACCACTCCAGCTCGGGATTAGTAGAATAGCTGACCGGCTCAAAAGTTTTACGAACCAATTTTGGAACCCAATTCTGAAGAAGCTCTAGCTCAGACGGATCACCAATTTCAGGCACCGCTTCCCTCAGGTATCTGTGAGTGTCATCACTACTTGATTTGCTATTCATGAGCAAAAACCGGACTTGGGCACCTGTGTCGGCGCGGAGCGATAGAATTTGACGTGCCATCAAGTCGAGGAATGCGACTCCGGGACGCACCTCCAAGAGACTTTTTACCTTTTCGAGTCCCATACTAGTCCCCAGACCACCATTCAATTTAATCACTACCGTCTTCGCTAGTAACTTGGGATCAAAAGCATTCGAGTGATCCAATTCATGGTAATCCAACACCGACTGGGCTGGAGCAATTTTACTTTCGGGAATCAAACCTGATTGACCGCTCGCCATGAGCTGGCAGGCCCGAACAAAGGCTAAAATTGCAGAGTGCATAACTCCGTGCTCTTGCATTTTCTGGCGGATTTGATCGACGGGAAGATTCATAAGCTTTTTATAGACCCCTCTTTCGCAGAAACATGAGAGTCATGAAAGTGATATTTTGTGTAATTTGGCATAAAATCTGCTTACGTCTTTACAGGTTGTGAATTCTCGTTAAAGCTTTGGCGAAAGCATGGCAGAAGCCTCACTCCAACATTCGCTAAATCAGCAACAAAACTTTGCCCCACAAATGCGGCAGAGCCTGGAGATCCTGCAGGCAAACACTCTTGAGTTGGGCCAGTTACTTCATCAAGCCATGGAGACCAACCCCGTCCTCGAAGACATTACAGAGCACGAATCACTCGACGAAATCACAGACACAGAAACTGAGGACCCCGACAACTACGACGACTGGCAAGAAAGTTATGATGATGATCTGCGTGATCTCTCAATCATGGAACGCCGTAACCAAGGCATGGGACAGGACGCCATTGAGGCTCGCGAACACTTTTACAACTCAATCGTCTCCCCCCTAACTCTACAAGAGCATTTAACTGAGCAGATTCGAGAAAGTGGACTTTCAGCAGAACGCCAAGGGGACGCAAAGATCATTGTTGGGAATCTCACAGACCACGGCTATCTCGATTCATCTCTTCAAGATCTTGCAATCAACCTTCAAATTCCGCTCGAACGACTTGAGGATGCTCTTGCCACAATCCAAAATTTTGACCCCCCAGGAGTTGGGGCTGCTGACTTACGAGAATGCCTTCTTCTCCAGCTTGATCACCTAGGCCTGGGAGCCGGGCTTGAAGCAGAACTTGTTGATGAATACCTTGATGAAATTGCCCGTAACCATTTTCCCCAACTTGCAAAAAAACTTCACCTTCCTCTCGATACAATCATTGCAGCAATCAACCATATTCGCTCGCTTGATCCATCCCCCGGATCACGCTTTCAAAATAACGGAAACCCCTACGTCCAGCCGGACGTCGAAATCAAACTAGGAGAGCTCGGTAAGTGGACACCAAGCCTCACCGGCAGCTACCTCCCACGACTCCGGATCAACGACGAATACAAGGACCTCCTCTCGAGTTCAGGCGACGACCGAAAAACCCGAAACTACTTACGTAATCAGATCCGAGATGGTCGAGCCGTCATTCGTGCGATTGACCAGCGACAAGAAACGATACTCGCAATTGCCCGTGAGATCGTCGACCGCCAAAAACCCTTTCTCGAAAAGGGCACCCGCCACCTCAAACCAATGACCATGAACGAGATCGCGGAGGTGATTGGCGTTCACCCCACAACTGTATCGCGGGCGGTCGCTGGGAAATATATTGATACTCCACACGGGCTCATGGAGATGCGTAAATTTTTTGCGACGGGCTACCAAACTACCGATGGTAAAGATGTTTCCAATGAAGGTGTTCGGGAAGCTTTACAAGAACTCATCACGAGCGAAGACAGCAGCAAGCCCCTTTCTGACTCCAAGCTCGAGAAGCTACTCAACGAGCAGGGAATTAAAGTCGCACGTCGAACCGTCGCAAAGTATCGCGAACAACTCAGTATTTTACCATCACACTTACGCAAGAAATACTAGCGGTCCGAGCACGCCGCGCTAAACTCAACATATGACGAGCGAAGAGATCAGCAAAGCCCTCGGTCAGGTTAAATACCCGGGATTTTCACGAGACATCATTTCATTTGGCCTCGTGAAAAACTGTGAGATAGAAAACGACATTGCGGTGGTTAAGATACAGGTCCAGACAAAGGATCCCAAAATACCCCAAAAAATCTTTGAGGACTGTCACACCATTCTCGACCCACTCATGGGAGACCCCGCGAAAGTGCGCATTGAGATCGATATTCAAAGCCCCACTTCTTCGGGAGAAGCTTCCACTGGTTCAAGTTCGCTACCAGGGGTCAAAAGAATTATCGCGGTCGGGTCCGGCAAAGGCGGTGTTGGAAAATCCACCGTCTCAAGCAACTTAGCCATCGCCCTCTCAAAGCAGGGCCTCAAAGTCGGCTTGTTAGATTGCGATCTTTATGGTCCTTCAGTCCCCTTAATGTTTGGTGTTTCCCATCATCAACCACAAGCCGACAGCGAGGATCGCATTATCCCGATTGAAGCTCATGGCCTAAAACTCATGTCGATGGGATTCCTTCTTAGCGATAACTCCCCCGTGATTGTTCGAGGCCCATTAGCGAACCGCTATACTCAGCAATTTCTACAGCAAGTTGCTTGGGGCGAACTCGATATTCTCGTTCTTGATCTGCCTCCGGGGACAGGAGACATCCAACTCACCCTCGTTCAAACCGTCTCACTAGACGGCGCGATTATTGTCACGACTCCCCAAGAAGTAGCCATGATCGACGCTCGCAAGGCCGCTTCAATGTTCGCCAAAGTCAACGTTCCCATTTTGGGTATCATCGAAAATATGTCCTATTTCGAATGCGATTACGGCAAGCGCTACCACTTATTCGGCGAGGGTGGAGCCCAGCGTGAATGCGATCGGATTAAAGTCCCTCTCCTTGGCCAAATCCCCCTTGAACCGATCATCGGGAAACGTTGTGACGGGGGCGATCCAACCGCTCTCTTGAGTCCATCCGAATCAAAGGCATCAGCAGCATTTCACAGTGTTGCACAGACGCTACTTGATCACGTTTCAGCCTAGAAGCGAAAGAATGGGATCTTTTATTGGCACACCTTAGCTTGTTCTGCTAAAGCTTTCCTCACCTTATGAAAAGACGTCAATTTACTCAAATGACTGGGGCCTCGCTTTTCGCCCTCACAGGCTCATCAGCTTTGGCACAAAAAGCAGCCGCAAAGGGTGCTCCCTTCGCAGCAAAATTTGCACCTCATCCCGGACTCCTCTTCGGAGGCAAAGGCAAAAAGCTCAGCTACGTCGACCAGCTCAAATTGGCCCATGATCTCGGCTTCCGAGCTTGGGAAGACAATGGACTTAAAGGCCAAAAGAATGAAACGATTGAAAAGATCGCCGAATTCATGCGGGATAAAAAAATGGATCTAGGAGTCTGCGTAATTACCGGCGGAGCCGGCGCTATGTTCAATAAGCCGACTGACGGACAAAAAGAGAAGGTTAAAGCAGAACTCGAGCGTGGGATCGAAGTCGCTAAAATCACAGGGCAAACCAACATGACCATGATCCCTGGAGCTCGTGACAAATCAATGACCCGCGAGGAGCAAATTAAAGCTTCGGTCGACAACATGAAGCTTTGCTGTGACCTCGTTGAAGAACATGGGATCATCATGGCTCAAGAACCGCTTTCCCACAATGTCAGTGGCGGCGAACCTCTCATTCGCTCATTTGCTGATGGTCACCTTCTTTGCAAGCTCGTGGATCGACCTTCTTGTAAATTACTTGCGGATTTCTACCATGAAGGGCAAATCGGTAATGGCGATAAACTCGTGGCAAACGCCGAAGCAGTTTGGGACCAAGTGAGCTACATCCAATACGGCGCCTCACCAGGCCGAAAAGAGCCAGGCACAGGAAAACTCGACTACGTTGCAGTGACTAAGTTCCTCCGCAAGAAGGGCTTCACTGGGGTCATTGGCATGGAGCACGGCGCCAGCAAAAAAGGCCAAGAAGGTCTTGATGCTCTCATGGCTGCTTATCGTAAAATCGACGCTTGAAAAGAAACCTTTGTAACCAAGAACCGCCTTAGTCTAAAGCTAAGGCGGTTTTTTTATCCTCTCCCCGGATCCTATTCGAAAGGATACTTCTTTTGGTAAGCCTCAAGCTTTTCCTTTGCTTCCTCTTCACTTTTAGTGAGGACTTTCAAGTCTTCCTCAAGGGCCGTAACTGCAGCCTTTGTTTCCTCAAGTTGCTTTTCGAGATCCTCAACTGGCACCTCCAGCTTTTTCACTTTGACCTTAGCTATCTCAGCCCTCAACTCCTTAAGCTCATCTTCAAGAGATTTTAGTAATACTTTCTCTTCTTCGAGCTGCTTCATCTCAGGCGAATCCTTAACATCCTGACAAGCGACCATCGAGAGAAGGACTAAAACGAAAATGACAGATTTAAACACTCGCCACAGAGTGCCTGACAGACCGATCAAGTCAAACTCAACCCACTCTTTGCTTCTGACCAATTGACAAGCCCGTCTTCCTTGCAAAACTCTCAGCATGACTTGGGACGAAAAATTCAACGAACTCTTTACCCGCTGCCTCTCCGCCTACGAAAACGGTAATTCAGATTTCATGAGCTACTACAGTCCAATTGATCACGAATTCCTTGCTAGCATCGGCTACAAACCTCGCGAATTCTTTGATTTCGTCGAGGACCTGGCTGACGAAGGACTCCCAGCCCAATCGACAGCCCTACTCGTAGCCGCGGTCCGGCGAGACTACTTTCTCACTACTCAAAGCGGCAAGACGAGCCTCAAGACAATCTCCCGCGATGACGTCCCCTCATTCAGTGAAGCATTTGAAGGATTACCTTACCTTCCACGAATTTTCGCCAAAGCCGAAGCCAAGCTGCGCGGTGAACTGGATCCTGACATGATGTTTGGATGCGGTGGGGACCGAAAATTTCTCCACGATAACGGAGAAATTAATCCCGCTGACTTCCTACGACACGCTTGGGCCGCGGCTGGCGACCTATCGAAGGTTGCAAAATTTGTAAAAAACTCAACATCCTAGCCTCCAGGTTTCTGCATCGCCTTAAGATCTTCTTCCTCGGACCTTAAGCGGGCAATCATCAAATGATCGTCCGAGTTGAGATCGTTCAATTTTTGAGCCTTATCCCGATACATCTGGGAATACCCTATAGCCTTTGCTCGCCGCATATCACTTTGAGCGAGAGTGAAGTCGCGCTCCCACTGTGACGCCCGGGACTTGAGACTTTGGATTTTTAGCAGCCGTAAATTCGTTGCGCCCTCAATGGATTCAACTTCGGTTTGTATATCTTTTAAGCGCTTTGTAATGGCTTTCTGTGCGGCTTCGCTTTTACGATCAGACAGCTCTTTTTTCCACTCCTCGTATCGTTCCTCCCGCAATTTTGCATTGTCCCTCAGCTTGGATCGATGAGCCTCGGCCTCCTCCTCGCTCATTTGCAACATCTCCTTGATTTGTTTCGGAATCTCACTAAGAGGAACCGATTGGGGGCCTGAGCTCTGATAGATCCTAATCTCAACCGGATTTACCGATAAAACTCTAACCTGCTCAAAACCTTCCCCTTTAGTAGCCGAAAGATCCAAATTCTTCCCAACAACTTCTTTCCGCACCTTTCCCCGATACTTTGCCTGATAGTCTTCAAATCCTAATTCGCTGTCCTCCAAAGATGCCTTCACCTCATCAATCGATATCGTCACTTTTTCTAAGGCCTGTGTGACATCAGAAATAGCCTCATTTATTTCTCCAGCCTTTCTTAGATCCTTTTCCGCCATCTTAAGTCCAGCAAGCTTAGCCTTAGCTACGTCGATAAACTTACTGATAGACTTCTTATCAAATTCAACGCCTACAAGTTCAGCCTTCACCTCTTCAAGATTTACTTTTTTTTCGTCTTCAAGGCAGCCAACAAAAAAGAAGGAAGAAGCAATTAAAACGATTGATTTAATCCGGAAATTCAATCTGAAAATCATTACTCCGTTAAAATAGACAATTAATCCCACCGATCAAGAGCCATCAGGAAATCATTCTGCATTCGCTTTCATGCAAAGAATCGACACTCGCAAATCTACCTGCCAAACTCCAGCCATGCGCGATTATCAAGGAGAGGAAATTTTGGTCATCTCACGTCAACTCTTTGACGAACTGGGAGCTTTTCAAGGAATCAAAACTGATGTCGACGGATACCTTGAGGCCATTCTTGATCCAGCAAACAACTTCTTCATGGATCGCGGTAAAGCCGAAGATGACCCGTCCTTCAAACAAATCATTCCTTACGCCTTGTTCCAACACAACGGGAAATATCTCCATTACACCCGTGGGAAGAGCGGTGGAGAGAGCCGCCTCCACGCCCAAGGATCCGTTGGGGTCGGCGGTCATATTAACCCAGTCGACGAAAGAGCTGACCCACTTGGAAAAGCGACCTATCTAGCAGGTGTAGAGCGCGAAATCGACGAGGAACTCAATATCACAGGTGGTCACCAAAATAGGATCGTCGGGCTCCTAAATGACGATAGCAATGACGTCGGCAAAGTTCACCTTGGGGTCGTCCATATCTTCGATCTCGAATCGGAAGAAGTAACATCGGCGGAAGACGCTCTCGCCAACCTAGCTTTTCAGTCTTCTGACGACCTCAAAGGAAAGCTCCACGGTTCCCTCGAAACATGGTCACGATTTTGTATCGACGAACTGATCTAGTCGACGCAGCAAGGACACTTTTGCACCCAATGATTTGGCGCAATTTCGACGAAAGGTAACTCTTTTCCTATACTTTCAGGATACCGAGAGTGATTCACTCGGTGACCAAAGGCGCAACCTTTAGGGGGATCAATTGGACTCGGAACGTCGCCGTCTAAAACAACCCGCTCCCGCTCAGCTGTAGGATCAGGAGTAGGAATGGCCGACAAGAGCGCTTTCGTGTAGGCATGCCGGGGATTATTATAAATTTCATCAGCAGGGGCCAACTCCACAATCTTACCAAGATACATGACCGCGATCCGATCGCTCATGTGTTTAACTACGGCCAAATCGTGGGCGATGAAAAGGTAGGACATCTCGAAGTCCCGTTGCAATTCGAGCAAGAGGTTCATCACCTGAGACTGAACAGAAACATCAAGAGCTGAAACCGGTTCATCTAGAACAAGGAGATCCGGATTGAGCGCCAAGGCCCGAGCAATCCCAATCCGCTGCCGCTGACCGCCAGAAAACTCAAAGGGAAATTTTCCTGCCGCATTTTCGGGCAAGCCAACACGATTCAAAAGCTCCCCCACTCTTTTCTGAATCGTTTCGCGCCCACCCATTTTTTGGATCACAAGAGGCTCAGCAACCAATTCGCCCACCGCCATCCGAGCATCAAGAGATTCTGCCGGATCTTGGAACACCATTTGAAAATCCTGACGCAGCGGCCGGATCGCCCCTTGCCTCATATCGGTAATATCGTGACCTTTAAAAAAAACCTTCCCACTCGTGGGGCTTAAAAGACGCACCACCGATTTTCCTAGGGTAGATTTCCCACACCCCGATTCACCCACTAGACCCAGGGTTTCCCCAGAATGGATATCAAAACTCACTCCATCAACCGCTTTCACAGCACCAATTTGCCTCATCATCAATCCACCCCGAACCGGAAAATGCTGGCGAAGATTTTCTACTTGAAGGAGTTTGGAGGCATTATTGTTCATACCTTAAAACATTGGGGACAAGTTTCCACCCAGTGACCGGAGTTAATTTCGCGGTAATCGGGACGTTGTCGGAGAATCGTAGCATCGCCACGTTCCATTCGCTGACAGAAACGACAACCAGAAACAAAATCCTGAATCGAGGCGACCTGCCCGGGGATCGTATTAAGATGACTCTTCCGCTCGCTATCGATTCGTGGAATCGAGCTAAGGAGTCCTTTTGTATAGGCGTGTTGCGGGTTAGCAAAGAGTTCCACGACGGGAGCCCTCTCAACAATTCGCCCAGCATACATTACCACTACCTCATCACAATTTTGTGCAATTACCCCAAGATCGTGAGTGATCATCAAAACAGCCATTCCAAGCTTCTGCTGCATGGACCCGATCAACTCTAAAATCTGAGCCTGCACGGTCACGTCAAGAGCAGTTGTGGGTTCATCGGCAATCAAAAGATCAGGCTCACATGCCAAAGCTATGGCAATCATCACCCGTTGCCTCATTCCACCCGAAAGCTGATGTGGATAACTAGAAATCCGCTTCTCTGGAACCGGAATCCCAACCGCATCAAGTAGCTGAACCGCCTTTTGCAAAGCTTCTCGTGATGACATTTCTTCGTGGATCTTCAAAATTTCTACCAACTGCTTACCAATTCGATGAACCGGATTTAAAGCAGCCATAGGTTCTTGGAAAATTACCCCAATCTCCCCTCCTCGTATTTTGCGCATCTGGGATCGGTTCACCTTACGAAGGTCCTGCCCCTTAAATTTGATCTCACCTTCAAGGACATTCCCAGACGGTTTGGGAAGGAGATCAATAATCGACATTGCGGTAACAGTCTTTCCACAACCTGACTCACCGACCAAGCCAACCGTCTTTCCTGCCTCCACTGAAAACGAAATCCCATCAACTGCCCTAACCCAACCGGCATCAGTATCAAAACTGGTGACCAGCCTATTTATTTCCAACAAGCTGCTCATTTCTTTCGATACATTTCCACCACGTTTTCAACCTCCGGGAAAGTTCTACCAGATCGAATGGCAGATCGCGTCTCCTCCTGCATCTCCTCATCAATCCAGAAACTGTAATGATCCCATGGATAAGCATTGATCGGTGGGCAAAACTTTACCGTCTCCGAATTTGGCCACCTCAGCCATCGCCAACAGGCCACCCGCTCATAATCCCTTTTCCAACCAGGAACAAAGACACAACGCTCGTAAACCTGTTGTTGGATTTTGTGAGCAAGATCTCGTTTTTCCGTATCCTCGGTGGCACGTCGATACCCCTCAACCCACTTATCCATCTCTGGGTCATTGTAGGCAAAGACATTATTGGTCTTTGGTTTAATATTCCCCTGCTCGTCGTAGGCGTTCCTTGAGTGGAAATACTCGTAAAATGAAAAGTAGGGAGGCTGTACAGCCCAAGCCACGGCGGTCAGTTCGAACTTCTTATCCATCGCATCAGTGAAAACAAGACTGGGGTCCTTACCATCAAGTATTAGATCAATCCCGGCCTTTTTAGCCTCATTCTTAAGAATCCCCATGATATCGGTGTAAGTCTTAATCGAGTAATGGCTGAGTGTGAACTCAAGCCTCGTCCCGTCCGCTTTGCGGAGCACACCATCATTAGCCTCCTCAGTAAATCCAGCTTTGGCAAAATACTCACGCGCTTTTGCAGGATCAAATGGCCAGGGCTTAACGTTGGGATTCACAAAATCCCCATATCCATCAACAAATCCTGGGAGACGAGAATAATCTCCCCAAAATTGCACTTGGATCACTTTATCATAATTCAACGCATGCGCTATGCCGAGACGCACATTAATATTTTTCAGCTTTTCGCGGGAGAGGTTCATCTCAACCCCAAACTGAGCACGAGGAAAATCATTATACCACCAGTGACGCTCAATATGTCCGTCATAGACCTGTTGGATCTCCGATTTTTCATACCAAGACTTTGGACCAGAAACGAGAGACATATCTAGGATCCCAGCCCGGAATAATTCAAATGCCTTGTTTGGATCTCTAACAATCCGCCACACAATTTTATCAGGATTGTAGCGATAGCGGTAAAACTTTTTATCGTTCCCCCACCAATCTTTCTTCCGGGTCAAGGTCACTGAGACCCCCTTGTTGATATCACCTTCAGCCACGTAGTAGGGGCCCGTAATTGGTTGATGTCGCCAATTGTAACGATCCTCGTAATCAGGGCCAAATTCTTCGTAAAAATGGGGTGGAGCCGGAGGAAGATCGCCGATTGTATTATACATTCCCAATTCACTTTTGGGACTCGGGAAAGAAATCGAGAAAGTGTGTTCGTTGTAAATCGTAATTTGGGCAATCTCTTCCCTAATATATTGTTGAGAGTAAGGATCCTTGGCGTAATCATGAGCTCGCAAATAAAGATTCACAGCGTAGTCTTTGGCCTTAACAGCTTTGCCATCACTGTATGTCGCGTCTTGGTGCAGCTTGAAATACCACGTCCTTTTATCTTCACTGTGTGCCCATTCCCGAGCCATCGCGGGAACAACCGAACCATTGAGACGGTTTAACCTTACGATTCCCAGTTGCACATCATCGTATAGTTCGCTTCTGAGACCACTGTTAGCTTTAGGCCCGAAAGGTCGCATGGTGGGCGGCGGACTTGCGGTATAGTAGCGAAACACTCCGCCTTTTTTTGCAGCGGGATCCGAATCCTCCGGCTCATCTAACCCATCCTTCCATAATAGATCACTTGGGAGATCTTCGATCTTCAAAAAATTAAAATAGTCACCCAAAGCCAGACGCCTTTCATAACGCGCTATTGCTCCCTCAGCGTCTTTCGCCTCAATTGAACCCGGCTCCGCCTTGGACAACTCCACCTTGGCTTCATCAATCTTTCCTGCAGCCCAACGCCTAATATAATCGTTGTATTTGGGAACATATTCATCAAAACCCAATCCCCCTACGTAGGGGACTTCATCCTCACCGCAACCGATCAGAAAAAATGGAATGAGAAGTAATAAACAACGCATGGTTCACTAACGATAAAACGTGTATTTTTTAGGATCAAAAGCTTCGCGAATTGCCTCCCCCACAAAAGTCACAAGAACTAACAAAGAGACAAGGCAAGCAAACGCCGCACTCACCAACCATGGCGAAGAGAGCGAAGAAAGCCCATCTTTTAAGAGCTTCCCCCAACTGGCCAGGTCAGAAGGAACAAAACCAAGATAATCGAGAGCGGTGAGAGACAAGATTACCCCAGAAATAGAAAACGGAATCAAAGTTACTAAAATAGCAACCGTATTTGGCATGAGGTGTCTGAATAAAATTCGCGGCACGCCAGCCCCTAAAACCTGGCTGGCTGCAATATAATCGCGGGCCTTTTCCTTAAGGGCCGCTGTCCGCATTAAGTTGGTCATCCCCATCCAACCGAAGACTGCCAGGAGAAGCAGGATAAGATAAAACCCAAGGCGATCTTTATATTGCGGAGGAACGCCCAGCGTCACGATGATCACGAGAAACAAGAAGGGAATATTCGCTAGCACCTCAATCAACCGTTGGACTACTAGATCAAACCACCCTCCGAAATAACCCATCAAGAGACCAACAGAAATTCCAATAAAGTAAACAATCGGGATATAAATTAAGGCTGCTTTGAAATTAACTTGAAGCCCACCGAAAAGATAAGCGAGCACATCGTCACCCTGTGAGGTTGTGCCCAGAGGAAACTCCCATTTGGGTTCTGAAGGTGGATAGCTGACATCGTATTCCTGATCGTCACTCAATCCCATAAATTCTGCCAATGTTCCTTCGCCTGTAAACTCCTCCGAACCATCGACTAATTCTCCCCCGGCGTATTTCGCTTGATAAACACGATTCTCATTCTCATCCCAGCCTTGCACACTTCCTTGTCTAAGACCTTTACGATAGGTAAACCTAAGATGTGGCTTTTCGGGCCGGTCCGAGTCAAAAAGTCGTGTCCCCAAACCCTTATAGTCATTCTCCGAAGGATTGATCGGTCTACCCAGCGCTTTGATGATATCACCAGTTGGGGCATAGGGTCGGAGTGGAAGAACCACGTTATAATCCTCCTTCTTTTTCAACTCACGATAATCTGGTTCTAAATCCGCTTTCCCACCTTCAATAATACCAAAATCTTTGTTCTTTTCGAGCTTCGTTGTAAATGCCGGAAAAGTCCACGACCCTTTATACTCAACGGCAAGGGCCTCCTTCCCCACCACGACCTGATCAAGAGCTGCGAAACCAGCTAAGGCTATCAGAATCAAGAACGAATAATAGCCACGCTTTATGGCCTTGAATCGTTGAATTTTTCGGATCGTAACAGGATTAGGTGGACCACTCTTGAGCTTAGAAATGAACAACCAAAATCCAAAAAGAAATAATACGATTGCCGTCACGTTACCGGCATTCTCAATGAGAAATTTCAGCGGCTGAAACAAAACAAGCTCTCCTGCTGTCCTACTCAGATTATACCCCCAACTAATCGTAGGCAACATTAGACCTTCTCGCTCGGCCGCAAAGCTGACAGCAGCCACAAACATGAATGAGATTCCGATCAAGAGCTTCATGGCTTTAGTGAAATTTTACACGAGGATCCACGAAAGCGACTATAACATCCGAGAGAATATTCCCCATAACCATGAGAAATGAGGCTACAGTCAAGGTTCCCATGATCAACATCTGATCAGGCGCAGTGATGGCTCGGAATTGAAGGAGACCGAAACCTTGGATATCAAAGACCGTCTCAATAAGTAGACTTCCAGTCACAATCAGAGTGATCAACTGACCCAGACTAGAAGCGATCGGGATAAAGGAATTTCGAAAGGCATGATTAAAAACGGCCCGATTAAACCCAACCCCCTTGGCAACCGCAGTGCGAACGTAGTCAGCAGCAAGATTATCCATCAGATTGTTTTTCATCATCATTGTCATCCAAGCAAAAGCGCCCACCAGATAGCTTACTAATGGCAACACCGAGTGCCATGCCAGATCCTTAATTTTCTCAAACGCATTCATCGAATCAAAATTCTCCGAAGTGAGCCCGATCATTGGAAAGATGGGCTTGACCGCGCCAAAATAAACAAGCGCCAACGCACCCAGAGCAAATCCAGGAATTGCATAGCCTAAAAAAATCAAAATCGAACTTACGTTGTCGATTGGAGTACGATGCTTAATTGCTTTTAAGATCCCTAACGGAAGGCAAATGCCATAACTAATAATTGAAGTTAAAATACCAAAGTAAAGCGCAACGGGCATCCGCGAGATTATTAAATCGCTCACTGGCTCCCCAAATACCGAAGATCGACCAAAGTCTCCTTGAAGAAGGCCAGATATACGGGACTTATAGATGACCGCACGAGGGACATAGTTATCTACTGTTTTGTTGGTCGTTCCCTTTTCCCGCTTCAAATGAGCATCAAAACGGAATTGAGCTGGGTCATAACGCACTTCCCAACCCTCATCGGCAATTGCTTGCCAATCCGCCATTGGCTTACGTCGGTCTGCAAAGCGAGCCCATTCAATTTTGTCGTCTTTTCGTTGAACTACCACTGGTCGTCCCGTTCCGGCTAAACTAATCAAGACCTGTTTTTCCGGGTCTGCCACATAATTGGTTCCAATTGTCTCCTCACTTACCTTTGATCCTTGGGTAGCAGGCTTAAAGTCAGCCTCGCTATGCAATCGCTCCCTCGGCCAGACCCCCAACCAAGTCAGATAAGCCAAGTGAGTCGGCTTATCCCATAAAAACTCGCGTTCAAATTCCTCAATCTGCTCTTCGGTCAATGCTCCACCGCCACCTTTTCCACTCCCTCCGCCACCATCAGTGGTTCCGGCAGCGGCAGCTTGCAATTCCTTCGCCAAAGGACTTCCAGGCATCACTCGTGTAATTGCAAAAACAAGGAAAGTGACCCCTAGCACGGTCAACGGGACCAGTAGCAATCGGCGAAGGAAATAGACTTTCATTATGACTGAGTCAGCAAATTGACCCACAGGGTTTTCCTTCTTTTCGACCGCTCATGTCAAACCAAAGTCTCTCAATATAAAAATTCATTCCCTTTTCAGCAAATTTGTCCAGTGTTTCAACGTGTTTCGGAACGCTATTATCACCATCCTTACCTGCCTGACTTTCGTGTCATGTGAGCGCAGATCGGACGTGCAAATCGCGAATGAGGAAAACATCCTTATCGTTGGGAACAGCGGAGAACCGAAAGGCTTAGATCCTCACCTTGTTTCCGGAGTCTTGGAATCAAATATCATCCGGGCGCTCTTTGAGGGATTGTGCGTGGAAGACCCCGATAAAGATAGCTCCTCGCTTCCAGGGGTTGCTAAAACTTGGACTGCCAACGAAGACTCAACAGAATGGATCTTTGAGCTTAATCCGGAAGCTAAATGGTCCGATGGAGTTCCAGTAACCGCAAACGATTTTGTCTTTTCCTATCGTCGCCTTCTCTCACCAGATCCGGATTGGCCCGCCGAGTATGCCGAAATGCTTTACTTCCTCAAAAACGGTGAGGCCTACCACCGCAGTCATTTTGGAAATATTCTCTGTGGTAACGATCCCGACTTCCCGGTCAAATGGAAAATTCTGAAGGAAAGTAATTTTAAAGGTGACCCAAAACTTAAACTCTCAAACTTCGTCGGCAAAACCTTCTCAGATCTTGATGAACGGGATCTCAAGAAATTCGCCTCATATCTCAGCGAGGGGCAACAAGTTGATCTAACTCAGCTTTCCGCCACAAAAGTGGAGATCGAAAAGTTAACGGAAGTCGAAAAACGCATCTTCTTCAATTCAAAAGGAATCGACAATCTAAACAAAAGCGATCTCAAGTTACTCAAGCAAAACACAAGCATTCTGAATTGGTCGGATCAAGTTCCCGAGGAAGTCCGACAACTGGTTTTAGACCGCATTATTAAGCACCACGAGGCTGGCAAACCTAATCTTTGGGACAAAGCAGAGGTCGGTGTCACTGCGCTTGATGACTTTACGCTAAAAATCAACCTCCGTGGGCCTATCCCATTTCTCCCCGAAATCACCAAGCACTATACTTGGTATCCGGTTCCTAAACATGTGATCTTGAAACATGGCAAAATTAATACTGCCTACCAGTCTCCTTGGACGCGGGTTGAAAATATCGTTTCGAACGGCGCATTTAAGCTGAAAACTTGGCGAACTAACCATTTTTTAGAGATCGAACGGAATAATTACTATTGGGATAGAGACAACGTACACCTTAATGGCGTCCGTTACCTACCTATCAAGAACTACTACACCGAAACAAGAATGTTTGGTGACGAGCAACTTCACCTCACTTATACGGTCCCCTCAGAGCTAATCCCGATGGCAAAGGAAAAATATCCTGCTCAACTTCGTCAGGAACCCTACGTCGGCGTCCGCTTTCTCCGAGTCAACAATCGCAAGGAGCCACTCAACGACCCAAAGGTCCGGAGAGCCTTCGCCCTTTCAATTGATCAAAAATCAATTTGTGAAGAAATTTTGCAGGGAGGCCAAACCCCAGCCTCAGGAATCGTTCCACCCTTCGGCAACTATAAACCACCCGGCGTGATTCATTTTGATCCCGAAAAAGCCAAAATTCTGCTCGCTGAATCGGGATACGAATCGACTTCCTCCTTTCCTGAAATCAGCCTCTTAACTACTAATTCAGATTCAGGCCTCCGAGAAGCCGAAGCTCTCCAAGCAATGTGGCAAAAACATCTTGGCATCAAAGTGCGTATCATGCAGCGGGAGTGGACCACTTACCTTCAAAAACAATACGATGCCGACTATGACATTTGTGTCGCAGGCTGGATCGGCGATTACTTAGACCCCACTACTTTTCTTGAAATGTGGATTACGGATGGAGGCAACAATAACACCGGTTGGGGTTCCAACGAATTTGAAGATCTTTTGAACAAAGCCGAAAACACAACAGATGTTGCGACAAGAATGGAGATTCTCTCTCAAGCCGAGCAGACAATATTAAACGACACGCCTGTCCTTCCAATTTACTGGTATACCACCAACTACTTGATCCGCCCCGAAGTAAAAGGTTGGAACCCGCTCCTTCTGAATAATCATCCATTCAAATCGGTGAAAATCGAAAAATAGTATCTTCCTACAATGCTCAAAACTATTTTCTCACGGGTGACTCAGACCATTGTCGTGGTCTTCCTTTTAGTCACTTTTGTGTTCTTCGCGGTTCGCGCGATTCCAGGAAACCCGTTCGCAAGTGAAAAAGCTCTCGCTCCGGAGGAACAAGCGGCACTTGAACGACAATACGGGCTCGATAAACCGATCAGCATTCAGTATTTCAACTACTGGAAAAACATCCTCACCGAAGGTGACTTTGGATACTCTCTGGCAATGAAAGGCCGAAAGGTCTCTACCATTATTTCCGAATCGTTTCCTGTTTCACTCAAACTTGGTGTTCTCTCATTAATTCTCGGAATGGGTCTAGGAATACCGCTCGGAATTCTCGCCGCTCTTTTCCATAACAGATGGCAGGATTACGCCGCCATGGTCATCGCAATGGCGGGAATTTGTATCGTAGCCTTCGTTCTTGGCCCCATTTTTCAACTCTCAATTGCCCGCCCTCTATCAGTCCTTAATGTCGCGGGTTGGAGCAGACCAGCTGACATTATCTTACCATCCGTCACTCTCTGTTTTGGAGTAGCCGCTTACCTTGCCCGCCTCACCCGAGGAGGAATGCTGGATGTCCTCTCTCAGGACTACATTCGGACGGCTCGCGCCAAAGGTGTCCCAACTCTTCAAATCATCACCAAACACGCACTAAGACCTGCGCTCATGCCAGCTGTCACTTTCCTTGGACCGGCCTTCGCAGGAATTATCACCGGCTCATTCGTTGTTGAAAATATTTTTCTCGTCCCCGGGATGGGCAAACACTTCGTCCTCGGCATAACCTCCAATGATTACAACCTAGTCCTCGGACTAGTTCTCTTCTATGGAATCCTGATGGGAATCGCTAATTTACTCTCCGATCTCGCTCTCATTTTCATGGATCCAAAACTTCGCAATCCCTAATGGCCATGACTTCACTTGCCCAAAACATTAAAGGAGAAGCTTTGGCGACCGAAAAAGGGACCAGCTTATGGGCCGACGCGTATATTCGCCTCAAGAAAAATAAGCTGGCGATGCTTGGCGGCGTTGTCGTTATCCTGATTCTTATCCTTTGCTTCATTATCGCACCCATTCTTGCCGCTTCTGGCATGAATGCCAATGAACAGGATCTCACCAACCGGTTTGCTGGGGTGGGCGAAAAAGGAGTTCTCGGCACTGACCAACTCGGTCGGGACCTTTTCATGCGCGTCTTGGAAGGTGGCCAAATTTCTCTTCTCGTCGCAATTATGGCAACTTGTATGACCGTCACCATTGGTGTCATTTATGGAGGAATTGCCGGCTATATCGGAGGAACACTTGGCAACACAATGATGCGTATCGTCGACGGGCTCCTCGCGATGCCCTTCCTAATTATTGTCATCCTCTTCCGCGAGATTATCACACCATACATTGACACTCTGGCGAAGTTCCTCATCGATGATTGGGGATGGAACGACAACACTGTTCTCCGATTTGCGAACCTCATCCCGCTTACCATTGCTATTGCTGGATTTGGTTGGCTCTCGATGGGGCGGATCGTTCGCTCCGCTGCAGCTTCCCTCTCGAAACAGGAATTTGTTGAAGCGGCCCGTTCCCTTGGAATCAGCCATCGCCGTATTCTCTTCCGCCACATTCTCCCAAACATGCTAGGCCCTGTAATAATTTACGCTACTCTGACCATTCCCAGCTTTATTCTTTACGAGGCGACTTTGAGTTATATCGGCCTTGGAATCGAGCCACCAAACTCATCTTGGGGAAAGTTAATTCAAGAAGGAGCGAACTACCTGGAAACGAACCTCACTGTTCTTGCCGTTCCAGCTATCATGTTCTCACTGACCCTCTTCGCTTTCAACTTTCTTGGTGACGGACTTCGTGACGCGCTTGATCCCAAAGCCTCTAAAGACTAATCCTATCCTAGGAGAGAATTCTCCACGCATCGACTAAACCTTCCTCCCTTTTAAAATCGTGAAATCAAAAAACTCCTTTTTCTTTCTCAAGGCCGCCTGATTTTGCCAAAGTTTCTTAAGTAATGGATCCACAAGAGCTTCAAAACAAAATCTCCGACTCTAGTTCATGGGTCGGGGCAATGCGCAGTGAGATGGGCCGCGTTCTCGTCGGACAGACAAACCTGGTCAACAAACTTCTTATTGGACTTCTAAGCAATGGACACATTCTACTCGAAGGTGTCCCCGGCTTAGCCAAAACTTTAGCCGTGAGAGCTCTTGCCGGCTCTCTTAAAGCTGAGTTCGCCCGTATTCAGTTTACACCAGACCTTCTCCCTGCCGACCTGCTCGGCACCATGATCTATCACCCGGACCAAAAGACTTTTGCTCCAAAACTTGGCCCAATCTTCGCCAATCTTATTTTGGCAGACGAGATCAACCGCGCCCCAGCCAAGGTTCAATCGGCCTTACTCGAAGCGATGCAAGAGCAACAAGTTACAATCGGAGACCAATCTTATGACCTCCCCAGTCCCTTTTTGGTTCTCGCCACACAGAACCCAATTGATCAGGAAGGGACATACTCACTCCCCGAAGCTCAGCTCGACCGCTTCCTTCTGAAAATCACCGTCGACTATCCAAGTCGAGAGGAAGAACTCGACATCTTGGATCGAATGTCTTCTTCCGATGCAAACGAAGAAACTAACGCAGTCACTACAACTGAAGCGATCGCCGAAAGCCGCAAACTTATTGATCAAATCTATATCGATTCAGCCGTGCGAGGCTACATAGTCGACCTTGTTCAAGCCACTAGGACTCCCGGGAACTACGAAAGTTCACTTAAGAATCTAATTATGGCAGGAGCTTCACCCCGCGCCACTATCAACTTCGCCCGGGCCGCCCGCGCAAATGCCTTCCTCCAAGGTCGCGCATTTGTAACCCCAGGCGACATAAAGGAACTTGCCCCAGAGATCCTTCGACATCGCATCCTACTTTCTTATGAGGCCGAAGCCGAAAATGTTACGACTGATCAGATAGTCGAGCGTCTCATGAGTCGCGTTCCAGTCCCTTAAATTGACCACGATAAGTTAAAGATTCAGGAAATTTTGAAGAATCTGCTTACCAGAATCTGTCAGAATAGACTCCGGATGAAATTGCACTCCATGAACATTCAGTTCCTTGTGCTTTAGCCCCATGATAATTCCATCTTCGGTCCAAGCCGTGACCTCAAGACAATCAGGAAGACTTTCCTTCTTAACAATTAGGGAGTGATACCGTGTTGCTTCGAAAGGATTAGCCAGGCCTTTGAAAACACTATCACCGTCATGATAAATCATAGAAGTCTTACCATGCATCAGCTCTTTGGCGCGAACCACTTCACCACCATAAACTTGGCCGATAGACTGATGACCGAGACACACACCAAAAATCGGTATTTCTCCGCCGAAAGACTTAATCACCTCACATGAGATTCCAGCCTCATTTGGAGTGCAGGGGCCCGGTGAAACGCAAATTCGGCTCGGTTTCAAATCGCGCAATTCTTCTACACTCACAACATCATTCCTAAGAACTTTCAGCTCCACACCTAATTCTCCAAAATACTGGACAAGATTGTATGTGAACGAATCATAGTTATCAATTACGACTAGCATAACAAAAAAAGATCAAGGTTTGATGAGAGTTTTAGCAAGTTCAACAGCCCGCATCATGGCCGCAGCTTTATTCACTGTCTCATTATATTCATAGGTAGGATCGCTATCCGCGACCACTCCTGCTCCAGCTTGGATATAGACCTTATCATCTTTCAAAACACAAGTTCGCAGAGCGATACAGGAGTCATGATTCCCATCCCATCCGAAATAACCAACTGCGCCAGAGTAAGTCCCACGCTTGTTTTTTTCAAGCGAGTTGATGATCTGCATTGCCCTGATTTTTGGGGCCCCACTTACGGTTCCAGCGGGGAAGGTGCTTCGTAAAACATCATATGATGAATGCTCTGGAGATAGTCGACCACTAACATTCGAGACGATATGCATCACATGACTGTAACGCTCGACAATCATCTGATCATCGACTCTCACTGTGCCAGTTTCGGATATTCGACCGACATCATTACGAGCAAGATCAATCAACATGACATGCTCCGCACACTCTTTTTCGTCGGCCAAAAGATCATCAGCCAAGGCATCATCCTCTTCGGGAGTTTCACCCCTCCATCGAGTCCCTGCTATGGGGCGAATATCGATACGACCATCAACTGACCGAACGTGAACCTCCGGAGAACTTCCAACTAAGGAAAACTCTGGTGTCTCATACACAAACATATACGGAGAAGGATTAATGTGCCGAAGCGCTCGATATAAATCGATATTACAACCCTCGAAATCTGCCTCAAAACGCTGACTTGGCACGACCTGAAAGGCATCTCCAGCTGCAATGTAATCCTTTGCCTTGAGAACCATCTCTTCATACTCAGTCTGAGTCGTATTACTGCGTGGAGCAGGCGCCTTGACATCGGCCAAACCATTGAGCGGAGAGACATGAAGAGGCCGATCCAACATTCCAATCACCGCTCCAATCCTGCCAACGGCGAGTGCATAAGCCTCATCAGGCGAGGACGCTTCATCAAGCATCGCATTTGCCACAACTAGAAGTCGGCGCAACTTATGATCAAAAACAACGAGAGTATCAGCTAGGAAGAAAATGGACTCTGGGAGTTTCAGATCATCCTCGGGGCATTTGGAAATTGTCGGCTCAAATTGCTGGGCTGCATCGTAACCAACATACCCAACCGCGCCTCCAAAGAATGGCGGAGCGTCACCGTGGGTTACCGGTTTGTAACCGGACATTAATCGCTGAACTTCATCAAGCACGTCTCCCTCACGATTTCTTGTTTCGACGTCCCCTCCTCTCTCGATAGTGACCTCATTACCGCGCGATGTGAAAATCCAACGCGGTTGACTTCCCACAATGGACCATCGACCACTCGCATCGGTGCTTTCGGCGCTCTCAAAGAGAAAGGCATTCTTGCCATCACGAAGCTTTAAAAAGGCAGAGACCGGGGTCTCAAAGTCGGCAGCAAGCTGAGCATAAACAGGCACGACATTTCCAGCCTGCGCTAACTCAACAAACTCCTCGGCACTGGGCTTGACTGGAACCTGATTCACGCGAGCGCTAGTCTGGCAACGATACCACGAAGAGCAACGCGAAATTCATCGAGGATCAAAGAGGTCCCCATAAAACGCAGGGTCTATCGCTTCGTCAATCGTCTGCCAGGGTGTCACCTCATTTTGAGAAGCGACACATATTTCAAGTTCCTCGCCGACGATTCGCTCGCGAACCACCTCAACGGCTTTCATAGGGCAATTGCAGTCACTACTTAAATGCCCCAGTATTACTTGTTTTAAGCCATCTGGAACGAGCTCGGCTATAAGATCCGCTGCTTGTTCATTCGACAAATGCCCATGCTGGGAAGAAATCCGCTGTTTCGTGCTGAATGGACGCTTTTGATCAGCCTCCAACATTTGCCACTCATAATTCGCTTCAAGAACCAAGCCCTGCACGCCCTTCAAGGCTTGGCTAACTTGGCTATCAACATGCCCCAAATCGGTCGCTACCCCAATGCTATGTTCGCCTCTAGAAATTACATAGCCCACCGGCTCAACGGCGTCATGAGGCAAGGGAAAGGTTGTAAAATCAAAGCCCTTCCAGCTGAACTTCTGTCCACTTTCAAAAACAATCCACTCTACCGATTCTCTAAGCCCCTCCTTTACCACTCGACTGGTCATAATAGAGGCTAAAATCGGCACCGGATACTTCCGAAGAAAAACATCCAACCCCCGAACATGGTCACCATGCTCATGAGTCAGCAAAATCCCGCTTAATTGTTCGGGAGCTACATCCAACTGTTCCATGCGAAGATTAAGCTGCTTGGCGCTCAATCCAGCATCAACAAGGAGATATTCCCCATCACACTCAACGATAGTGGAATTTCCCCCACTACCACTGCCTAAAACCGCAAATCGCATCGGAATCCAGCATGACTAGAAGAACTGGGATCTGCAATTCAAACGACTTCCCTGTTGCCATAAATTTGCCTGAGAGAACCTCTTGCATATGTCTTTCGATTCTTTAAAGTCTCCCCGCGAGGCCGGGATGGTGGAATTGGTAGACACGCGTGATTTAGGATCACGTGCCCTTGGGCGTGCAGGTTCGACCCCTGTTCCCGGTACTTTTAACTGATCAATATAAAAAATGAGGCCCGGTGTGAGCTCTTGGTTCTTAAGGGCGTGACTGCCTAATATCGCTCGCGATAATCTTATCCCATTGGACAGGCACTTTGAAGCCTTTCAAAGTAAGTTCATAGGCTTATACACTACCATTTAAAATAACCCTCAATTTAGGGATCATGATGGACCAACAGGCCTCATTTAAAGAAGAGAGTTTTCGACAAAGTAGCTCCGAACCGATAGCTAAACGTAATGAAAATACTTTCTATCTCGGCTCTCGCATTTTCGCTCGCTTCAGCTCAGCAACAACCTTTCCCAACTGCAGGGACAGTGGAACGATTAGATCCAGCGCTCGATCAATTAATTGCCCCAAACACCAGAATCGAAGTCATCGCTTCTGGTTTCACTTGGTCAGAGGGCCCTGTTTGGGATAAGAAAAACAATCGTCTCCTCTTTTCTGATGTTCCGGAAAATACAGTCTACCAATGGAATCTAAAAGATGGTGTCTCCGTCTTTTTAAAACCATCAGGATTCACGGGCCCAAGCAGATATAGCGGCGAACCTGGATCAAATGGACTGGCATACAATAATGACGGCCAGCTTTTGTTTTGTGAACACGGAGACCGCCGTGTTTCGATGATCGCGGAGGGAAACAGTGGCAAAATTACCCTCGCCGATAAATTCAAAGGAATGCGATTCAATTCGCCAAACGATCTTTGCGTTCACTCATCCGGCCTCATCTTTTTCACAGATCCTCCTTATGGACTTCCTCTTAAAGAAAAGGACCCTACCCGTGAAATTGACGCCTTTGGGGTCTACCGCATTGCTTTAGATGGATCGGTCGCAATGGTCATTCCTGATCTTAAGCGTCCGAACGGAGTCACTCTCTCCAACGATGGCAAAACCCTCTACATTGCCCAATCACACGGCGAAGAGGCTTGGATAATGTCATACCCAGTCAACAAAAAGGGAGACGTTGGTAAGGGAACCCTCCTCTACGACGCCACCGAACTCGCCAAGACTGACAAGGGATTGCCCGACGGGCTTAAGACCGATACTAAGGGAAATATCTGGTGTACCGGTCCAGGTGGAGTCTTGGTTGTAAGCGCCAAAGGCAAGCTCCTTGGTCGCATTCTTACTGGGCACCGCACCGCAAATTGCGCCTGGGGCGAAGATGGAACCACTCTTTATATGACAGCCGATTACTACATCATGCGGATCCAAACCCTCACAAAAGGCACCGGTTTCTGAAACAATCAAACTCTTGATCGCCCACAATCGTGAAAGCCATTTCTTTTGCTTGTCGTCGGATTTCCTGCGCCAGACTGTCACGTTCCCGATATTACCAGTCTCCCGACCGAAAAAATGGTTGAATTTCACTGACTCAAAAACTAAATCAGATTAATAAAAAGCTGGCACATGCCTTGCTACTCCTCTCCCAACTTAATTGTTACTGAAGACCATGAAAAAAATCGAAGCCATCATCAAGCCGTTCAAACTCGAAGAAGTCAAGGAAGCCTTGGCTGAAGTGGATGTTCAAGGAATGACCGTTACCGAGGTCAAAGGCTTTGGTCGCCAGAAGGGCCACACCGAAATTTACCGAGGATCTGAATATACCGTTGATTTCCTTCCTAAAGTAAAAATCGAGATCGTCGTAAACGAGGAAGATTCCCAAAAGGTTGCCGAGGCAATAGTTAAGAGCTCCAACACCGGCAAAATTGGTGACGGAAAAGTCTTCATTTCACCAGTCGAGCAGGCCATCCGAATCCGGACCGGCGAAACTGGCGCTGAAGCAGTCAATGTAAGCTAACTTCAGCTTTCCCTCTTCCAGAGAATATGAGCCGCTTTCTGCAAAGATGAGCGGCTGTTTTCTAGCAATATTTCATCGAAAGACGGCTTCATTTAAATTCTCCAGACCTGTAAATCAGGAACTAAAGAATTCGCACTATCGAGATCATCACTTAAGTCCACCTCGACTGACGGACTTTTTAGGTGGGGCGGGCTAGCTCAAATCCTCAGCCGTAACACTCCGCTGCTCCCTAGTTCCGAGCTCAACAGCCTGATCAACAACTCTTGAGGGATCGGAATCAAATCGGTATCCGTGGCAATTGGGACAAATTACCACCTCGGTAGTCACGATTGAATCACAACCCTCACAAACCTTGTAAGCTACAGGATTGTTAGCGATCTCTCTCGCCTTTGCGAGACGATCTTGCTGAGCCGGTTCAGACATGCATTAAAGAAAGGATAAAAAAAGAGAGGCCACGAGGAAAAATCCTCGTGGCCTACGAAAATCTATCGAAAAAAACACCCGCCTAGGCAGTCTTGACCGCCTTGTTTGTCCGGCTCTTAAGGTTCGCGGCCTTATTTTTGTGGAAAATATTCCTCTTAGTCGCCTTATCAACAGCCTTCGTAAACTCTTGAAGAGTCTTAAGTGCCTCATCTGAATTGCCTTCACCAGCAGCACTAACAGCCTTCTTCTGAAGGGTCTTAATGCGACTTTTGGTGGCGCGATTTCTTTCTGTTCGCTTTGCAATTTGACGAACTCTTTTTTCTGCAGACTTAGTATTGGCCATAGGACGATCCCCCTTGGGAGGAGCGGCAAAATATGGATTTTAGACCGGGTGTCAAGGTTCAGTATACGGAAATTTCAATAGCACCGACCCTTTTCCTATGGGAGACTCACGCCATGCAGATGATCCTCCTCGCGGTCCTTGGCTTTTGCGCCCTGGTTGCATCAGCCCAAGACAAACCCGAAATCCCAGATGATTTGCTCGATACTGAGCATTTTCAAAGCGATAGCGCTCTCAACGAGTTTACCGTCCCTTCGATCTCTAAGGTTTTTAACGAGCTAGAGAAAGTTTCACCTCTTTCCTACGACCCTAACCATTATAAAAACTACGGGCGAACTCCTATCGACAGGTCCCGTATCGCATTAAGGCTAGGGACCTTGATTGCTGATGGTTTCATAGCAGTTCAAACCGGGAACTCGGAGGATGTCCCAAAAATAGCAGCACATATTTCCCGCTATTCCAAGGCGCTTGGTGCCGGCGACAAAATCAAGGTCCACGCCGCCGAACTACTTGAACACGCTAAAGCGAAGGATCTCCCAAAATTAAAACGAGCACTCGCCTCAACCCAGCGTGATGTCGAGCTTGAGCTTGCCGGGCTTCGGGATCCAGACCTCTCGCATCTGATTTCCCTCGGTGGTTGGTTGGAAGCCCTCGATTCAGCAGCAACCGCCATTAATAAAAAATACACTCCCGAACGCGCTCTAACACTCTTTCGCGAAGACGTTGCAGACTACTACGCCGAATCTATTGGCTCTCTCCACCCGGACATTAGCCGGCGCCCTCACTTAATCAAAATGAGAGAGCTTCTTCAGGGACTCCGTAACGCGATGGTTTTGAAAGAGAACTCCACACCTTCAGCCGTTCAAGTTAAAGAGGTGACGACCGTTTCCTCCCAACTTGTTGAAATAGCCCGACGTTAAACATCATCACCATGACACTTCTTCTTGGACTTGGAATTATCGGATCCCGCAGTGCCGACCAACTCATCGCTGCCAGACATCCCCTCAAAACTTGGAACCGCACCCAAAAAGATCGCCCAGAAACAACCCCTGACCTAGCTGAAGCAGCATCGCAAGCCGATGTCATCTTATGTTATCTTCGGGATGACTCGGCGGTCCGAGAAGTCTTCTCGCAAGTCAAAGACCACCTCAGCGAGGGTACGACATTCATCAATCACGCCACTATCGATCCCGAGACGACCTTATGGCTAGAGAGACACTGCAAAGCAGCAGGCGGCAATTTCCTAGATGCCCCATTCACTGGCTCGCGCGATGCCGCAGCTTGCGGGGACCTCGTTTATTATGTCGCCGGAGATCGCGACCTTCTTGAAAAGCATCGTTCATTACTCGATGTCACTTCCCGGGAGATTATTTATCTTGGTCAACCACCCGCTGCAACCGTCGTTAAAATCACAACTAATCTTGCCACCGCGTCCGCTATCCAAGCTCTCACCGAGGCTCTGGAAATTTCACGACGGTATGGGGTTGACCCGCGAGCGTGGCATGACGCAGCCAAGCTTAATGGGTGCTATGCTCCAGTAATGGGTATGAAAATACCAACCCTCCTCGAGAACGACTTTACTCCCCACTTCTCGACCGAAAACATGGCAAAGGACACCAACTACGCCATTCAACTCGCCGACTCAGCAGGCATCACCGCTGATCTCAATCACCTTACTTGGGCTCGGCTTTTCGAAGCCGAAATGCGAGACGCTTCAGAAGATTTTTCCGCAACTATTCGCCAGCATCAAAGCACTGACCTAGAACTCGAAGAGGATGTTGAAATCTCCTGTAGCCGGATACGTGTAAAAGGTCCTGATGCCGAAAGATATCTTAATGGGCAAGTGACGAATGATGTCCGGCTCACTGAAGATGGTCGTATCATTGACGCCTGCATTTTAGATGCAAAAGGAAAGCTCCAATTCTATGTTCATATTCATTGCGAAGAAGAAGATTTCGTTGTGCAAGGCCCCATCGAGCTGGCGAAAGAAATTTATGCCCGCCTCGATAAATACCTCATCGCCGATGACGTTGAACTCATTGACGAAAGCGAAGATGAAACAGCTTACCTGATTGTCACCAACGAAACTCGGCGCATCATTGACGGAGTCCCCCGTTGGCCAAACGAACTTTTCGCGGGTATTCTTCCGCCGGAAGCTGGAGTCGAAAGGAAATCCATTTCCTACACCAAGGGTTGCTATACCGGCCAAGAAGTAATTTCCCGTATGAAGCGAGCCGGAAAAACCAACCGCCATCTCGTAAAGCTAGCACTTGATAAACCGCTTATACCAACAAAAGCAAAACTACTTGTAGAGGGTCAAGAGGCAGGATTTATCACCTCGGTCGCATCACACATTGGAAAGGGTGAAGTTGCTCTCGGCTATCGCTACCGCAAGTATTCTGAGGCCGAAAAATTCGATGTGGCTTCGCCTTCCTCAGGCACGATAATTGGCAAAGCTTTCCTTCGGTAACTGAGCTATCTACATTCGAAACAACCCACCCTTTTTTCCCCCGAGAATAACGGCTCCAATGATGGAAATCCCAAGAAACACCATCGCCCAAACACCTAGCGCTGACGCCAACTCGTAGCCATTCCCCAACATTCCCAAAAGCGAGTAAATCGCCTTCGTAATCGGAAAATGCTCGGACTGCTGAGCAAGAATCAGACTATCGCTCACCTCTAACATCGCAAAGGCAAACGCAAGGATTCCACCTGCAATCAAATTAGCACCCAATAAGGGCAGCGAGACTCGTCGGAGAGTTCTTGCAGGAGTCGCTCCCAGCGATCGGGCCGCCTCTTCAAGCGCAAGATTACTTTGCTGTAATCCCGCGACTGCTGAACGAACCACATATGGGAGTCTCCTAACCGCGTAAGCCACTACTAGAAGCCAAGTAGGATTCTGGACGGCACCCTGAACCAAAAAATAGAAACTCTCCCCTTTTTGGGAAAGCGCGAGATACCCAAAGGCTAGGACAAGACCAGGAACTGCTAGCGGAAGCATCACCAAAGCATCGAGAAAGGCTCGGCCACGGATTGTGCTCCTTACAATTACCCAAGCAATCGCGACGCCCAGAATCAAATCTACCAGGGTCGCTGCCGAAGCATAAAAAAGACTGTTTTTAATCGAAGGGACGACAAGCGGATGACCAAGAGCCTCCCGATAGTGCTCAGTCGTCCAAAGCTCCGGCAAAACGGTGGAATACCAATCGTGAGCTAAAGAAAGCACCACCACGCCGGCGTGGGGAAGAGAGGCGACAAAAAATACCAAAAAGAAGAATAACGTGCAAAGCCAAGCTCTTCCTCTTTCGGGGCGAACTTCTACATTTCTCCCCTTTGGCCTTGGAGCAGTTCCCAATTTTGAGCGCCCAAGCACGGCTTTAGAGACAATAAAAACAAGAGTCGAGACTACCAACATAATCGCCACGAGAGCATAAGGGAACGGATTTTCGCCGAGATCTTTAATACCATCATAAACTTGCACAGGCGCGACTCGGGTAAAATCAAACACCAAGGGCACACCGAGTTCAGTGAAGGACCAAATAAAAACAATCGCACCACCGGCAAAGATGCCAGGCGTAGTCAACGGAAGAGTGATCCGCATCAGACGTCGCCAAGGAGGACACCCGAGATTTTGAGCGGCTTGTTCCATAGCTGGGTCAATATTCGACAAGGATGCCGCGATATTCATATAAAGAATCGGATAAAGGTGGAGGGCATTCATAATGACAACTCCCCAGAATCGCCCATCGCCCAACCAGTCCATCGGCATAGTTGGATCCATAAGGCCAAGCTTTACCAAAAAGGCGTTAAGTGCGCCTTGAATCCCGAGGATCTGCTTAACTCCTACCGCTCCCACAAAGGGAGGAAGAACGAGAGGAATCAGAACCAAGGCTGATAATGATTTTTTAAATGGGAAGAGATAACGATGCCCAATCAGCGCGAGAGGAAATGCGATTAAAAGAGAAGCTAGCGTGCTCGAAACTCCTAAAGCAAAGGCATTCCAAAGGCCTTCGGTGTATATTGGATTCTTAAAAACCTCCCCTACAAAAGAAAACGTAAAACCATCATCCGAAGAATAAAATGCCTCCTTTAATACGATCACCGCTGGGTAGAGGAAAAACACCGTGAAGAAAATTGTCACGCATGCGGTTAGACCGTAAGCAGCACGCTTATTCACTTGGCATCTCCTTTCCGAACCATGAGCGCCATGCGCTCTGCTTCGCGATAGTTTTCACGAAAGTAGGTCCC
>DCQM01000046.1:51854-53409 GCA_002323895.1 Akkermansiaceae bacterium UBA1518
GACAAGGTAGCCTCATAGCCGACCGGTGAGACCTCGTAGAATTTCGCAGTCGCCTCAGGGGGGAACCCCGCATCAATCAAGGCGGCCCAGGCCGCTTTCATTTCCTCATGTGAGTCAATACACATCGCACGAATAATGTTTCGTAAAGGCGTAAAATGCCGACCCGTTAAATCATAATCGTAGATAAATTCGCTCGCAACTTCATAGGGCATGACAGCGATATCAACCATGTCTGCAAGAAAGGGTTCCTGATAGAGATCTTTTCGAATAGGCAACCGTCGCAACCCGCGGATTTTCGGCCCCATCTTTGTGCCCGGCCTAGCATTCCAAAGCATTTGCCCTTCCTTGGTAAAGATGAAGTTTACAAATTCCTGCGCAACTTCGCGGTTGGGAGCTCCTTTGAAAATTGCAACTGGATCTACACTATAGGACGTTCCGCCAACCGGAGAAATAAACTTCAACCGCGAGGTTCCATTTTCCTTCTTAAGCGCCTCGTTATAAGAGCGGCCAAAAAAGTCGATACACATCCCAGCAATGGCATTTCCTTGGGCAACATCATGGGGGACCTTGGAAGCACCATCAGTAAAGTAACGGGCATTGGCGCCGATTCGCTGGATCAGATTAAGACCTTCCACCCACCCCTTCGCACAAGCTTCTTTGCGAGGAAGATTACCGGCAAGCTGTGTATGAATTTTTTGCTGTACTAGCATCTCAAAAGCTTTTGCTACCGATCCACTCTTAGTAGGATCGGCTAGAGCAATTCCCTTTTGAAATCCTGGGCGACCGAGGTCATCCCAAGTTGTCGGAGCCGCAAGATCTAATCGAGCCAAGCTGTCAAGATTGTAGCAGATTCCAAAAGATGACAAGCAAGTCCCAAGCCAATCGTGTTCTTTAGGGTAGTAACTTTCTCCGCTCTGAATTTCGGGGATTGTCCCGCGTTCAAACAATAAGGCTTCGTTCTCAAAAACATCCATTTTTTGAAACCGTCCAGCTTTGGCCTGACCTTTAAAATCGTAAACTCCCCCACCAAAGAAAAGATCGAGACCAATCCCCTCGCTTTTGTTTTTCTCGGCCGCTTTAAAACTGCTGTCTAACACTCTCTTAATCTCACTCGTTCCTCCAGGAGTCCGCCAATTTACGTATACACTTTCTCCATGTTTTTTTTCATACCAACGCGAAAATGCTTCACCAAATTCCCGACGAATAAGCTCGTTGTGTGGTGTAATAACTTCGAGACGGAGTTCCGCTTGATTCATCGCAGCAGCGTCGTCGTCCCGAAGAACAATTGGCGCAGTAATCACTGCTGCCATCGGGAGGAAGACTCCAAGGTATTTTTTCCAAGCCCCTTTCATCGCGCTAAAAGTGTCACGTCTTGACCGGAAAACTGCAGCCCCACAAGTTCCTCTCCCGGAGAACGAATAATTTTCGGGTTTTGCTCAGTCACCTGCATCACCGAACCATTCCCCAACTCGACAGCATATTGAATGATGCTGCCTAAATAAATTCGCTCAATGATTTTACCCCTTAAGTCCGCTTGAGTGGCATTAACAATTTT
>DCQM01000046.1:53780-55530 GCA_002323895.1 Akkermansiaceae bacterium UBA1518
GGGAGGGAGTCCAATCAGTGACACTCGGAGTTGCTGCCAGAGTTGCCGTTGCAGTATTTACCAAATTATTTTCATCTACCCTTCCCTTCAAAAGATTAGTCTCGCCGATAAACCCAGCGACGTAGCTGGAAATCGGTTTTCTATAGATTTCTTCTGGCGGGCCCACTTGAACAACAACACCTTGATCCATCACGGCCATTCGGTCGGCCATCGAAAGCGCCTCGGCTTGATCGTGGGTGACATAAACTCCAGTGAGGTCATTTTCTTTAACTATACGGCGAATTTCAGACCGCATTTCCAGTCTTAACTGCGCATCAAGATTTGAGAGCGGCTCGTCAAGAAGCAGACACTTTGGACGGACGACAAGAGCGCGGGCCAGAGAAACTCTTTGTTGCTGACCTCCAGACATTTGATCGATTCCCCGCTTCGCAAACCCCTCAAGTTTAACCATAGCGAGCGCTTCCTCGACTCGACACTGGATCTCTTTTTTATCGACCTTTCGTTCCTCAAGGCCGAAGGCAATATTTTGCCCCACTGTCATGTGCGGCCAAAGCGCATAAGATTGAAAAACCATGGCAGCCTCCCGTTTATGAGTGGGCAATGCAGTAACGTCACGCTCTCCAAAAAAGATTTTCCCTTTGGTCGGAGTCTCGAGTCCGGCAATACAGCGAAGCAGGGTCGTTTTTCCACACCCACTCCCTCCCAGAAGGAAAAACAACTCTCCGGGGGCAATTTCAAGCGAAACGTTACTCAGCGCGGTAACATCACCAAATTGCTTTGTTATCCCAGCAGCGCGGATTTCTTCCATAAAGGACATGCTTTAATTTCTCTCGAAAAAGGCAAGTCCAACCCAACGTAGTTTTCTTATCGCCAACTGCTATCCGGTGTGGTCAAGTTTCGTTAACAATCTCCAAGAAATATGCCTCGCGTCGCAATCACCATTTCCGGAAAGAGTCCCCAGCCCTATCGTTTCCAACTTGATACTAAAAAAGTCTCGATTGGACGCAGCGAAGATAATGATATCATAGTTGCTTGTCCCTCTGTCTCATCTCTGCACTGCACAATGGAGCGGGTCGATGGAGGCTATATTCTCCGCGACCGCCATTCAACGAATGGAATTAGCCTTGGGGACGATGACATGGCTGTAATTGATCTCCGTAATGACAGCGAAATTAAAGTAGGAGACGTCAAATTTGAATACACTCTCAGTGACGAGGAACTTGATAAAATCGACGACGAAGACTTTGTCCCTCACGCAAAAACTGCCGAGGAAGCAGCTGAAGAGCCTCTGCCTCTGCCCGAAGAAAAATCTACGCCAACGAATAAAACCAAGGCGAACGTGGTCCCTTCGCCTCGCCAGCCCGCCTCGCCATTCCCTCCTACGGTTCTCGCTTCAACCAATCAAGGCAGTGGGGGCTTGTATGGCATCGCGTTATTTGTCTGCGGACTAGCAGCATTCTATGCCGGACTAGACCACAGTTATTCCGGAAAACAGCGTGACGCCGGACGAAAAGGTGATTTCTCACTTCTTTCCGATATAAGTAAGGGGCGTCCTGCCCTTCCCTCCGAGAAAGAGTCAAAGGGAGAAGAATCTGAGTGATTTCTTTATAACCGCGCGGCGAAATTAGCGCATCTCGAGGATACCGCGAGATTACATCAGCTTCCTCCCACAGGGGGCCCTCGTTTATTTCTCCACCCAGGACTTCAAACTAAGCTGCACCCAGATGAGACCTTTTCTAATGGGCTAAGC
>DCQM01000046.1:55876-56156 GCA_002323895.1 Akkermansiaceae bacterium UBA1518
GAGTATGCCGCCCAAGCAGGGATCACATTTAGGAATACAAGTCCTATCGAACCTCTCGTTTTCCTGCGGTATATATCGGTTCAGAGACAAATCCAGAAGCTCTCTTCATGGGCGCTTACAATCCCTAAATCGAATCAATAATCGATGATCTGCGGATCGGGAGGTTTATCCGGTGTAAAAAACACCTGTCGATTTAATGATTAATAAACGCGGCAAATAGCTGCGGTTCTATAAAAGCCTTGCAACATTGCTATGACGATCGTTCGTCATGTCTCAGATA
>DCQM01000046.1:56502-88329 GCA_002323895.1 Akkermansiaceae bacterium UBA1518
TAGCAATTTTTAAATCCAATTCGTATGAGCTTTCATCCGAGATTTTACTCTTTATCAATTCTGTAATCTCGAGAGTCATTCACCCTAATCATTTGGCCAGTTTGGGCGCGCTATTTTGTCATCAAACCGCCGACTCAGGGTGACATTTTGTCGCGTTTGAGCCCGATTTTGGAGCCATTAGAAAATAGCGATGGTCACAGAAACCCTAATTTCACTTGAATAGACCTTGAAAGCGCAAAGAAATCTCAATCACTCCTAAATAAGAGCGATTCCTTACTATATCACCGCATGTTGGCATGCTTCTAGCATCTTTCTCCCCAATTATGACACGCTCAGACACGAACAGTAGCATCACTGTCTATATGCGGGAGATTGCAAAGACCAAGCTTCTAACACCCGTGGAGGAGATCGAACTTGCTGCCAAGATTGCGAAGGGCGACGAACGAGCGCGGGCTCGCATGATTGAGTCTAACCTTCGTCTCGTCGTAAAGATTGCCAAAGACTACAGCAATTACGGTGTCCCGCTCGTTGACCTCATTTCTGAGGGTAATATTGGGCTAATTCGCGCCGTCGAAAAGTTTGACCCTAATAAAGGGGGGAAACTCAGCACCTATGCAGCCTGGTGGATAAAACAATCAATAAAGCGAGCGCTCGCCAACCAAGGAAAGACCGTTCGTCTTCCAATACATCTTGTCGACAAGCTAGCACGAGTCCGCCGAATTTCAGCCCTCATGGCCGAAGACCTTGGTCGCGAACCAACAGATTCTGAACTTTCGGAAGAACTAGGTATTCCGCGCGAAAAACTGGCTTTGCTCCTTCAAGCATCCAAACGAAACCGCTCGATGGATGAGTCCACCCATGATGACAGTATCGCAAGCTTCGGTGAGGTAATAGCTGACGATCATGCTATCGACCCGCTTGAAGCACTTAGCCAAAAAAATGGACTCGATCAGCTCGACATCGTCCTTGAAACTCTTAACGAAAGGGAGACTGAAATTATTGGCTCTCGATTTGGTTTAAATGGCAAAAGGATCCTGACCCTTGAAGAGATTGGAAGAAACTTTGGAGTCAGTAGAGAACGAATCCGACAGATTCAAAATGTCGCGCTCAAAAAGATGCAAAAAGCTCTCACCAAAAAAAACGCAATCGCTCCGCCAAAACTACGAAAATCTCTAAGCTGAAAAATCTTTTTATACCTGACCATCTAGGAGCCCCTTCAGCTCCTCTTGGAAGCTTACCAAATCTGCTTCCGAAGGCTGATAGCCTGGCTGGTCAGGATCGATCGAGGGGCGGCCCATTTCATCAATAAGCCATAAACCCTTCATTCCATCACTAAATGTGACCGTTCCGCTTACCATTGAGCCAGGGCGCGCAACTTGATCAAGGCTAGCTGAGACGCCTCCACCACCCCGTTTTTCTCCTTCAAGATCTGGTTCCTCCTCAACCTGCGGAGCTTCAATGACTTCTTCGATCTTAGCTTCCCTCTCATTCACTTGGAAATCTAATTCTAGATCCAAGGAAATGAATCGCGTGTCCATATAAGTTGCCTTAAAGCCGAAATCCTCGTTCAGCCGTCTCTGAACATCTGCCATCTGAGCACCCCCAGCAACCCATCCCTTAACTTCCTCAACTTGTTCGCTGCTCAAATCGCTAACGTTAACCATGCCCAAGAGCTAAGCGCCTCGAGAAAAAAACCCAAGACTCAATTCACGCACGGTGCCACTTCTTAACGAAGTCTAGCATTTGCTCCTCCTGATCCTCGATTGATTTCACCAAAGCGAGCTGAGTTCGGCACCGATCCAAATTATGATTATCACGGTGGATCCTGAAGTATTTATCCCCTTCTAAATGGTCAGTCAAAAAACGAATTCCCGTCTCTAGAGAAATTAATTTCGCCGAAAAAGGAAGCAAGTCGATCTCCAACGGAGTAAGAAAATTCGCGGCAGTTTCGAGATAGCCCTCAACAATTGCCTCGAACATCGGGAGCCGCATTTCAACTTTGGAAGCATCAGTTTCATCCTCGGCGACGGGGCTCGTCGCTCCCCGAATCAAATCCCCAAAATCGTATAAAGCGAGTCCCGGCATCACCGTATCCAAATCAATCACACAAACCGCTTCATCAGTCTGCTCATCAATCATGACATTGTTGAGCTTAGTATCATTGTGCGTCACCCTCTCAATCAAACGTCCAGCTGCAAGATGATCCAGAAGCACCCCAGTAATCGACTCTCTTGAGGTAATGAAGCCGATCTCTTGCTGGACATCCTTCACGCGATCGCAGGGATCACTTTTTATCGCCTTAATAAGTCGGGAATATCGTTCGGGGGTATCATGAAAGCCTGGAATGGTAACCTCCACTCTTTCAATCGGAAGATCACTCACGAGATCCTGAAATGCCCCAAATGCCTTGGCCGCCTGATAGGCTTGGCGGGTGTTCTCAACCACGTCGTAAGTCTTACAACCCTCAATAAAATTATAACAACGCCAGATCCCTCCGGAACCGCCAGCAATACAGTTTTTTCCATCTCTCCCGGGGTAAAGATTGAGAGTCTGGCCACCAAAATCCCGCTTTTTCCGAAATACCTTCCGATTGATATGGTTCGTTACCCGCTCAATATTCTTCATAACCACTAGAGGTTTTGGAAAAACATTTTCATTAATTCGCTGAAAAATATATCGACGAATTCCTCCATCCTCATTCCGATAAGCGGCTAGATAGGTCGTGTTGATATGACCACTTTGAACCTCCTCGCCCTCGATAAAGGTCCCATCGATTGCAAATTGGCTTCCAATTGCGGCAATATCATCTTTTCGGCTTTTCATTGGGGGCTCCCATTTTACTTTAGTTCTGTTAACAATTCAAGCCATGACTTTGATTCTTTCTCCCTAGAAAACAACAGGAGCCGATCGGCTGACAAACGGCTCCACTCATCAAGATCTACCCGCTGATCCACGATAGCTCCAAGAATTTTGGCCATTCCCCCTTCCTCAAAATAGCCCGGATAATCATCACCCAGAAGCCCTACGTTTCCCTCGATCCTACTAGCCAGAACCGGAACACCCATCGTCATCGCCTCCAAAACCGCATTTGCTCCTCCTTCCAAAATCGAACTATTAATGGTCAGAGAACTTTTGGCACACAGGGCCAAAGACTTCCCTCTTGGCAGTCCCCCACACCAACGATACCTCCTATCCTCTTCCATCCAAAACTCCGCTGTTTTGTGCATCTCTGCATCTAAAGCCTGTCCAATTTGCCAAACTTCAACACCAGACCACTCTGGGTGTTGAGCTAGGGTTTCAATCGTCAAAAATGGTCGTTTTACGGGTCGCAAATGGCCCACCACTGAGATCACGAACGGCGATTGACTCGGTATAGCGTTAACCCCTATCGGATCGAGACTTGAGCGAATCACGACCGTCTTACCTCGCACTTCTTCGGGAAGTCTTCGAATCGCGGCTTCTTGTGGCACAACGATCCTATCCGCCTCATGCAGGGCGTCTTGCCCAATTTGAGATCCATCCGGGAGCCCCTGATAAATATCGGTGCCCGTCAGCAAAATAACTACTTTTCCTTCCGGCGTCTTCTTTTTGAAATCAAAAACCGTGTGGGCACCTTTAATGGCATGGAGTGTGATCAGAATATCGGCGGGCTCACCATCATTACCATGCGAACCTCTTGCCTCGACACCTCCTTCATTTAAAATCGCCACAATCCGTTCGGTGGTAACCGAGTTTCCCTTCAGCTCGGAGAGGGGATAAGGTGATGCTACGCAGACCTTCATAACGGGAGGACCTCGTAACCCTCGCGACCATCCTTCACCATCCAGCCATTCTCAGCCAACTGATCACGATAACGATCCGAAGCCGCCCAGTCCTTGTTTTGACGCGCCTCCCAACGACACTCAGCAAGCTTGGCGATCTTCTCTGGAACCTCGATTCCCTTGGGTTCGGGCAAGGTTAAACCAAGAGACGTAAGGACCGTAAAGAACCCGCGCCAATCTTCCAGAGATCTCGCATTTTTGAGATTGGCAAAAAGCTCTCCCAGAGCTGCTGCCGTATTTAGATCCTCATTCAATCGCTTAAAAGCACCGGCAAAAACACCTAAGCCCCCCCCTTTTGAAAGTTCGCGATAACCCGGGACAGCATGATCTTTTGCTGCTTTTGCCAACCTTCCAAGGGCCTCGCGAGCAGCGTGAAGAGACTCCATCGTGAAATTCAATTGCTTACGATAATTCGCCCCAATCAAGACATAACGAACTTCCATCGATGTCCAACCTTCATTAGCTAAATCGCTTAAGGTATAGAGAGTTCCACTCGACTTCGACATTTTCTTACCATTCACCAACAGATGGGTGGAGTGAAACCAATGCCGAGCGAATTCCCCACCACACGAGCACTTAGATTGTGCCAGCTCATTTTCGTGATGGGGAAAAACCAAGTCCTCTCCACCGCTATGAAGGTCGAAGGTCCTGCCCAGATATTTTAAAATCATTGCCGAACACTCAAGATGCCAACCTGGCCGCCCCTCTCCCCATGGACTATCCCAATAGTTGTCACCATCTTCGTCACGACGACATTTCCAAAGAACAAAATCAGCGATATTATCCTTTTCGTATTCATCAGAATTAGCGCGCTCGTTCTGGGTTTTTCCCAAATCAAGCTCACGTTTATCGAGACGCGATAATTTTCCATATTCAGAAAATGAAGTGATTTTGAAATACACTGAGCCATCCTCCGAAGCATAAGCGTGACCCTTTTCCAATAACTCTTCGATCATCGCAACCTGCTCTGGGATATGTTCCACCGCGCTTGGTTCGATGTGTGGCTTAAGACAATTGAGGGCCTCGCAATCAGCGTGAAACCTTTCGCGCCATTGAGCCGTGAAATCAGCCAACTTCATCCCTACCCCCACTGAATCTCGGATCGTCTTATCGTCCACGTCTGTGATATTACGGACATGCTTAGTTTTCATGCCACCTAGCTCGAGAACCCTCCGCATCACGTCTTGTATGACGAAAGTTCGAAAATTACCGATATGAGCCGGGCCATATACCGTCGGGCCACAGCAATAAAATCTGAAAACTTTACCATCCACCGGCTTAAGGAGAACAACTTCGCGCGTTAGAGTGTCAAACAACCTCACAGGGCAAGCATTAACAGCCCTACTATTCCGGGCAATCGAATTTCCCAAGATTGCGTCTCTTCGCTTTTCTGTCAGACTGTCCCCATGAGCAAACGCTCCCGGATTATTTTGACTGGCATTATTCCAATTTTGTTAGTCTCGACGACAATTCTTGGAATCGGTCTCGGTGGACGTCTTCCTGGTCTTTCAGGAGAAATCTTCCGCAAGATCACCGGATTCATGTTCACTCCCGTCTTCTTAGAGCTAACTTTTGCTTTCCTTGGGCTTCTAGCTGTTTTTTCAATCAACAACATCCGCCTCCAGAAACAAGGTGATGAATATGTCTCACTTGAAATTGAAGAGGATCAAAAAGACCAGAAACCATGAACCTTGCAGACCTTCGCGAAGACTACACAAAAGGTGGCATCAGCCGGTCTAGCATCAAGAGTGACCCTTTCACGCAATTTGAAGAGTGGCTTGAAGTCGCCCATGAGCAAAAGATCCCAGACGCCAATGCCATGACCGTAGCCACCGCCGGGAAGGATGGTGTGGTTACCTCCCGCACTGTACTTCTCAAAGGAATTGTTGATGGCAATCTCCAATTTTTTACAAACTACCGCTCAAAGAAGGCTCAGGATCTCGCTGAGAATCCAAATGCCTCGATCACGATCCTCTGGAAAGAATTGGAACGCCAAATCTGTGTTCGAGGAAAAGTGGTAAAAACCTCGCGGCAGACATCTGAGAATTATTTCAAAATCCGGCCCTACAATTCTCAAATCGGCGCATGGGTTTCCGAATGTCAATCTAACCCTATCGAGGACCGAGCAACGATCGCAAACCGGCAAAACGAGCTTGAAATCAAATTCCCAAAAGGAACTGAGGTCCCTTGTCCAGAATTTTGGGGCGGTTACAACCTGACACCAAACTACATCGAATTTTGGCAAGGTCGACAAGGCCGCTTACACGATCGCCTTTGCTATTTTAGATCAGGCGAAGCTTGGGAACTTAAACGACTCAGCCCTTAGTCGGGGACCTTCGCCTTTAATGCTCCTTTGATTCTCCCCGGAAAATCAGTTGTCACCGACAGTGTCCCTTGGTTCGCGAACCACTGGGCAGTTTTGATCTCATTAACTGTCCAAACATGATGCTCAAATCCGGCCATTTGTAATTTGGAAATAAATTCATCATCGATTCCGGATCTACTGGAACTCATTCCATCTGCCTTCACTTTGCGTAAAGTGACTAGAGAGTCTTCTAATGAAGGCGTGAAGGAACCGTCTTTGTTCTGTTTTACATCGGATAGCCAGTAGGCTTTAAAGTGAGGAGCCTTCATCTTTACCTCACCGATGATTTTCGCATCAAAACAAATAAAAACGATCTGCTCTTTCTCAAGCTGCGATTTGGAAACTTCCCTCAAAAGCGGCGGTATAATTTCAAGTCCACATTTAATCTCAATGTAGATCTTTTTTTTCGCTGGAATCGTCTTAAATACCTCTCCAATTGTTGGGATTGAAGTATTCTCAAATGCGGTCCCTTTTTTTATACCAACGTCTAATTTTTTCAGTTCTGCCAGAGTGGTATTCTTAACCACCAAGTTTTTTGCTGCCACTTTTTTGGTGTTTGCGTCATGGATACAGACAACTTGGCCATCTTTAGTGAGATGAAAATCACCCTCGATTGCATCGGCTCCTTGCCTCCAAGCCAACTTGAATGCCGGGATTGTATTTTCAGGAGCTTCACCCGATGCACCGCGATGCGCTACTACCATCGGCTTCCCAACCAAGGAAAATTGACCTAACACACCAAAAATTAAGATGTAAAAATAAACTCTCACTCCGCTGACGATGTCCTATCGCACTAAAAAGCAAAAGGGAAATTCGTGAGGCCTATTACCAACCGCAGCATGAAAACTCGTCCCCCTTTTTACATTTCCTGCACAAAACAAAAAAATGGTGAGCGGATGCTTCTTTTCAAGAGTTCATATAAAACCGCCGTATCTTGTGAACGCGACGGTCTGGAACTTTGATAGGATCAAAAATCAGCTTCCAATCGAAGTCTTCCCCTGAAGAGTCGCACCTTCCTCCATGCTGAGGGTCTTAGTTTTAATGTCCCCCTTGAGCAAAGACTTCTCTTTAAGCTCACAACGATCTGACGTGATTGTACCTTCGACTTTCCCGTAAAGTTTCACTTCCCCAGCCTTAACATCACCCTTGATGCTGGCATTTTCAGCGATCGTCACTTTGCCTTTATCAGAGATAATCTCTCCATCGATTTTCCCATCAACGATCATGTCATTTGAAAACTTGATTGATCCATTAATTTCGAGCCCCTGAGTGAGGATGTTGGTTGCATTTGCCATAATCTTGGCGCGATTCCACCAGCTTTAGGGATCTCTGGCAATGCCATTTTTGGGAAAGCTTTTGACAAAAAGCCCCGCAAAGAGGACCTCTTTAGCGTGAGCTTCGCCAGTCAGTTCAAAACCCTCATGGAGGAGCCTACTCCTCTCATGCGGAGATTTCGGAAATTACTTGATCCCTGCCCAGATAGGCAACTTGAGAGCATGGCACGTCAAAGCCAAACCCTGACTCGCCGCCATTTTGGAAAAACGATGCGCCTCTTTGCACCTCTCTACCTGTCAAACGAATGTGTAAATAACTGCCAATATTGCGGATTTTCCCGTAATAATCCTATCCTTCGCACTACTCTTACGGTTCCTCAGGTAGTCGCTGAAGCCAAATATCTTTACGATCTAGGCTTTCGAAACATTCTTCTCGTGGCCGGCGAGCACCCTAAATTTGTTTCAGATGGCTACCTTCAAGAGTGTGTCAATGCCCTAAGAGCCCTAATACCGACAATTGGAATAGAGGTCGGTCCAATGGAGGATCATCAATACAGCGAATTAGTCGATCACGGCGCTGAAGGCCTTATCGTTTATCAAGAAACTTATCACCAAGAAACTTACAAAGTCCTCCACACCGCTGGCCCTAAGAAGAAATTTAATTGGAGGCTCGATTGCCCTGAACGCGCTTATGCTGGAGGCTTTCGCAGAATCGGAATAGGTGCTCTTTTCGGCCTTGCCAACTGGCGCTACGAAGCAATCGCGCTGGCGACTCACCTCGACTATCTACTCCGTCATTGTTGGAAAGCCAGCTTCACTATCGCTTTCCCTCGTATGAGACCCCATGCAGGTAACTATCAATACACCCCCAATCCAAAATTATCACTAAACGAACGAAGCTTAGTGCAATTACTCACTGCGTTCCGCGTTTGCTTTCCTCAGGTTGGAATTGTGCTTTCAACCCGCGAGCCTGCAGAACTTCGCGACGCCCTGTTCCCTCTGGGCGTTACTCACATTTCGGCAGGTTCTCAAACAGACCCCGGGGGTTACACTGGCGCCGGAACCGAGGATCTGCATCTAACCCTTAAAGGACTTCGGGTTGAACTTGAAGAAGAGCAAGTTCATAATCGGGCGACCGGACAATTCGAAATCGATGACAAGCGACCGGTCGATGAAATCGCCCGCATTCTCAAAACCCAGGGATTTGATCCAGTATGGAAAGACTGGGATCCCGCAATTCTTACCTCTTAATGACTCTCACAATCAACGGAGAAACTCGAAAATTCGACAATGACCTCAATTTACAAGCCCTCCTCGTAGAGTTAGAGCTTGCTGATAAACCAGTGGTCGTTGAACTCAACCAGAAGGCGCTCGCGCCCTCTGAGTTTAAAGCCCAGAAGCTTAGGGACAGTGATCAGCTGGAAATCATTACAATTGCCGCTGGAGGATAGCGTGATTCGTTCACTTGTTTTCTGAACCTGACTTGGGTTTAATCAGCTCAATCGCCTGAGGGGGCGCGGTTTGCTCTTTCTTCGTTACTACAGAGAAAACGAGGACACCGATAACAACGATCAAGCACCCAAGAAAAACATAATGCATCAGTGCCATATTGCGCTGAAGGCGGGCCATTGTTTCACTGACTTTTTCCTCGGTATTCTGGACATTTTGAAAAAAGTTCTCCATCCGGACATCAGAATCTTTCATTCGCTCCTGAGCCCGGTCAAAAGTTTTGATCGTCTCCTTACTAGTTTCATCCATACACTTCAATGTGCGATTGAATCCATCCATTGAATTCGCCAGACGTTCATCTCTCTCATTGCTAGACTTCAATTGGGTGTGGATTTCGACCAAAGCTTTGCCCACTGCAAGTTGAGATTTACTCAATTGCCCAATCCCCTGATCAAGCCCCTTGATCGCCTGCGGGAGATGAGCTAATGATTCACTTAAAATCATATTATTTTCATTTTGAGAATCCAACTGACCGCGAATGGAACGAACGAGATCAACCATCTCCAAATACCCTTCCGAGATCCGTGCTAACTGTTGATCACGCTTTGAAGGACGCTTCCAAAAGGCCCACTTACTCGACTTGGTTTCTGGCACAGATAGCCCATCATTTTTAACTCGCTCAGGCCCAAGCACTTCGATTTGATCAGCAGATTTTACCTTTTTTTTCGTGAGCTCTGCCACCCTATCAGGGTCAGGAATAATAGGCTTGGCACTTTTATCTGACTTTCCCTGAAACGACTCCTTAAACTTAGGAACATCGTCCTTGGTGGCAATCCAATCATTTAGAGTTAGTTCAACATCATCTAAATCAAATCCTGCTGCTGAATAAACCATTTTCCAATCCAAAGCGACCGGCTTGACCGATGTATACCGTGGCGTAACTTCAATTTTTTTCTTCGATTCAAAAACCTTCTTGTCATCAACACTAGATTTTTCCAAAGCCTCGTCGGAAATTGGTGTAGGTTCCTTCGAGGAAAAAACGAATCTCACTTCCTCCTTTTTCCCAAAAGCCTTTGCAGGGTCTAAATAAACAACCTTTCCAACAGGTTTCCTCACCGCATATTTCCGAAGCTGTGGTTTTGAAACTGACGCTACCGAACGATTTTCGGATTTCTCCACCTCTCTTAAGTGGTTCGGCACCAGTGCTTTAACATTCAGTTTTGACTTAACTAAAGGGCCAACAGGCTCGAATTTAGAGGCAAAATCAACCCTACTTCCACGCCCTTTTCCAAAATCTCCAGATGCTTTCTTCGGTTCTTTTTCCTGATCACTCATCGCTACAGACCTGTGCTTGTCCCTAGTAAAGCGTTTTCAAAAAAAACTGCAATCAATCCCCAAAAAAAGAATTAAAATTTTATTTTTTTACGCTGTATTCAAAATCCATCCCCCTTGCTGAATCTTTCACCACGACAACGCCTATCTTCTGCGATATCTTCCACTTCGTTCACCTCAAGATGTCCGACCCTCAAAAAGCTCTCAGGAAATATTTTGGTCACGATTCTTTTCGCGAGGGCCAAGAAGAAGTCATTGCATCTATCTTATCAGACAGATCTACCCTCGCCGTATTTCCAACCGGGGGAGGGAAATCACTCTGTTATCAACTTCCTGCGTTACTATTCGATGAACTCACTCTCGTTGTCTCTCCACTCATCGCCCTGATGAAAGATCAGGTTGACTCTCTAGTCTCCAAAGGAATTCCGGCAGCCCGACTCGACTCTACCCTCTCAGCAGACGAAACGAGTAAGCTCTACCAAAAACTTGAGGAAAATAAAATCAGGCTCCTTTACGTGGCACCTGAGCGCCTCGCTAACGAAAAATTTCGAGCGCGTCTTACCAAAATCCCACTCGCTCTGCTTGCAATAGATGAAGCCCATTGCATTTCGGAATGGGGTCATAATTTCCGGCCGGACTACCTCAAGCTAACTCGTTTTTCCGACGAGCTCAAGGTCCCCCGTGTCCTTTGCCTCACGGCAACGGCCACTCGAAAAGTTGCTGAAGATATTTGTAAACACTTTGAAATTCAATCGCAGGACCATCATCAGCTCACGTTTTATCGAGCCAACCTCGATCTTGTCGTCACTCCTATCGCTACACACGATCGCCGTGAGCACCTCCTTAAGAAGCTAAAGAAATCACCTATCCAGCCTACCATCATTTACACAACTCTGCAGCACGGCGCGGAATCTCTTGCCGCCTTCCTAAAAAGTAAAGGCCTTCCCGTGCGCCCTTATCACGCCGGGCTAAGATCCAAGGCACGTTCTGAAATCCAAGAAGCTTTCATGTCCGGTGAAGTTCCCATTATCTGCGCAACCATCGCGTTCGGAATGGGAATCGACAAATCAGATATCCGAGCGATTTATCATTATAATCTCCCCAAATCGCTCGAAAACTACACCCAAGAAATCGGTCGTGCCGGACGGGATGGCCAACAAGCGCACTGTGAACTTCTTGCCTGCCAAGATGATCTTCGAACTCTCGCCAACTTTACTTATGGCGATACCCCACAGCCCGATTCACTTCGCTCCATTCTCCGTATTCTTCTAGAACAACCCGGAGAATTTGATATTTCAACCTATGAGCTTTCACGATCTCACGACATTCGCCCACTCGTCATCAACACCTTGTTAACTTACCTCGAATTAGAAGGGTTTCTCAAAGCCACTTCGCCTTTCTACTCTACTTACAAGATCTCGTTCACCCGGGATCTCGAGCACCTTTTAAACGGCTTCGATCCAAATCGTCAGTCTTTTCTTCGCAAACTTTTCGAGGCCGCTAAACCAGGCTACAAGTGGCTCGAGCTTAACCCGGAAGACGCGGCCGTAGAGATCGGCGAGTCCAAAGAAAAAATCGTGAAAACAATTGGCTATCTTGAAGATCTAGAGGACATCGCTGTCAAACCTTCCAGAGTTCGACAGGGGTATCGACTTCTTAAGAAGCCTGATGATCTTCCCGCTCTTACTCAGCGAGTAATCGACCTTTTCCAACGCCGCGAGAACTCGGATCTTCAACGTCTCCAAGGGGTAGTTGCACATGCGCTAAAGCCATCTTGTCTCTACGCATCGCTCCTGGATCATTTTGGCGAAGAAATGGAATCTTGTGGTCACTGTTCTCGTTGCCATGGCCATGCTCCGCCGCCGAATCTCCCCTCATCGGCCCCTCCCAGAATCACTAATGAAGACCTCACCTTGATTCAAAACCTGGTCAACCTTAAGCAACCCGGTCTTCGAACACCCCGAGCTCTAGCTCGCTTTCTTTGCGGAATGACCTCTCCCGCCACCACTTACTCTTGGTATCTTCCCGATGGTGCGCGCCGTAAACAGCGCCTCATTTCGCACGATGCCTACTCTCTTCTCGAGCTTCACCCTTTCGAATCAATCCTCGAAATCTGTGAAGCCCAGATTATCCACTGATTCACCCCATGAAAAAACTCCTCTTCCTCGCCATAATACTGCCTGGCTTTGCTCAAGAACCAATCACTCGAATTGCCTGTGGTTCTTGTTACAAGCCGGAACGTGATAACGGCATTTTTAGAGCCATTGCAGCCGACAAGCCACAAGCCTTCCTATTTATGGGCGATAATATTTACGCGGACACCAATGACCCTAAAATTATGAAAGAAAAATACCGCCTCCTTAATGCCCAGCCAGACTATGCGGTTTTTTCAAAAACGGTCCCTATCATCCCAATTTGGGACGACCATGATTACGGACTCAACGATGCTGGGCGTGAATACAAGATGAAGGAAGCTTCTGCTCAACTTTTCTTCGAAGCCTTCAACTTCCCAACCCACCATGAAGCGACGAAAACACCTGGTGTCTATCACTCACAGATTTTGGGACCTCAGGGGAAGCGAGTGCAATTTATCATGCTCGATACTCGCTACTTTCGAAGTCCACTGAAAAAAATTAAGAAGGGAAAACGAAAAGTTTATCAAATCGAAAAAGGTCCAGATGCGACCATTCTCGGTAAAACCCAATGGCAATGGCTCGAAAAACAACTCAGAAAGAGCGCTGAATTACGCATCATTGTAAGCTCCATCCAGATTATTAACACCGAGCACCGTTTTGAAAAATGGAGCAATATCCCAAACGAACGCACAAAGCTTTTGAAGCTACTTAAAGACTCCAGCCCAGGCCCCACTATTCTTCTGAGCGGTGATCGTCATCTTGCCGAGGTTTGCCGAATACAAGCCAATGGGAAAGAAAACCTTCCATTTGACCTCTACGAAATGACCTGCAGCGGGATGACGCATGCTGGAGCACCTAATGATCCCTCTTATCTAAGGGTCCCTGGGACCTATTCGAGGGACCTGAATTACGGATTAATTGATATCAACTGGGGAAAAAAGAAACCAGAAGTCACTCTATCGGTAAAAACACCAAAGCTAGATGTTACCACTAATAGCGTCACCGTTCTTGATTTTAACGAATATCAAACAATCAAATAATCTAGTAATAGGTTTAAAGGAGGTCCAACTGGCTCTCTTCCTCCTCAAACTTCACCCCCACCCCGAGAAGCCTAACTGATTTACCCTCCCCACGGCTCCAAGCCAAACTAAGGAGTTCTCTGTAGACTGTTTCATCCATTTGTCTTCCCGCCTTCTCCGCAGTAGTCTGGGTGAAATCTTCAAACTTTAACTTCACTACTCTTGATTTAATTTCCTGACTCGATTTGTGCTTCACCGCCTCCTCAACTTCAGATCGCAACTTGCGGAGAACATTCATAAGCCAGTCGAAATCATCAATATTTTCCCGAAAAGTTCGCTCCTTCGAAAGCGACTTCCTAGCTCGACTGACTGTGACCTCCCGATCATCTTTGCCCCGACATCTATCGAAGAGTTCAAGGCCCCACCGCCCGAGCTTTTCCGCCACTTCGACCTTACTTAATAACTGGAAATCGCCGCAAGTTTCGATCCCCAAACGCGCCAAGGTTTCTTGTCCCTTTTTCCCCACTCCCTGAAGTTTTGAAACCCTTAGGCCCCGCATAAAACCATTAACATCTTCAAGCTTCACCTCGAGCTGTCCATCAGGTTTATTCCAGTCACTTGCTACTTTCGCAATCATCTTATTCGGCGCGATTCCAGCAGAGGCCGTAAGACCAGTCTCTAAATAGATAGCACGGCGGATTTCCTTTGCCAGTGCCACCCCAGATTCAGCACGGTGACTTACATCAAGATAAGCCTCATCTAAAGAAAGAGGCTGAACAATATCAGTGTAGCGACCAAAAATCGCGCGGATTTTTGAAGACTCCTGACGGTAAACATCAAAACGAACCGGAGTCAGAATAATCTCTGGGCAGAGCTGCCTAGCCTTAAAAACTGGCATTGCGGAATGACACCCAAATTTCCGAGCCTCGTAGTTGGCCGTCGTCAATACCCCTCGCCCCGTGCTACCCCCAACCCCGACGGGCTTCCCAATTAGCGAAGGATCATCACGCACTTCAATGGCTGCATAAAAACAGTCCATGTCAATGTGGATGATCGTTCGAGCCATGGAGCTAATCTAGCGGAGCTAAATCACTGGAACAATCGACTAATTAAATATCAAAGAAGTCCTCACCAAAGGCTCCAGATTTTTGTAAATAGTAGTCATAACCACCGGAATACTTTTTCACCTCTCCATCAGCGATGTGCCAAGTGTGCTCAGCGAGCGAGCGGATAAAGTGCACGTCGTGAGAAATGAAAACCAAAGTCCCCTCATACTGCTTTAAAGCAGAGACAAGAGCCTCGATAGAAGTCAAATCAAGGTGAGTCGTCGGCTCATCCATCAAAAGAAGATTGGGCGGATCAACTAGGAATTTCACAAGTGATAAACGCGATTTCTCACCCCCGGAGAGAATTTTAACTCGCTTAGAAACATCATCTTTTTTGAAGAGAAAGGACCCGAGGATAGCGCGCGCTTCATTTTCACGCATACCACCACCAGCCTCAATAACTTCCTCAAGCACCGAATTATTTTCATTTAGGGTCATAGCTCGATGCTGAGAGAAATATCCAATCTTCGTGGTTGTTCCAACATTCCGGCGGCCAGCATCCCCTTTTTCGATACCCGCAATCATCTTCATGAGGGTCGATTTTCCTGCACCGTTCGGTCCTACTAAAACAATCCGATCTCCCCGCTCGATATGAACATCGAGATTCTTGTAGAGCACGTTATCACCATAGGCCTTATCCACATTCTCGAGAGAAATCACTCTTTGGGTTGAGCGTGGTGGCTGCGGAAAATGAAAATGGAAAAGCTTTCGTGGCTTTCGTGGCTTAGGAAGACGATCCATCTTCTCAATCATCTTCACTCGGCTTTGTACCTGAGAAGCCTTCGAGCCAACCGAACGAAATTTATCGATAAATTCCTGGATGCGAGCGATTTCCTTTTTCTGATTCTGGAAAGCCTTCATCTGTTGGTCATACCGCTCATCCTTCAGCTGCAAGTATTTGGTATAGTTTCCTGTATAATTAATGAACTTTTGCTCATCAATTTCGTAAACTTTCTCGACCACGCCATCCATGAACGAACGGTCATGTGAAATAATGAGGAGGGCTCCAGGATATTGTTGAAGATATTTTTGAAACCACATCAGGGAGTTCAGATCCAGATGGTTTGTCGGCTCATCGAGCATGAGGAGATCAGGCTCTTCAACAAGTAAGCGGGCAAGGTGAGCTCGCATAATCCACCCCCCTGAAAACATGTCAGCAGGCCGGTCAAAATCTTCCTGAGAATACCCCAAACCAGAAAGAATCTTCTTGGCCTTGGGCTCTAGTTGGTAACCATTTAACTCCTCCCATCGATCTTGGGATTTACCAAATTCATCGGAATCCTCCGCCATCGTCCTCATCGTCTCTAGCACTTCGCGGTGCTCTGGAGTGATGCCCATTGCAATTTCCATAATGCTGGCATTCCCAGGATCTCCAGCCTCCTGAGCGAGGTAGCCCACCATGCCATACTCATCAAGATCGACAGTCCCTTGATCGGCGTCTTCTTCCTTCAGAACAATCTTGAAGAGAGTCGATTTACCCGCGCCGTTTGGCCCCACCAATGCGACTCGCTCGCCCCAATTGATAGTCATTTCCGAGTTTTCGAACAGCACACGACCACCTAGGGCCTTAGTCATTTTCTTGATCGTCAACATGGCGGAGTGGATGTCGGGGCTGTTTGGTCGAGAGTCAAGAATTTTGCGACAGGCTATCAAAGCCCCGAAGGCTCGCAGAGAGCTATCTTTTTACGGCTTCAATCCTACCCTCAAGTAATTTGGCAGCCTTTGTTTTTCCCATTTTTTTCAAAACTCCGTGAAATCCCTCTAAGGTCGCGAGATGATTTGGACGCAAAGCAAGACCCTCGCGGAAAGCGTCCTCAGCCTTTTCAAGCTTCCCCTCCTGAACGTAAAACAACCCTAGCCTCCACTTTATCGGGTAATCCACCGAGGGAGGGAGCAGATTTGAAGGACTTGCCTGCCGGTCAGAGGCTGAGCGAAACCAAGTCGCAGCCGATAGGCGAATTGCTCCCTCTTGATTCTGAGCAATTAGACCACGAAGTTCTGGGACCATCATCAAAAGTGTATCCATCGCACGCGCCCAATCGGCATAACTGCTAGTCTTGGAGGCAAGCTTCTGGGTCTTTCCTAACGCATCAACCCTGAGCAAGAACTGGTCGAAGAGAGCTTTACTGCTCTGTATGTCTTTATCCGCAATAGCCATGCGAACCGCCAGGTAGATAGCGATACAATTTCGGTAAGGCAGAGCGAATGATTTATCCTTGAACCATTGTTCTTCTGGCAAAGTCTCAAGAAGCTTCTGTCCCTTCTTAAATGAAGCAATATCACTTCGCCCCATCATCACGCGTGCCCCCACATTGCGACCCTCCCAGAGCAGTAATCCCGCACCGCGTGAAAAAAGGCGCTTCTCTTCGATTTTAATTTCAGCGAGCTCCTTTCCAACTTGTTCCGCCATTTTTTTATCCCCTTTCATCTCATGAAGGGTAGCTAGGTAGACTTTGGAACGGATCCAGCCATCGCAATCATAAAGACTTACCTTCTCTTCGTTCATGTAGGCCTCGTAGAATTTAGCAGCGTCATTCGCAGCTTGAATCGCTAACGCTGCATTACCACAACGAGCTTCGACATGAGCCAGCATAAGGTGATAGGGAGGATAATTCGGCAGTAGCCTCACCAATTTACGGGCCACTGGTAACACCTCTTTACGGAGCATTGAAACATTTAAGGGAGCTTCGGCCTGACTGCTCACCCAAAACGCCATGACCGAAAGATGTTTAGGGTGCTGTTCTAGCATCTTTTTAATACCCTCATCCGCTCTTTTTTGACCTACCAATGGTTTACCACCGCTATCAAATCCATCTCTCTGGAGAAGTAGGGAGAATAAGCGTGCCTGAATATCGGCAGGATATTTTTCCGAGAGTGAATTAAAGGCCAGCCCAGCGGCCCTTACACCGCTGGTCAAGAGGTAACCGGCTGCCTGTGCATATCGCTTCTCAAGGTCGGACCAACGAGTTTTCTTTGCCGCGATCTCCGATTCCAGCAAATCAAGCATTCGATCAACCGCCGCCTTCCGTTCAGAGAAAAATTCATGTTGGCTTCCAGCCAAACTCATTGCAATTCCCCAATAGGCCATTAGGCACTCGGGATCCACCTTCGCTGCCTCACAAAAATGCCTATAAGCTTCAAAATCCCAAGAAGCGTTCATTCGGCCCAGTCCTTGCGCAATATGGCCAGCCGCTATTTCCGAGCTGGAAGAAATCGCCATGTGCCCCTCACCCAACGCTGCTATGACCTTTGGCTTCCCAAGTTTGATAACAACCGGGTGGATCACATCCTCTACCTTAAAATCGTCCGCAGTTAACTCAGCGCAGAATACGAAGTGAAATATCAAAAGTAATTTTCTTCTCACCCCTAACTTCTCGGCTAATCAGACTCACTTGGCAAACAATCAATCAGTAACAAAGACCCAGACTCGACAGCGCACCTCAATCTAGTCAAAGCTGCCGCATGACGATCGGCCTTATTGGATGTGGAAAAATGGGATCCGCCCTAACATTGGGCGCGATCAAGAAGGGAGTGTTTGAGCCCAACCAAGTTTTAGCCTACGACCCTGTCCCGGAGTCCATTGCAGCGCTTGGAGACGGAATTTCAGCTGCAAAATCGCTCGCAGAAGTAATCCAAGAAAGTGATGTCCTCCTCCTCTGTGTCAAACCCTACCAAGTCTCTGAAGTTCTCGCCAAAATCCCTGCACTTGTTGAATCTCCTGACAAACTACTTGTGATCTCTATCGCTGCCGGGGTCAAGATTGAGACGATGGAGGAAAGTTGTAATCATCAGGCGCGGATCGTAAGAACTATGCCGAATACTCCAGCTCTCATTGGCGAGGGCGCAGCGGCGTTTGCGCTAGGCAAGAAAGCAACTGATGCCGATGCCGATTTTACCGAGAAGCTTTTAGGATCAATCGGAATCGTATACGGGGTGAAGGAATCACTACTCGACACAGTCACCGGACTTTCGGGGAGCGGACCTGCCTATGTTTACACATTTATAGAGGCCCTCGCCGACGGGGCCCTTCTCGAAGGCTTACCCCGCGATCAAGCACTTGCATTGGCAACCCAGACCGTTCTTGGAGCGGCCCGCATGGTGGCGGATTCCGGCGAACACCCCAGCGTTCTTCGCGATCGAGTCACTTCCCCCGGTGGCACGACCATCGCAGGGCTCGCGGCACTTGAGGAGGGTGCCTTTCGATCTACAGCGATTAACGCCATTAAAGCAGCCACCAAAAAGGCCCGCGAGCTGGGACGCTAAGTTTCACTCCCAAAAACTGCCTTTTTCCTTTCTCTTCGTATCGCCCCAAGTCAGCTTCCGATCAGACTTTTTAAAATGAACGTTATTGCCATTGCTAACCAGAAAGGTGGAGTGGGGAAAAGCACCACTGCGATCAATCTTTCGGGTGCCTTGGCTCAAAAGGGTAAAAAAATCCTCCTGATCGACCTCGACCCACAAGCTAATACAACGAGTGGAATCGGCGAAGAAGCCAGCTCGACCGGTTGTCTCTACTTGCCCCTCATCGGCCAAGCCCGAATGGAAGATAAAATAATCCCAACTCGTATTAAGAATTTGTCTCTTATTCCGGGTGATATGGACCTTGCCGGAGTTGAAATCGAACTCGCACAAATGCCCGATTACTTGTCCCGCCTGCGCGACTTACTCGAAAACCTAGGCAAAAAACAAGATTATGACTTTATCATTCTTGATACACCCCCTTCGCTCGGAATTCTTATGACCTCGGCGCTTGCCGCTGCTGATGAAGTTATTATTCCGTTACAATGCGAATGGTTTGGGTTAGAAGGATTGGCCAAAATCGTTCATATTATCGACCAGATCCGAGAATCCGGATCAGGAGCCTCGGTAGAACTCGAGGGTATCCTCATGACTATGTATGACAGCCGAACCAATCTGTCGAAAGAGGTCGTTGCACAGGTTAAAAGTTTCCTCCCTAGACAACTTTATAAAACTCTTATCCCTCGGTCGATCCGGATCGGAGAGGCTCCCAGCTATGGCCTCACTATTTTTGAACACGATCCGCATGGAGCTGGCGCAAAGGCTTATGAAAAACTCGCTAGGGAGTTTTTGGCGAGAAGAAAATAAGGACTTTCTGATATTTTGAAATAGCCAAATAAATAAGCGTCAAGGATGCTGCTTGACCATTCTAAGCTCTCTCTCCATCGTCTCCGCCCGCAGCGCGAGTTATTTTTTGTAACTCTGTAATCCCTTTACCCAAAAAACCTCTTTCCCAACCTAACTCCCTCTATGTCAGTGTTTGCACGACTTTTCGGCCTCCTGTCGAACGATATCGGAATTGATCTCGGCACGGCCAACACCCTTGTCAATGTCAAGGATCACGGAATTGTATTACGGGAACCATCCGTGGTTGCCGTAAAGGCCGGTACAAATGAAGTCCTTGCGGTTGGAGACGATGCCAAACGCATGCTTGGCCGTACCCCAGGTAATATCGTCGCAATCCGTCCTCTTAAAGATGGCGTCATTGCAGACTTCGAGGTGACTGAGGCGATGCTTCGCCACTTCATTAAAAAGGTGAGCAGTAAACGACGAAGCCACCCGCGCGTCGTCATCGCTATCCCATCAGGCATTACCGAGGTCGAACGCCGTGCTGTAAAGGAATCTGCCGAACAAGCCGGGGCTAGAGAGGTTTACCTCATTGAAGAGCCTATGGCAGCAGCGATCGGAGTAGGACTGCCTGTTCAAGATCCGTCCGGAAACATGATCGTCGATATTGGCGGCGGGACAACCGAAGTCGCGCTCATTTCCCTTTCTGGAATTGTATACGCACGCAGCGTCCGAACCGCCGGTGATGACCTCGACGAATCAATCATTTCCTACATGAAGCGGGGCTATAACCTGATGATTGGTGAACGCACTGCCGAGGACATCAAAATCCGAATAGGATCCGCCCATACTCTTCCCAAAGAAACCTCCATGGAGGTCAAAGGGCGTGACCTCGTCTCTGGCCTACCAAAGACAATCACGATTACCTCGCAAGAAATTCGTGAGGCCATGGCTGATCCACTTACGACCATTGTCGATGCGGTTCGCACCACTCTAGAACGCTGCCCACCTGAACTTGCTGCCGATCTCGTTGACCGCGGACTTGTTCTCGCTGGAGGAGGAGCTCTTCTTCGTGGACTTGATAAGCGACTTCGTGAGGAAACCGGGCTCCCAGTCCACGTCGCAGAGGATCCCCTGAGCGCCGTTGCCGAAGGAACTGGAAAAGTCCTTCAGGAAATTACCTTCCTGAAACGTGTCACCAATTCTGACAATTAAAATCCGGATTCCGGAGATGAAGCCTCTTAATTTTCTAGCTCTTATCCTCTTTGTCGCGGGGCTTGTTTGGGTTTTTACGCTAAGCGAAAAATCTGTGCGCCATATTCAGCGTTCCTACTATTCTGCAATCTCCCCCCTCATATCAAAAGGGAGTGAAACCGAAGCATTCGCTAATAAATTCCTAGAAGAAGTCGAACACTCCGCAGATCTTGAAAAACGGGTCGAGCAAGTGATTGAAGAACGTGATCGCTTTAAGCTTATAGCCGGACGAGTTCGCGAACTTGAGGCGGAAAATAATCAGCTCCGAAATGCGCTCGATTTCAAAAAGAAAACCCAATTTGATGTGGTTGCAGCCCGCGTCATTCGAAAACAACCTCAGATGTGGGGAAAAACTATAGAGATTGATCGAGGAACCGATGACGGATTCGAAGCCGATCCCGAATTTGACCTTTGTGTCCTCGCTTCAAACGGCGGCTTAGTGGGCCGCCTCCAGCTTTCTGGCGAGCAAATTTCATCAGTCCTTCTAATCACCGACGAGATCTCGCAGGTCTCGGCGGAGGTCGAGGGCACTAGCGAGGTCGGCATCATTGTAGGCCGACAAACCACCTTTGGCCAGACGCCTCGTTTGCGGCTGCGCTATCTCTCTAAGACCGCCATCCTCCAAAAGGGAATGAAGGTCTACACCGATGGGCGGGGGAAGTTGTTTCCTCCAAACATTCCTATCGGAACTATCGAAGACTTTGAAGTAGGCCCCGTATACGGCGAGGCAGAAATCAAACCAGCGGTTGACTTCACCAACCTGAAAAATGTCTTCGTCATTACCGACTCACCCGGTGATTAAGACCAAGACATGTTTCTATACTCCATAAGCCTAATCGGACTCCTTCTCCTGAGCTGTATTGTTCAGCAGTTTCTTCCGCCTGTCTCCTCGTGGTATGACGCTCGTATTCTAATCCTCCCCCTAATCGTCCTCTGCGGATCGGTCACAGTCTCAACCGGCATTATGCTGATTCTCGCTTATTTGGGAGGGTTTCTATGGGATGCTCAACAAATCCTTTCTGTCACTCAAGGAGATCCCTTCGTATATCAAAATTCGCCTGACTCTCTGAAATTTGGCTACTCCGTAGTGCTCTACACTTTGATGGGATTTCTAATGCAGGGAATCAGACCAATTTTTCGAGAAGGTAAATGGTATCTTTCCGCTATACTCGCAGGAATTGCGATTTTTCTTTATCTCTTTGTAGAATACCTTCTCCGTGGTTTCGTGGTTGGTGGATTCCACAAAAATGACGGGATGATCCAACAAATTTGGGCCAGTTCGGTCCTCACGATGTTACTTTCTCCTCTTGTTTTCTGGATTCTATTTCGCTTTGCCGACCTTTGCGGTCACACCATCCGATACAAAAAATAGTGATATGGAACCAAAGTATCGCATAAGACTCTTTTTACTCACCGCCCTCATCCTAATGGGGTGTGGCACTCTTCTCTCGCGACTTTACGAATTTCAAATCGACCGCCGAGCCCAGTTCGTCGCCAAGATTCCTATCACTCACACCGTAGAAATTCGCGAACCGGGAGCTCGTGGCCGTATCGTCGATCGTAACGGCGTAGTTCTCGCCCGCAATCGGAGGTCCTATGAAATTGTTTTCAATCTTGAAGACATTTACGTCGGCTATACAGAACATAAAAAATCTCTAACTGATAAAAAGGAAGACCAGAAGAAAAACGAAAAACCACAACTAATCGAGGCTGAAAGAAAGGCTCCAGACGACGAGATGATCGTCGAAGCGGTTCGTGAATGGGTGATACCTCAACTCGAATCATTTGGGCTCACCGGCCAACGATACACAAGGGATATCGGAACTCACTACAAGACCTATCGTGGACTTGTCCCCTATCGCTACCGGCAAGATCTGACGGCAGACCAATTTGCAAAAATCGCGGTCCGCAGTCACGAAATTCCAGGTGTGGAAGTGCGTGTTATGCCCCGGCGTGTTTATCCCTACGGGGCACTTGCCGGACACATTATCGGCTACGTCAAACAGTGGGCGAAAGGAGACATCCCTGACGAATATCGAGGAAAGCAAAATAAAAACAGACACTTCCAAGGAGATGCCAAAGGTCTGACTGGCGTGGAATTTACAACAGATGAATACTTAAAAGGAAAGGCTGGCAAACGGATCCTAGTTCGCAATGAAAGAAACAAGGTCATCGCAACTGAAGACTACCAACCCGCCCGCGAGGGTGCCGAGGTCCAACTCACGATCGACAGCCGCATCCAACTGATCGTTGCAAACGTCATGCGCCTCATTGGACGTGGTGCCGCCGTGGTGATGGATCCAAACACAGGCGAAGTTCTCGCAATGGTTTCCGTCCCGAACTTTGACCCCAACGACTTCATACCCGCTATCACAGAGGCTCGCTTTGCAGAATATAACACAAATCGGGCACGCCCTCTCATAAACCGCGCCATTGGGCGCTACATCCCGGGCTCTACCTTCAAGCTTCCCACCGCAATCGCCGCGGCCTGCCACGAGAAGACAAATTTCTGGCATAACTGCCTCGGATTCAGCCAATTTGGAAATACAAAGATTCGCTGCTGGAAAACATATGGACATGGCTCCCTCAGCTTGACCGATTCAATCCAACGGTCCTGTAATCCCTATTTTATGTCACTTGCGGGAACCCTTGGTTCCAAAGCTATGGTGAACACCTTCGAGCTAGTGGGCTTTGGAAAAAGATCGGGCATCCTACTCCCTTCCGAAGACCCCGGATTCCTCCCTGGAAGTGACACTTGGAGACGTAAATATCCGGGAGCGTCAATGACCCGGGCAACTCTTGCGCAATTTGCAATTGGCCAAAGTCAATCCCTCGCCACTCCGCTTCAAGTCTGCTCCGTCGCATCGACAATCGCTAACGGGGGGAAATACTACCAACCTCGTATCGTTCGCCGGATTTTTGGCGAAGATCCAAATGGAGAGGCGCAAATCATCAAAGAAAATATACCGATCGTCAAAACGAACCTAATCGATGAAGGCGTTAGCAGGGCTGAAATGGACATGATCAGACTAGGCATGTGGAAAGCTGTTAATGAGCTAGGGGGAACCGCCACTAAGGTTGCTCTAGAAGATGTTTTTGTTGCCGCAAAAACAGGCACAGCTCAGACAGGAAAGACGAATATTGAGCACACCCACAATGCATGGACCACTTCCTTTGCACCGTTTGAGAAGCCTCGCTACGCCATCTGTGTGATGGTTGAGAACGGCAAAAGTGGTGGCGCAGTCGCCGGGGTTCTTTCCCAAAGAATCTATCGCGAAATCTTCAATATGGAGGCCGGATTAAATATGCGAATTACCCACCTTGGGACCTATGCCGGAAACTTTGAAGCCTTCGAAAAAATTGAGATTCCCGAAGGCGAAATCTATTCTTTGACTGATAGTCAGGAGGGTGAGACCGGCGATGAAATCGAAGACGTCCTTCTTTCACCGGAACAACCAAACTTAATCGCCCCAAATGAAAATCTTCTCCCATCAATCGCACCGACTCCTGATCGAGAAGCGGACAGCAACTAATCAAACAAAATTTTAATCTTCTAAACTAATTTAATCATATGATCCAAAAAATCAAAAACGCGCTTGGCCTGACCAGTGTTGACCCTCGCGAAGGGCGCACCATCATTGTCAACTCAGAAACACTTGAACGCCGGACCGCCCTTCTTGAGGATGGTGTCCTCGAAGAATATAATGTCGAACGTAATGGCGACGACAACATCGTCGGCGGAATCTTCAAGGGCCGTGTCAAAAATATCGAACAAGGCCTAAAAGCCATGTTTGTTGATATTGGCCTCGATAAAAATGCCTTCCTTCACTTTTGGGATGCTATCCCAGCCGCACTCGATGGAGGTCTTGAAGAAATCCGTCGTGAAGGACGGCCACAAAAAAAACAAAAGAAAATCACTTCGAAGGACATCCCAAGTATTTACCCAGTCGGCTCAGAAATCATGATTCAGGTGTCGAAAGGTGCAATCGGCAACAAGGGACCAAGGGTGACGACTAACATCTCACTTGCGGGTCGCTATCTCGTTCTGATGCCTTATTCCGATCAATTCGGAATTTCGCGACGCATTGACGATCCAAAGGAGAGACAACGCCTTCGTAAAATCATGCAGCGCCTGAGTGTTCCTGAGGGCATGGGCATCATTATGCGCACAGTCGCCACCAGCACCCGCGCCCGCCATTTCGTTCGTGACCTTGCGATGCTCCTAGAACAATGGGAACAAGTCGAAGACATCAGAAATAACAAAAGCGCTCCGGCTTGCTGTTTCCGAGAACCTGATCTTGTGGAAGGAACTGCTGCAAATTTCCTCACAGACGAAGTTGATAAAATTATTTGTGATGACGAAAAAACAACCGCACACATTCGCGAGATTGCCGCAAAGGTCTCGCGTCGAGCCAAGCGTAAGATCCACTACCTTTACTCCAAACAGACTATTTTTGAACGATTTGGTATTCAAAAGCAAATCGACGAGGCCTTCATGCGCCAAGTTTGGCTTCCGTGCGGTGGCTACATCGTCATTGATGAGACTGAAGCTCTAATTTCTGTCGACGTTAATACTGGGCGAAACCGAGGATCAAAAGACGTTGATAAAGTTCTGCTTCAAACAAATGTTGAAGCTGCCGAAGAAGTCGCTCGGCAACTGAGACTTCGTAATATTGGGGGCCTTGTTGTAGTTGATTTTATTGATATGCGACATCGCCGTGACCAACAGGCTGTCTATCGAGCGATGAAGGAGCGACTCAAACGGGACAAGGCAAAAACCCAAGTTCTTCAGATTTCATCTGTTGGACTCATGGAAATGACACGTCAACGATTGAACGAGAGCCTCCTCGACTCAACTCTCGAGCCCTGCACCTATTGTCAAGGGCGCGCTCGGATTAAGACGACAATGTCTATGAGTATTGAAATCCAACGTCGACTCAATACCGTAATTCAACGCCAGAAGGAAAATGACGAAGACGGAGATCTGATTGTTATGGTCAATACCGATGTTTTAAATCGCTTTAAGTCCGAGGATTCTAAGATCCTCATGGAACTAGAACGCTCACATAGCGGGCGACTAATCTTCAGGAGCGACGCTAATCTTCACAGGGAGCGTTTCGCAATCATTGACGCCAAATCTGAAAAGCCTATTGTCCAGTATTAACCTTTGTTGTTTTTCAAAATGATCATCCCGATTCTACGCAGCATATTAGTGGGGATCGGGGTATTGATTTTTGTCACTCTCACCTCTTGTTCCGCTCAAAACCCCGTGACCAAGCAGGCAAAAATACGGCTGAGCAAAACGACTTTCCACTCTTTTGATGGGGCAGAATTTCCTTATACTAAGTGGTCCTCCAAGGAGGGATCCAAAATAGTAATCATTGGAGTTCACGGCATCAGCGGTGCAGCTTCGGACTTTCGGCCTCTGGCCAAACATATCTTAGCCAAACATCCTAATATAACGCTTTACGGCGCCGAAACACGGGGACAAGGCAAAGACCCTATTAAAGAACGACGTGGCCATATTCACAATCGAGAAGAATGGTTCAAAGACCTGACGACCTTCACGAGCCTAGTCCGTAAACGACACCCAAAAGCGAAGATTATCTGGTGCGGCGAAAGCATGGGCTCACTCATTGTTCTCCATACCTATGCGAAGATCAAAAAACACGGAGTCCGCTGCGACGCCATGATCCTAGCATCACCCATAACTGATATTCGTTCTGATTTCCCACAATGGAAAATCTCAGCCGCAAACCTTGCCGGATTTCTCTTTCCCAAAGCAAGAGTTTCACTAGAAAGCCTCTCGGGGCGGGATGAAGTCCGGGTGACTAAGAACACGATCCACCAAAACCAGGCGGCCACCAACTCATACCATATTCGCAAACACACTCTCCGACTACTCACCACTCTGGGTAAAATGATGCAAACTTCCCGGGAAGCTTCCCAAAAACTTGATCTTCCACTTTTAGTTCTTCATGGAGGGAAAGATGTTTTTTCTGACCCCAAAGACGTTAAACGATTTTTTGAGGGACTTCCGGAAAAAACTCATGCCACCAGAAAATTCTACCCTGAGAGCTTTCACCTTCTCTTTCACGACCACCAAAGCGATAAGGTTGTCGCTGACATAACCACTTGGATTAATAAACTTCCGGAGTGAGGCATAGACATTCCCCTCTCTTGAGGGAGTTATTTTTCATGCGCTTCCCAAAACTGCTCTTCTTTTGGAAGAAAACACGGGGACTAGAAAACAACATCTCGCCCAAAGAAGACTAATGTTTTAATCTTCCCCCATGGCAGCAGGCGGAAAACGAAGGGTCATCGAGAGCATCACCGTTCAGGAATTTCTGGAACGACACGGTGATGACCTCGAATTAAGTACTGAGCACCCAGTAACCGGGCTCGATCGGGTGATTGAAGAGCCCGCGGTCAACCGCCCGGGGCTCGCCTTAGCGGGCTTTATCGACTACTTTGCCAAAAAGCGGATTCAGGTTCTGGGAAATTCAGAGAATTCCTATCTTGAAAAACTCTCGGACGAACTTTGTCTTGAGCGCTTCACAATTCTTTGCGAGCAAGATATCCCCTGCCTTATCATTGCCCGCGGACATGATCTCTCGCCTGTTCTCAAAGAAGTAGCTCGAGAGAAAAATATCGCTATCCTACACACCCCTCGACCAACTATGTCGTTACTTAACGCTGCGACCATTAGCCTCGAAAATGATTTTGCCCATCGCACCGCCCTTCACGGCTGCATGGTCGACTATCGAGGTATTGGCGTTTTAATAATGGGAGAAAGCGGATCGGGAAAAAGTGAGACCGCAATTGGGCTATTGGAAAAAGGGGCCGCACTTGTCGCTGATGATTCGGTTCAGCTAAAGCAAATTAGTGGGGAGCTCTCGGCAAGCGCAAAGGACTTCGCAAGAGGCTATTTGGAGATGCGAGGTATTGGCATCATCAATGTTGCTAATCTGTATGGTCTATCAGCTATTCGACCAGAGAAACGGCTAGACTTGGTAGTAGAATTAAAATCAGCAAACGATCTCAACAAAGTAGATCGAATTGGGATATCGCAGAAAAAAATGCAAATTCTTGATGTGGAGATTCCTCTTGTCGAGATCCCAGTAGCTGCAGGAAGAGACACAGCGAGACTGATTGGAGTAGCGGCACTTGATCTCCAACTCCGAAAAATCGGCTACGACATGGCTGACGAGTTCAACCAAAGACTTCTTTCTCAAATGAACCTCAATCCAGATGGCTAGTGAGCCCCCATGGTCTGTCTATCTGATTCGTTGTGGCGATGATTCACTTTACTGCGGTATTTCAAACAATGTCGCACGGCGTCTGACAGAGCATCAATCGCAGGGCCCAAAGTGCGCCAAATATTTACGGGGGCGAACTCCGTTTGATTTGGTCTATGAAAGGGTGATTGGTACACGAGCAGAGGCGTCAAGCGAGGAATACAGGATCAAACAACTTTGCCGTAAAGCAAAAGAAATTCTTATTGCTCAAAAAAATTCCTCTTAAGGATAATGCTAATTCAAAGTGCAAACTTAAAAATATACGGTATCTTGTTCGATCCATGAACGGTCGAGTAATTCCCCTAGTTAGTTTTCTGTGCCTTTTAACTCATTGCTCCTCGACGCCTCCTGGCTCCTCGTTAGGACCTTCAACTCTCCCAATCCTTTCAAACCCGACCCGAGCTAATGCCTGGGGAGCCCCCAAGAAAACCAAAACAAGTGACGGTTATATCCTTCTTTACATTAATCCTGCCAACAACAAAGAAAAGCTCACGATTACCGGGTCAAGTGAGCTCATGTTCTTTCTTCTTTATCCTCCCCATCTGAGAGGCACTCTCATCATTAATGGCAAGACAGCCCAGATCGATGAAGCACAACTCTGGAAAAAGGCACTGGTCGCGGAGCAAACCGTAAAGTGGTATCACGCCCACCTACCCTCGACGCACTACGGTAGTATCTTTCGGACCTTAGGAACGGAGCTCAAGGATAGCTCGGGAAAAATCGGCCAATATCGCATTGAAGTTGAAGGGACAAAAAACCAGATGCGAAACTGGCTTTCAGAGCTACGTTTCGGAAAGTAATGAATGGACCGAAAACTGCTCTTATCACCGGGGCCAATGGAGGAATTGGATCAGCTTTATCCCGTAAGCTTCACTCCGCTGGAACCCGCCTTGTCATAGCCGGAAGAAACGAGGGCGCGCTAAGAGATCTTTCGTCTGACTTGGGTGTCAAATCTCTTGTCTGTGATTTCACTCAGCCCGATGAGGTCGCCTCCTGTGTTACCTCAGCAATCGAAGAACTCGGTGACATTGAAGCGGTCGCTCATTGTATCGGTTCAATCCTCCTTAAACCGGCGCATCTAACCTCGATCCCCGACTGGAACTCTGTCATCGATACAAATCTGAACTCAGCCTTCTATCTCCTCCACAACTTAGGAAGACCCATGAGTAAATCCGGCGGCTCCATTGCTTTTGTCACCTCAGCCGCAGCTGAAAAAGGCCTCTCCAACCACGAGGCAATCGCATCAGCAAAGGCTGGTCTTGCAGGACTCACCCGCTCAGCAGCCGCGACCTACGCGAGAAACCAACTACGGATCAACTGTGTCGCACCAGGACTCACAGACACCCCACTTGCAGCCCCGATTACCAATAATGAGTCAGCACGCAAATTTTCTGAAGCGATGCACCCACTTGGCCGGCTTGGAACTCCCAGTGAAGTTGCCAGCGCCCTCTTCTTTCTCCTTTCACCAGATAACAACTGGATAACTGGGCAATCGCTTTCGGTAGACGGCGGACTCTCTTCCCTACAGACCAAGTAGACGCCTACCAAGGCTATCCGCCGTGCCAATGGAGTTTCTTTCGAAGGGTCTCATAAAAAGAGTGTCCAGGGAGCCGCACCAATCTGAGGTTTGCGTCGTGGCAAGTGACTCTGACAACACTGTTTTTTTCAATTCGGAGAATATCCCGGCCATCAACTGAAAAAAGAATCGGTTCCTCTCCATCACCAGCCGGTGAAAGCTCAATCACAGATTTTTCACCGACCACTAACGAGCGGTTACTCATACTGTGGGGGCAGATTGGGGTGATGACAAAGACTCCCGCGTGGGGACCAAGAAGGGGCCCACCTGCCGCCATTGAGTAGGCAGTGGACCCTGTCGGTGTCGCCACAATTAATCCATCGGCTCGATAATGATTTAAAAGCTCCCCATCCACTCTTGCTTCGAGCGAAACCAAGCGACCAGTCTCTCCCCGCATCAACACCGCTTCGTTGAGAGCTAAAAATTGGTGTAACTCACCACCTTCCTCAGTCATCTCCACCTTCAGCATGCTTCGTTCAACGATATTCATCTCTTCGTTAGCCAAATGATCGCCTAGCAAATCAATTTCCTCATCAGTGCAAGCTGTCAGAAAGCCAAGCGTCCCAATATTCACCCCTGCAATCGGAATCGGCCTAGGCCCTAAACGATGGAGGGTCTTAAGCAAGGTTCCATCCCCTCCAAGCGAAATGACAAGGTCAGCTCCATCGGCAAAGTCTAACTTGCCCACCTCTTCAATCAAACGTGCTGTTTCTTCTTCGAGAACGACCTCGATGCCACGCTCTAAAAGACATTCTCGAACATTTCGCACCGCCATCGGGGCGTCTGCCTTCCGGGGATGAGCAACGATAGCGACTTTCACGCCGCAACCCTAGCACTCACGCTGAACTCAGGCAATCGTTCCTTGCCTGACGAGAATTAACGCGACATCGTTGGCCCATGCCATTGACACCGCAAGAAGCCGACCGCTACCAGCGACAAACTATGCTCAGAGAGCTCGGCGAAGCGGGACAAGAACGTCTCAGGAATTCTTCGATTCTCTGCATCGGGAGCGGCGGATTGGGCTCACCAGCCCTTCTTTATCTCGCTGCCGCTGGCATTGGAAGAATTGGCATCATTGATCCTGACTCGGTCGACCTGTCTAACCTGCACCGCCAAATCCTCCACGACACCGATCGCGTTGGCACCTCCAAAATGGAGAGCGCTAAGGCGAGGCTCCACCAAGTGAACCCACATGTTGAGATTATCCTTCATGAAGGTCGCTTCGAGCCAGACAATTGCCTTGATCTACTGAGGCCTTACGACGCTGTTCTCGATGGCTCCGACAACTTCCCGACTCGCTTCGCCGCAAATGACGCCGCATTTTTCCTCAAGAAACCTCTCATACATGGAGCCATCTTCCAATTTGAAGGACAAGTCACAGTCTTCGCACCCCATCTCGGCGGACCCTGCTACCGTTGCCTCCTTCCGGAGTCTCCACCCGAGGGAGCAGTCCCAACATGAAGCGAAGCAGGTGTCTTGGGCGTGCTCCCCGGAATCATTGGAAGCCTTCAAGCCATGGAAGCGATCAAACTTCTCGCGAATCTTGGACATCCCCCGCTTGGTCAACTGATTCACTATCGTGCCCTTCCGACCTTATTCCGGGAAATTAAAATCAAACCTGACCCAGACTGCCCACTTTGCGGAGACAACCCTACTATTACTAAACCCTTCACTGACAAAAAAGAAATGACTGAGCTTCCCGAAATCACGACTCTTGAATTGCGTAAAATTCTTACCGATGGCTTTGAAGGCATCTTACTCGACGTTCGCGAACAGGATGAATACATGATGGCGCATATCGAAGGATCCGAACTCCTGCCGCTTTCAGGCTGGCCCAGCTCTGCCGTCAACCTTCCCAAAGACGCAAAGTATTACGTCCACTGCGCAGCCGGAATGCGAAGCGCTAGAGCAGGAACCTGGATGCTTCAAAATGGTTTCTCAGACGTCACGAATGTCGCAGGCGGCATGAAACAATGGCTACAGGAAGAGCAAACATCCTAGATTTGCTACTCTGCTAACTATAAAAAACTTAGTGCTCGATCGACTTTCACGAGCCATAATAAATTCCATTTTCATCTGCCTGCACCTCAGTTAACACCCGCTTGTCTTCATG
>DCQM01000173.1 GCA_002323895.1 Akkermansiaceae bacterium UBA1518
AAGCCGAAGACTCCGTCAGCGTCGTACATTTGGAACCGAAGCGCCCAGTCGAAGTCGTCACCCGATAAGTCTAAGGAGGCCGAATCTTCTGAATCGACATTGATTGAACTATAAAAACCAGTCTGACCATCGTCGATGACCCCGTCTCCGTCTTTGTCGACGTTACTGGCGGGTTCTCCATCTAAAACAAAGCCAACGGTATTATTAGTGCGGAGACCAACGATCTGCCCTTCGTTCCAGCCGAGGACGGCTGCGTTAGCCGATTGAGCAAGAATGCTCAACATGATAAGCTGATTGGTGATATTCATAAAAAAGTTAACGAGATGGGATCCATCTTCAATAAATTAGGGCAAGTAGCAATAGCGTTTAACGTAAGGGCTTTAAGGCTTGCGGGGGAATTGCTTTTGGCGGGAAAGGGTTGAAGAGATTTCGTAATAATATCTGGACCTACCGATTTCCGAGCATTGTCATCTCGCCTCCTAGGTCTGGGTATCCCAGAATAAGTTTCATTTTTAATGAACTACGAATAAGAAAGGCTATGAGAAAATTGGAGAGAAGTGAGTTCCTTTTGTTAGTGAAGTCTATTGCCTGTGCTGCAATTTGGGGTGGAGTCACCGGAATAATCAAGGCTGATGAGCTGCCTTATTTAACTCAATCTCGCATTGGTCCTAATGTTTTCCCGTTCAATGGTAAACCCGAGCCGTTTTTTGAGCAGTGGGACAAAGGTGGTCTTGGCTTGCATGGCACCTTGTCGGTCGCCATGGATGGAACGGTTCTGATGTTCGGACGGGGTGGAGGAAAGGATATTCATGAGATTTTCCTTAGGCGATCAGAAGACGGGGGAACGACTTGGTCGGAGCGCCAGCAGATCGGAAAATCGATCGAGATGGATTGGAAATCCCTAGGAATCGGGCCATACGATGGAAAGGGATGGGGGAATGATAAGCATTTTGCTTATGCTACGCTCGGTACTAGCGTGGTTGATGAGAATACTGGCGAAATAATGGTCTTCATGACGTCTCTCCATCCCGTTCCGTTTATGTATAAGAGCCGGGATCACGGTAAGACATGGAACCTTGAAAAGATCGTCTTGCATAAAGACTCTAGAGGTTTTTTTCCAAGCCCCAACCCAGCGCATGGCCCCGGCATCACTATTAAGCACGGGCGGCATAAAGGTCGTCTTCTGGCCGCCTCCCATGTAATGCCGGACTATCGTAAACAGGGTGGAGATCAAAACTCTTATTCCAACGCGGTTTACAGCGACGACCATGGAAAGACATGGTTTTCAAGCGAACCCTTTCCTTTGAAGGGAACCGGTGAATGCGGTCTGGTCGAGCTTAACGATGGGACAATATACATGAATACCCGAACTAGTGCGAGGAAGGGGAATCGCTGGATCGCCTATAGCGATGACAGTGGAGAAACCTGGCGTGATCTTAACGAAGACGATGAGTTGTTTGACGGACCGCCTGATATTTACGGCTGCAAGGCCGGGCTGCTGAGGCTCGACCGTGACGACTGCGATATTCTTCTGTTCAGTTCGCCCGATCCAAGTTTGCCGGAGAAACAGAATCGGGCAAACGTCAACGTATGGGCTAGTTTCGATGGTGGTAAGACATGGCCCGTCAATCGTTTGATCAAAGAAGGCCCTGGCAATTATTCGTGGATCACCCAGGGAAGAAAAGGGACACCTAGTGAAGGATTCATTTATGTTCGCTCTATTGAAGGCGGGATAGCGCGATTCAATATGGCTTGGCTGCTACAACCGGACGACAAAAAAGCCGGTAAGTATGCCTTCGCTAAAGACTCCCCGGTCGGCAAGAACTTGGTAAGGATTGGTCCTGATTCCGATGAGTTTGTCCTACCTCCGAGGCATGTCTATCGGATGCAGCAGAAGCCGCCTTTTGTGAAGGCTGTAAAAAATGCCAAGCTTTTCAAGATCAGCGATGACAGGATCGAGAATCTCGAGACCGGCTATAAACTCGTCGATCCCAAAGCCAAGGCACATATCCTGCCCCACAAGATTTGTCTGGCCGGCGATGAAATGAAAATCAGTTGCAACGTCTCTTCCGGTAGCATCACCGTCTCGTTACTCGATCCCAACGGGGAAATAATCAAAAATAGCGAACCGATCACTGGTGGTTTCAAGGCCAGAGAGATCGTCAAATGGTCTGACGGCTTCAAGCTCGACAAATATGTGGCTACTCCCGTCACGGTCCGGTTTGAGCTCGAAGGCAATGCAGAGCTCTACGCCATAAGATTCGACAAATTGTTTTGGGAGTAGCACCTCTATTAGGATCAAAAGATCTGTCACGGTATTAGGTGAGAGTGGCGGTAGATACTCCCCCCAGTGAGGTGGTGCGCTTTAGATGGCGGGGATTGCGTTAGAAGCTTATTCAAAAAACCTCTTATCTCGCTTACGGGAAAACCTCCCAGAGATTTGGAGTCTCTGTGTTGTCAATTATGGAGCAGTGTTGAGAGGAAGTAACCCCCTTACTTCTTTCAGCTATTGCATGAATCAATCGAGCGTTGAAATAAAACGGAGGGTCGTATTTTTAATGGGGCTTACATAGATCGCATCACTGGAGCCCCCAAAATACCGCCTACACAGTATTTTGAAGTTAAATTGATCAGCTCTTCAAATAATTCATTCCTCTGTTGTCCTAATTGCATATGCATTTGAGCGCCTTCTGGCCCATTGTATATTTCTGTTATCCCAAAGAGAGTATGTCCCGTCTCTCCAAGATCGGGATTGAGGGGGTTGCTAAATTCAGGACTTCTCATGACTGCGTAGCAAAGAACGACTGGTTCCACGGTTCCTTCGATGTGATGTGTCTCACGCATAAAATTTTCGTGCTTTTCTAAAAAGGTTTCCATCTGCGCTACATCGTCATTTGGAACCCTAAAAGTGATATGGAATCCTACACATCCAGTTTTTATTTTCATAATTTAGTTTATTTACAGTTTAGAGTTAGGTTTTCGATCGTCGCAATCGAGCCTCGACCGACTTGTTCGCAGCTTGCGACAGCATCGCCAAAGTCTGCATCCAAACGAGTGACACGATCGAGTGTTAGTATTACCACTTTGCCCGACCACGGATCAGGCGAACCGGGCAGGTAGATCGTGGCGAAGCCTTGTTTTTCATCACGTTCTGTCTCGAAGGCGATACGGTAATATTCATCGAAGTTGACGAGCACGGGCTTCATTTGTGGCTTTGTCTCATCTCCCCCAATGGTATCGGCCATCTGATCTTTGAGAACTGAGTAGCGTGGGAAAAAGAGGGCGAGCCTTTTCTCGAAAGCGATAGCGATTTTTCTCCCGAGTGACCACCGGGCAAACATCCCAGCGGCGAAGCAAAGCAATAGGATGATGGCGATGGATAGTCCGAGGAGAAGAGTAACCCCACTGGCTGTTTTTACTGGAACGTATTTGTTTAGGAACGATGAAACCGCCACGACGATCGGAGCAATTTGCCCAACGAGGGCACCCAACACAATTAGTGGTAACAAAAATAAAAGTCCGCCGATCGCAGTTGTCTTAAGGAAGGCAATGAGGCGCTTTGATTTTTTCACGATCATGCTGCAGGTCCGAAGCTGGTTGGAGCAGTAACGCTTACTGCAGGGTTGTAAAGGTTGCAATGTGTAGTGTGAAGTCAAGCGACTTCTCCGAATGAGGCTGGCCCTCATGTTGCCTTTTGTTGCGCTGAAGCGATCTACAATCTAGGAATCGAACTGTCATATCATTTTCATTCTACGGGTGCTTACCCACCTGGCTAGTGAGATCAATATTGAGCAAATCAGTTAACTTCTAGGATCTTGCTTTTGTTAGGAGAGAGTTAACGCGGGCCTCTTTAGAGAGGGATAGTCGTTACTGAGTTTTAAGTTTCATACGAGTATGAAGAACTGAGCCGGCGAGGAGGATCGGGGCAAGTAAATTAACGATTGGGATAATCCAAATGATTGCGGCAATATTTCCGTTAGAAAAATATTTTGGTCTCGGTGTTAGGGAATATCCCTTGGGAAAGCGGAGCTCCACAAGTTGCCCATATTCTTTACCTAGCAAATATCCATTAAGAATGATCTGTAAAGCTAGACCGAGCGGGGGAATAAACCAACCAACTAGCAATAAAGGAGAGGCTATTATATTTAGGAAGATGGTCATCAAAAAGATGCGAGCTGAGAAAAGGCATGAAGTTACAAATGAGGGAGGATTATTCCACTGAACATCAGGGTAATGCCGTTGATGGATTACGTCTAAGATATCATCGATGAAGATCCCCACGAAGGCACCATGAATCCCAGCAAATAAAAAGTAGCTTAAAATTAAAATAGCAGATCCACCCATAAATTGGATTATACCCCGAAACCATCCTTCTCCTTCGCCAAACCAGGACGCCAGCGTCTTTGAGAAATTATCCATAATCGAATCAAGCAGTGTCGCACCCAGAACGAGAGCTAGCATGATCGAGGTGAGCGTAAGTATGGTGGAAATAATTAAAGCCCTGAGAATCTTGGTGTCTTTGATTTGCCGAAAGGTTTTTAGAAAAGAACTTATCATAAGGATTAGATTATTGCTTTTACTGGGGTGGGGTTTGATTTCGCTTTTGGACAAGATCGGGTTGGGTTTGGAAACGTCTACGAAGGGAATGTCTCAATGAGTCTATGTGATCTACTTTGTTCACAATAAAAAACATAATTAGATGATACTTTTTTTTGCTTCTTTCCGCTTAGTCAAATGAGATGAGTATTTTTAGGTTATTTGAGAGCAAAGTTTTCCATGTATTTATGGTGGTAACAATTATTACTGGAGCGAATGGGTTTGCAGAATCTGGTGGAAAGGTTTGGCAAAAGTACGTTAATTTTAGACAGGCTAACAATGACCTAAGCACTTGGACGGGAAGTGCGAAAACGACTGATCTTTTTCCGGGGATCCCTGTTGGGGTGGCCTACGATATCTCCGTTACTTGTCAGCTGAGTAACGATCATACAAAGATCTTAGAAACCCACCAATGGACGACGAAAGATGGGAAAATTCTCAGTACGGGAGCAGGGTTCGTGACTTACGACTCCAAAAGGAAGAAAATTTTCTCTTCTTATTCAGGTTTTGACCAAGGTGAGCCGTTTTCAACTCTCACTGATATTGTGAAATTTGGGACGAATGAGGAAAAACGGGAGCATACTGAGACACTTAAAGGAAAGACGTATAACTACTCGTCCACTTTGAAGTGGGACCGAAAAACAGGAGAAAAAACAATCACTCATGTTGGCTCAGATAAAGACAAAGAAGCATTAAAGTTGGTGCTGGTGGCTGAAAATCATGGATCCTCCCAAGAGAAAAAGGATATTGAAGAAGTTACGGCTACGGTTCTTAAGATGTATGATTTGGTGAATAATAAGAAACATTGGAGCCCAATCAACTCAGAGAATGGTTCGTATCAGTTTTGGTCAAGTGGTGGGCTTCTCAATCATGTGACACCTGAGCTCGAAAAAAACCTTCCGGCAATTGAAAGTAATTCAATACAACCAAAGCATATCACCGTAGTTCCTGTTAAGGCGGGAAAAGTCGCGGTGGCAATGTTCTACGCAGAAGGAGCTGAAAAAATGAAGGGGCGACCTCCTGTGGATCACTATATGACTCGTGCCACCTTGGTGTTCGCGAAAGAAAATGGGGAATGGAGATTTAGGGCGGCTCACTGGTCGCCAATTACGGGAGGGCAGGGAACGAGTACGAACAGCACGAAAAAATAGGGCCATTAATACCGCCTTTCAGATGGTGGGTTATCAATCCAAGTTGCTCTGTCTTATCAAAATGCGATAAAAAATTAGAAGTAAAGCAGCAGATAAAGAGGGTGTCTTTATTGATCTTCCTCCGGAGGGCTTATGATATCAAATGCCTTCTCAACGTCCTTCGTTCGGGGGAATAAAAGTATTAGAATCGTTATTGTTGCGATAGGGCTGAGTAAATTCAAGAGGACCCATGGGTGCTCTTGTGCTCTCCCTGATGTGACCGCCCCCAGGCACATAAAGAGTCCAAAAATGGCTGCAGGACCCGAGAAAGGGATTAGAAATACCCAAGAACCGGCTTGAGCAAGCGCGGCAGATCCGAACCCTGCTTTTTTGAGAGGCCGTTTAACCATGAATTTGCAGACCTTGTAACCGAGAAACCATAAGAGCGCGGACATGCACGCGTTGGCGATACTGATAGATAGGAAAGACCGGAAAACCTCATCTTTTGTTTGCCACTTACTTTTACGGTATTCAGGACGATCGCTTTCAAAGAACGAGTGTATTTGCTCCATCCATGGTGGATGAACAGCAAAGAGATAAAGGTTGAAGAAGACGCCGATAATGAAAGTCGCTATTAAAAATTTCACGACTAAAAAATCGTGAGGAATAGTTGAGGAAACCTTTTTATCAGGCATAACTACCCGCTAGAATGTTGTTACAAGGTTTTTGGCCACCGGATTTCAATCCCTCGCTTGACGAGGGTGTCTTGGAATTCGTTGAGTCGTTTTTTATCCGTATAGAAATGCTCAGGATTGGTGGATTTGGCGATGGATTCACTCGCAAGAAT
>DCQM01000136.1 GCA_002323895.1 Akkermansiaceae bacterium UBA1518
GGATTTCTGTTCAAACAAAAAATCAATTTGAATCTCTACCTATTTTGATTGAGAGATTTTCACTGGAACATCTTTTGATGTAGGCGTATTGCTGACCTTCGCTGTTTTATCTAGAGGTACTAGGACATTTGCTTCTGGAAAGTATGCAGCGCAAGCCCCACGAGGCATTTTATATGGTACAGCTTTGAGATTTCTCAAGTGTCTCTCTTTACCTTTAAAAAGACTGACAACATCGACTTCCATTAGAGGTTTAATAGACCGTGATGTCATATCATCTTCGTTCATCATTATCACATTCCTATCGTTATATATTCCCCTGTAACGATCCTCTAAACCATAGACTGTGGTGTTAAATTGGTCATGACTACGAAGAGTCTGTAAAATTAAAATATCATCGGCATAGTTATTTTTAAGTATTTCATTTGAGGTGAAAAGCGCCTTGCCACTTTTTGTTTTAAATTTCCTTTTTTTGGGACCATTGGGCAAACTAAAGCCACCTCTTTTTCTGACTCTCAAATTATATGACTCAAAACCAGGTATGACTTTTTCGATCATATCCCTGATTTGATCATGGTTTTTAAAAAATCCCTCGAAAGTGTCACTTCTCTCGGGAAATAACTTTATCGCGATTTTACATAAAATCTCGATTTCACTTTTCAGGTTACTGGATATTGGTTTGAAAATTCCTAGGGAGCTTTGAACAATCCCCATTGAATTTTCTGTCGAAATTATCTGTTTTTCGTCTTCTTGCCTATCCTCCTCACTTCTAACTAGACAAGGTAGAATCAGAGATTTTTCACCAACTATGCAATGGCTACGATTGAGCTTTGTCGAAATCTGCACGGTCATCGAGCATTTCTCTATGGCCTTTGAAGTTCTCTCAGTATCAGGAGAGGCTGATAAAAAATTTCCACCTAGCGCCATGAAGAACCGAACCTTTTTAGTTTCCATTGCGCGAATAGTCTCAACGACATCATATCCAGGGTTTCTTGGAGATTTAAAATTAAGATGAGTGTCCAAAGAATCATGAAAAGATTTGGGCATTTTTTCCCAAATTCCCATAGTTCGATCTCCTTGAACGTTGCTATGACCCCTTACTGGACAGAGGCCAGCCCCTTTTTTTCCGATCTGCCCTCTACAAAGATGAAGATTAACAATTTCACGAATCGTGGCTACCGCATTCTCCGTTTGAGTAATACCCATAGCCCAGCAAGTAATCATTCCCCTAGATTGCGATACGACATTTGCGATACGGTCGATCTGATTTTTTTGGACACCTGAATTTTCAATCAATTCTTCCCAACTTGCTGATTGAACTGATTTTTTATAATGCTCAAAATTTTTAGTATAATCGCTTATAAATTGATGATCTAAGATATCACTATTATGTTCACTCTTTTCAATTAGGGATTTCCCTAATGCTTTAAAAAAAGCTAAATCTCCACCAGGTTTGATAGCCACATGATCTGCTGCGATCGGCATTGCTAAGTTCATAGCTCCTCGTATTTCTTGAGGGTGTGCAAAGGCCTTGAGTCCAGCTTCGAATATTGGGTTAACTGAAATTACGGTGGAGCCTCTTCTTACAGCATCTTGTAATGCACTGAGCATTCTTGGGTGATTCGTACCCGGATTTTGTCCGACAACAAAGATTACGTCGGCATGCTCAAAGTCATGCAGGTCGACGGTGCCCTTTCCAATACCAATAGTTTCACCCAATGCTGCGCCGCTTGATTCATGGCACATATTTGAACAATCCGGCAAATTATTCGTACCAAATAAACGGACCATCAGTTGATAAACAAATGCAGCTTCGTTTGACGCTCGACCTGAAGTATAAAAACTAGCTTCATTAGGGCTGTCTAGATTTTGTAATTCCGCAGAGATTAAATTATAGGATTCACTCCATGAGATTGGAGAATAATGAGTTTCACCAACATCTTTGAACATTGGTTCGGTTAACCTTCCTTGTAATTCATGCCAATAGTCAGTTTTTTGGGAGAGATCTTTCAAACTATAATTTCTAAAGAATTCTGAGTTTATCTTCTTTCTTGTAGACTCCGAAGCAAGTGCCTTAGCGCCATTTTCACAGTATTCGTTTTTGGACCGATGACCAGATGGATCAGGCCAAGCACAGCTGGAACAATCGAACCCATTCTTTTGATTCATCCTGAGAAGCCCCTTTATGCCCTTCAACAGGCCAGGCTCTCTGATCATGAACTTCATGGTTTGAATGATGGCAGCCAGACCAGCAGCTTTAGATGCTGGTTTCTTTATCTCAATTTTTGGAATTGTGTCGTCGTTACCTAGACAAGTTTCCTCAGGACCTTGAGTTCCATTTTTGTTAGGATCTTTTTTAGCGGAGATCATTTTGAATTAGCGGAGCCACAATTAATCATAAAGTTCCTATGAATAACGATTTTTTTTAATTTTATGCGAAATCATCAAGTCACTGCTAGGAGCCTTTTCATGGTCGAGCTCTTAAGGGCGTCTTCGAAGGGACCAGAGTTTTTCCATGCAAGGAGCTTTGTGCTACGCCAGAATCTGCTGACCGATTTTTCCATGGACGTCGGTGAGGCGAAAGTCTCGGCCTTGGAAGCGGTAGGTAAGTTGTTCATGGTCGAAGCCGAGGAGATGGAGGAGGGTCGCGTGGAGGTCGTTTTCGTCTCCAATCCGACGACGCGGTAGAAGCGCGAGTCAGCCTTGCCCGGAAGCCGTGTGAAAACGTGGACCGCTGTTTCCGAGTGTTCGACCGTCGCGCGGACGTTTTCAAACCACGACTCACCGTCGAGGCATTCGGCATCTGCAGTGAGTCCCATCTCTACCTGGCGCTCGGGCGAGATGTGGAACTCGGAGATCTTGAAAGCGTGGAGCGCCGAGGGAACGATCGCAGCAGGCAGAAGGAGGAATCGGGAAAGCACGCTTAAGTCCTAGGCCATCGAAGCGCCTTCTGACGATGCTAGAATCCGCGTGCTGGTTTGCTGCGTCTCGCCAGTGCCTTGCTCTGCCGCTTGTGGCTTGTTGCGGTAAATGGAACTGCTAGAAATTTGCTTTTGGCAGAAAGGATGAGAGATGCGCTTAAGTGGTGAGCGGAGGCGGGAAGGGGGCTACCTGCGAGGATGATCGCAGAATCCTAGTTTATCAGTTGGTGCACCCGGTAGAAAGTCTTTACAGCTTCACTTGGTGAGGTGGTGAAGGTCGTTGTTTCTCCTTCTGAAGTGATATCGTCCTCAATTTCCTCCCACTCTTCCAAATCAACCGAAGAATCCAAGGCGTAGCGACCACTCTCAACGGACTCCCATGATAAGGTGACCGTATTATCGGCATTGTGTTCGATCGAGAAGATCTCCAAGTCCTCTGGAACGTTCGCGCCTCCAGTATTGATGAGTCTCAAGTTATCAAGATAGAGATTCAGCGGTGTTCCCCAAGGCTGGCTACTGTTATGAATGACCGTGATTGACGGAGGGAAATCCCATTCGACCGTTCCAAGATTAATGACGCGGGTTCGAATATTCCCATCACTGGCCCAAGCCTCGGTCATTTGCATTCCTGGCCCACCTGGATTGAGTGTTTCTTGAAACCAATTCACTGTCGAATTTCCCGCCTCTACAATCCAGTCCCATGCGAGGGAATATTGTAGCCGCTTCTCTTGTGGTAGCAGTAGGACCTCCTCTAATTCCGAATATAGCGCCAAGTCTATTGTGAAGTCCTGCTGGTATCCGCCAGGGTTGTCCTGAAGAACAAACTTCGCGCTCTTTTCACCCTCGGTGACAAACAGCTGATTCGCATTGATCGTGGGATCTGCAATAACCCGTGCTCCTGCCGGCAACAGCGAATCAAGATTCTCTTCAAACGAATCGAGCACGGTGACTTCCGTCACCCCGCCCTCAGGTTTTGTGTCCAGAAGACGAATGTTGTCGACATAAACATCCATTGGAAGAGTCGAGTTTCCATTAAAGATGAACCGCATAAAGGTTTGATCGTTGTTGTCGCCTTCAAGAGCCAGGAGGAACCCTCCCGGCAATCCGGAGCCGAGATCGTAAGTTAGTGTTACCGCTTGATTTCCCCCTGCCCATTCGACTTGGACGCCGGTATCATGCCCGCCAAAATTTAGTGGGCTGTTCGACCAGGCGGCATCGGATTCCAACTTGTCCCAGGTGATATCGTAGAGCAAGTAGTAGCGACCTACTTCCGGGGATTCTTCCAATTCTTCAACGATGCCCTGGAGGATCGCCGTCGATTCTGGTGAGAGTAGAACGCTGAAGTCTTGTTTCCAACCGGTTAGGTTCTCGAAACTCACTTTCAGTGCTTTATTACCCTCGGTGATTTGATCGTAATCGTTGATGTCAGACTGCGTAATGGCCGTGATCCGCCGATCACCTTCCGGAGCATAGTGTAAGACATTATCGACATTTTTTTCGAAGGACTCTAAAAGAGTCACTGTCTCAGCTCCGGCAATTTCTGCGGTAGCCAGCCCGGCTAAAACGGGTGCAATTTTACGAAGATTTGAGATTTCCATCAAAAAAACAAGTTCCCAGAGTGCAAATGGTCAAGCTCCAAAATCTGATGATTTCACCTACGCCAGAATCTCCTGAACGATTTTTCCATGAACGTCGGTGAGTCGAAAGTCTTGGCCCTGGAAGCGGTAGGTGAGTTGTTCGTGGTCGAAGCCAAGGAGATGGAGGAGGGTCGCGTGGAGGTCGTGGACGTGGACTTTTCCATCGACTACGCCGAAGCCAAGTTCGTCGCTTTGGCCGTGGATATAACCGCTCTTTAATCCGGCTCCGGCCATCCACATGGTGAAGGCTTCGATGTGGTGATCGCGGCCGACCGTCTTACGGTTTTCGCCCATCGGAGTTCGCCCAAATTCACCGCCCCAGATGACGAGGGTGTCTTCTAACATTCCGCGTTCCTTGAGATCGAGGACGAGGGCGGCGCTGGCTTGGTCGACGTCTTTGCAGACTTTCTCAAAGTCTTTGTTGAGGTTTTCACCGGGGCCACCGTGGCTGTCCCAGTTGGTGTGATAGAGTTGCACGAAGCGGGAGCCGCGTTCGACGAGACGGCGGGCGAGGAGGCAGTTGGAAGCGAAAGATGATTCACCCGGTTTCACGCCGTAGCTATCGAGAGTGCTTTTGGATTCGCCCTTGAAGTCCATCAATTCGGGCGCGCTGGTCTGCATGCGGTAGGCCATTTCGTAGGCGTTTAGGCGGGTGAGGATTTCGGGGTCACCAGTTTCTTTGAGACGCTCGCGATTGAGTGCACCGACGGTATCGTAGAAGCTGCGCTCGCGCTTGCGGGTGATGCCTTTTGGGCTGCGAAGGTGGAGGATGGCATCGCCTTTTCCTCTAAAGGGTACGCCTTGAAATGAGGTCGGAAGGAAGCCGCTGGCCCAGAGGGAATTCCCGGCGCGCGGTCCACGTGGTCCGCTTTGCAGAACAACGAAGCCGGGGAGGTTTTCTGATTCGCTGCCGAGTCCGTAGGTGATCCACGAGCCCATGCTGGGTCGCCCCGGGGCCTGGAAGCCGGTGTTCATGAAGAGCTTGGCCGGGCCGTGGTTGAAGACGTCGGTGGTCATGCCGCGAAGCCAGACGACTTCGTCGACGATTTTGCGGTGGTGGGGGAAAAGTTCGCTCAGCGACATGCCGCATTCTCCGTAGCGGCCGAACTCGCGTTGGTTGCCGAGGAGGGTTTCGTTACCTTTGAGAAAGGCGAAGCGCTTGCCCTCCATGAGGCTTTTGGGGGGAGTCTTACCGTGGTATTCGCGGAGCTTGGGTTTATCTTCGAAGAGTTCGAGTTGGCTCGGCGCGCCGGCCATGTGGAGGAAGATGACGTTCTTGGCCTTCGCTGGAAGAGGTGGCTTGCGGGAGCCCATCGGATTGGCCGGATCGATGACAGGGAGTTGCCCGGCTTGTAGTTGTCCCATCATGGAATTGATGGCGATGGAGCCGAGGCCGACTCCACAGTCGCGAAAGAAATGGCGGCGGGTGCGCTCGGCGAGCCAGCGGTTTTCGAAGTCATTCATGAGTTACTCGCGGGTAATGAAGTTGTCGGTGTTTAAGAGCGCGCGGGCGAGGCCAACGAGGGCGGCGGCTTCGGCGGGCGGAGTTTCGGAAGAGAGGAGATCGCTGGAAAGGAGTGCTTGGGTGGCTTCCTTGTCCTTGG
>DCQM01000022.1 GCA_002323895.1 Akkermansiaceae bacterium UBA1518
CTTCCCTTAGAAGAGGACTCGCCAAGCGAAAGTTCTCCCCTATTCCCTTACCTTACCTCTCCCCGCAGAAGCCAGACTCCGAAAAGCGAAGCTACTCAAAGCTAAAAACCTTTTTGATAAAGCTTCCTCACTTCAACGGCATCGAGAACACTTTGCCAGATAGTAAGCTCATCGATCTTCCCCTCAAAATTGCGTCCTGTCCCTGCCCGATGTCCCCCAATAATGAGACCACCATGCTCAACAGCAGGCCCCGGGTGCTCAAGCACATGAGTTGCAATAACTTGACCATTCAGAAATACTTTTAAGCATCTCGAATCAAAGCAAACAACAAGGTGTGACCATTTCCCTTCGATCTCTGACCTCAGGTGACTCGATTGAAACGCCCCCTGTGCTTTGGCGACTGGAGCCTTCTGTGGACCGCCTGGACTGAGTGTTTGAGTGTGGAGCCGAATCGCAATATTTTCACTCTCAGTTGCTGGGCTAAGTTCAAGAGAAAGGTGGTAGGCCGCTTTTGAAGCTGGCTTACCCTCGGCAGTCGTTTCAAGAATGAAGTGGCGGTCATTGCTACCATATACGGGAAGCTTATTGGGATGAATCCAACAGGACACCGAATGACCGGCCGAGTTATCATCGAGGAAACTCCGAGGAACGTTGACGAATTGTCCCCTTGCTCGCTCGAGCTGGAGTGCTCCCCCAGAAATTTCAGCACCATTCTGGGGGCTTCCATCGAGGCGTTTCCCAAGAACTGAAGAATTTGAAAAATCCTTATTGAAGGACCAGTGAGCTCGCAGAATTTCGTCTTTTTTAGGAGGAGTAAGCTCGGAAAGCTTGAGGATGATTTTCTTGTTCACTTTCCCTCCGGGCTGCCGGTAAGTGGCAGTTAGAGTTGGGTCATCCGGAGTAGGGTCAGCTTCCAAAAAGAGAAACTGCTGTCCTTCTACAAGAGACCATTCAAGCGAGGGGTGATAAACATTAAGAGAAGGTATAATGCGGTTGTGGCCTGGCGACATGATGAAGTCATGAAGGTCATAACCGACTCGACGTGGGTGTATGAGATAGCGTGAGACGTGGATGTCTCCACCATGAAGAACAACCCCACTGATGCGCTCGTGCTTCACGAAGTCAAGAAGGGCATCACGCTCATACCAATAGGTAAACATATCATCTGTCTCGGAATTCTTTTTGTCCTGCCAGATTCCTCCGATCGAGAGAACTTTGAAGAGAGCTTTTGACTCCTTCAGTGATTTGAGAAGCCATTGCCATTGCTCCTTCCCGAAACATGAAGTCTGCTGAGGGTCAACCGGAGAAGGCGCTAATTGAGAGAACCAGCGTGGGTCGAGGTGAAAAAACTCGATCACGCCAAGGTCAGTCTTGTGGTAAACTCCCGCGATTCCATTCCCATACTGACGGTGTGCTCGGTATTCTACAAATCCTTTGCGGGTCGCCATCTTCCCTTCTTCTAAATTTTTCCCGTTGCCATTGTTCAGCCCAAAGTCGTGGTCGTCCCACATACCGACGGTTGAAGTGCTGCGGATGACTCTTGCGAGGGGCAGTTCATTAAGGAGGGCACGGTGCTTTTTTCGCACTTCTGCAAGATTAGTGGTGTCTATGTAAGGAGTATCACCACCAAGGTAGAGGAGATCTGGCTTTAATTTCCCGATCTCTTCCCAGACGGGGGCCGTATCTTTAGCTGAGACACAAGAAATCAGCGCAGCACTCACACGCTCACCACGGGAACTATCCGTAGTCTTAAAGAAAAGATCATTTCCCCCAGCGACAATATCGGACGAGGCTTGATTTGAAATTTGGTATCGGTATTCCGTCGCACTGAGAAGCCCTTCAATATGGAATTTTGCAACAAAATCATCGGCCTTTAAAGCAGTAGCCTCAGCGGTGGAGACAATCTTACCCTCTTGATTGAGGACCGAAAGCTCCAGATCAATTTCAAATTCTCCAGGCCGATAAAGAAAAAACGCCTCAGTTGGGCCTAAACTGCCAATACAAGGGCCAACCGTCTCAGCGTTGGCTATCTTTACAAACAGAAGAGAAAAGAGCAGAACACGAATCATCGTTTCTACTTAGATGCTCAGGAAGATCCAAGCAAGTTCCAATGATTACGACGCCTCGACAAGAAGTTGGCGAACCACCCCCTCAAATGGCGAGAGGGAATCCCCACCCTCGCGGGTGAGGATCAAAGCGTTCACTCCTTCTCCAATGAGAAGCGTAGGAATTTTTTCCCTGCCTCAAGCGGGAAACCTGCTTCGACAGACTTGCCTTGATTTGTCCAAGTCTTCAGATCTGCACTTTCTTCAATATAAAACTTTAGCGTAGCCGTATTATTCTGACCGGCACTCATGACGATTGAGTTCAATCGGGCATCCTGAATTTGCTCGAGGGTTGGGCGCTTAGATAGTTCGGTGATCTGGGCTTGGAGCTGAGCAATTTGAGCCTCAAGCCCAGCAATAATCTGCGGCGATCTTGCGTCGGCATTGTCGCCAACTCCGTCGTTATCGCAGTCTGCGATCTCAGTAGGGTCATTGGGGAATACATCCGCATTATCGCCTACCCCATCATTATCAGTATCAGCTGTTTCTTTGGGGTCATTTGGAAAGGCATCTTCGTCATCATTAACACCATCACCATCACTATCCTTGGCTCCACCACCCAGCTGCTCATACCAAGCAATCTTATTGTCGCCAGGCGAAGCTGAAACCACATCCAAGTCACCATCGCCATCCATATCAATTGTCGTAACAAGGTTAACACCATTTGCACGATTAGTAATGATGACCGGCTGCGAAAACGACCCTGAGCCCGTGTTCTCGTGAAAGCAGACCGAACTTCCGACTTCCGAAGTCGACAGGACGTCCAGATCTCCGTCGCCATCCAGGTCGACAACATCTAGACCTCGGGGGCCTTGCTCATTAGCTCCAGTTTGATATCTATGAATGATCTGTTGCGAGGCAAAGTTCCCGCGACCTGTCCCTCTATACCACGCGACTTTGCCATCAAGAACTGAGGTAGAAATCATATCGAGAACACCGTCACCATTAATGTCACCAGTTCGCAAGTTGCGCGGCCCTCGTGTCTGAGATGCCGAAGTGACATGGCGAACCGCCTGAGTACCACCATTAGGATAATAGGAGAGCTGATTGCTAAGGTAGTTTACGGACATTACATCCACGTCTCCATCGCCATCAATGTCTGCTGCATGGAGACTTCGGGGCTCGTCACCGGTATTTGTGCCAGTCTTAGCCGAGATCAAGCTTCCCCAGCTAGAAAGGTTGCCGGAATTGATATAAATCCCAATCTGATCAAAACTACCTCCAAGGCTAAAAATGATTTCCGGACGATTATCACGATTCAGGTCTGCCAAATGAATATCCCATAGACCGGGTGCCCTCTCATTATCAAAGGTCCTTGTGAAAGAAAGATTTCCATTGTTGCGGTAAACTCGCACTCCACCGGACGAAAATCCCGAGCTCCCAACAACTACGTCGATATCGCCATCATTATCAAGGTCAGACCCAACAACGTTGCTTACAAGAGCCGCTGAACTCCCGGGAAATCTATTATTGAGCTCCGTAAAACTGCCATTTCCATTATTACGATAAATGACAATGCTGCCACCACCAAAGGGTGAACCTGGCTTGGCGGCTAGTACGTCAATGTCACCATCACCATCCATATCAGCCGGGAAGGCATCGATAACCTCGGTTGCATTCGATGAGATGATTCTCTGTGGCCCAAAGTCAGCCATAGCCTGAGTCATCGTAAAGATCAAAAGACCAAGCGTATTTGCAGCACGCTTAGCCCAAGCACTAAGAATTATCCAGAAAACATCGTCTATCTTGTTAATCATACGAAAAAGTTTTAGAGGCTAAATATTAAGTGATAAAATAAAAAAATGCTGCCGACCTTCCCTTTTCTGGGTAGCCCCTTGTAAACCTCCGACCCTTTCCTCGAGGCCCCTTGTGATCTGCCATTTTCCCTTCAGTAAGGGCGCCCACAGCGACGCATTAACTTGCGTTTATTCAAATTAAGGCAATTCTGCGACATGATTTGAATGCTTTGCAAGGTCGCCAAAAAACGGTCCGGTCGGATTGTTCTAGTTTTATTCGCTGTTGCCATTTCGGCCGGTTTTATCCTCACCAAATTTTTTAAATTCTAATTTGTGGGGCTTTTGGGAGTAGTTTTATGCAAAGACATATCAGGAGCACGACCAAAACCCCTGGATAATCATTCAACATTGTTGACCATGGCCACTTGAGAAACCTCCTCAAGCTCTATCTTCCCCTTGATTCGGCAGGCAGAAATATGATTCTTTTTCCCTTCGCCTCGAAACCGAATTGCACCCCTTCCACGTTGACCGGCCAAATCGCCCGCTAAGGTAGAACCGGTAACATTGATCTCGCTGCTATTTACGGCATCAAGCCCCCACGGCGCTCCGTCGAGCAGCTGTACCCCTTGGACGTTGATTCGCTTGCAGCCAGATATTTCCAGTAATGATGCACCACTTGCCTGCCCCTCTTCAGACTCATCTTGGATGATACATCCACTTAAAATACAATTCTCCGAATCCACCATGCGAACACCGACATTAGCACGAGGCGTGTGACGACGGAAATTATTCCCTGTCAGGTTGATCTGACTGCAATTCTCCAACAGGACATTTCGGCGTTCGCAGGAATAGATGCAGTTCCCACTCAGCGTGATCCCATGACAGCCGGTCAGATGAACGTTGTTTTCCTGACTCCCGATCACATTTCCTGAAATTGACCAAAGTCCCGGAGGGCGATCCTGACCTTTCTTTTCATAGATCCGAATATTAGCTCCGCCCGGAGATGGAGTAGCCTGAATTGTATTAGACGCGATCGTAACTTCGTTGACGCTGGCTTTCTCGCCAGTCGTGTCGATATAGATTTCGGCCGTTAATTCTGGCTCGGTTTTGAACTGTTTATGATTGTTATACTCAATATCGTTTCCGGTAATCTGTAGATTACGCACTTCTGAACGCTCGATCCTAATACCTCCCAATCGGTTATAACTGATGTGATTTCCACAAATATTGATTTGATGAAGATTTACGTCATCGAGATAAATACCAACTCCGGTATTATGATAAATATGAGAATCACTAATGATCACGTTACGATTTCTTCGATGCAGGCGGACCCCATCTCTTACCTGCCGAATTAAAACACCCTCAAGGATTGCCTGCATTGTCTCAATTAACTCAACACCATCGGCACTTGGATGATCTCCTATGATCTCGATGTTTCGAATCGTTGGCATTCTCTGGCGCTCCCATACCTTGGGTTCGACTGACAAGGGATCTCCAGTTCCCTGATGGCTTCCAATAATCCGAAACGCGGGCCCTTCTCCCGCCATGATAATCGTAGCGGTGCCATCGTTGCCAGTAATAGCAATACGCCCCACCTCATCTAACTTGATTTCAATCGTCTTGTTGATGAGATAGTTTCCACGTGGAAATTCGAGTTGGCCATCAGCATCGGAAACGGCATGCTGGATTGCTAAAGTATCGTCAATTTTACCGTCTCCCACCGCTCCGAAGGCTTTTATATTGCTCATAAAATTACTGATCGATTTTTTAATTATTACCCCAGAAATTCCTATTATGAATTTCTTGCTTACGGCAAATCATTACGGTTGATCTCCTCTCCCTTCTCAGCATTAACCTGATAGGTCATCATGCGGTTTTGTTCATCAATTTCCACAATGCGGTAACCCTTTGCAGCGCCCCAGCTCCCTCCTACATGACTATCAAAGAAATAACGGCGCTCGCCTGAAATCCACATGCTGTTTTGGTTGTGGTTGTGGCCATGAAACACCCCACGGACATTTGCCGTGCTTTCTAAGAGGTCCATTACAGCCTCTGCTTTTTCAATTTGAGTAAGATCACTCACTCCATGTTCCGGCCAACCAGCCACCTTATGCTTACGCTGCTGGATGTGAATCAGCGAAAAGATACCTGGCGCCTTGGCATGTTTTTTAAACTCAGCCTTCAGCCAATCACGGTTGGCAGCCAAGTAGACATTACTTTTTGCTGGAGCCGAAGTGTCGGCCAATACGAAGGCAAAATCTTTGTGCACCACCGTATGATTGGAATCGTATCCCCAGATCTTTTTCCACGATTCGGTTAAAGATCCTTTTTTTGAACTCAGGTAGTCATGATTTCCTTTGTTACAGTAATAAGGCATCTTAAGCTTCGAGAGGTGCCTGTCACGCAGGGACAAAAGCATCTCAGTCTTGTCTTGAGTCAAATCCCCGTTGATGAAGAGCAAATCGAGCCCCTTGTTCTCTTTCTCTTTATTCATCCAGCCCACCATATCCTCCGCCATTTTCTCATAAGGGGTATTTCCTTGGCCATAGTGCAGATCTGAAGCCACCGCAAAGCGCATCTTAAGTTTACGGTTCACAGGCAAATCTTTTCCACGGCACCAACGGGCAGGTAAAGTTGTAGCGGCAGTAACAAGGGCAGCATGGTTCAAAAAACCTCGGCGATCGGTCGACATCCCTGTATTTCAAACATCCCAAAACGCCCTGACAATAGAAAATTCCTAGTCGCACAGCATCCTTCTTCCTAGGTTGGGGCATGCAAAAAAGAACAACTTTTTTTTATCTACTTCTTTTCGCTGCCACAGGAGTTCTTCATGCGACCCCCGATCCCTTCTCCAAACCTTTCGACAATCCCGTCGACAAGCCAGAACTGCCACGAGTCTTAATTTTAGGAGACTCAATTTCCATTGGGTATACTCCCCGACTACGAAAATCATTAGAGGGAAAAGCCAATGTCCACCGGCCCACCACTAACTGTCGATGGTCCGCCTTTGGAGAT
>DCQM01000187.1 GCA_002323895.1 Akkermansiaceae bacterium UBA1518
ATTGGTCGCGAAAATAGGGCCAATTCTGAGAACAAGGGGCAAGGAAAGGATGCGAAGGTTGAAAACGATAAGTCGCAGAAAAACGAGGATTAAGATCGCCACTAATTCTTCGAAAGTATTTCAAGCCGGTCCACGCAATGACGTGTGCCGGTTTTTTATGACTCTTTTTCTTCGATCTGAATTCTAGGGAAGACAGGTTTTGGTTTCCCCGTTTGGTGCCCGGCTTCCAAGAGCCCCCATTTGAGTTCGCTGAGGGTGAGTTTCATTAGATCGTCCTTTTTTAATTGGCCAAAAATCTTGGCAGCCGCGTCTGGGAGAATTGGTCGGAGAAGGACGGCAAGCTGGGCGCATGACTCTGCGGTGTGGGAGAGGATCTCACCAACTCGAGAGAGCTTGGATTCGTCTTTTTTCATCTCCCAAGGTTTGTGTCTCTCTAGATACCCATTACAGTAGGTGACGTGGTCATTAATGGCTTGCAGGGCAACACTGACCTCGCACTTATCCATAGCTTCGCGATAGGTGGAGACCGACTGCGCCAAGCATTCACGAAGGGCTATATCTTCAACATTATCAGTATTAGTGACACTGATGGTGGAGTTACAGAAGCCCTTGGTCATATTGATTGAGCGATTGAGTAGATTCCCTAGATCGTTTGCGAGTTCAGTATTGTAAAGCATGACAAGGCGCTCGATATCAAAGTCGCTATCTTTTCCTGAGCGAATGTCGCGGCAGAGATAATAGCGAAGAGTGTCAGGTCCAAATTTTTCGGCCAGTTCATCTGGGTCAACGATGTTTCCTAGGGACTTCGACATTTTGTCGCCCTTTACATTCCAGAACCCGTGAACGAGGAGAGTGGGCATTTCGGAAGCTTCAAAACCCATGGCGTGGAGCATACAAGGCCAATAAACCGCATGAGCTGGCACAAGAATATCTTTTCCAATGATTTGGAGGTCAGCTGGCCATAGCGAATCGAATTTGGGGAGCTCGGAGCCTTCAGGTTTTTGGTATCCCGCGAAGGAAATGTAGTTAATGAGCGCGTCAAACCAAACATAGGTCACAAAATCCGGATCGAAGGGAAGGGGGATTCCCCAAGACATCCGTTCCTTCGGGCGTGAAATACAGAGATCAGTGTCGCCGGCTCTTTCAATAGCGTTTAGGACTTCATTTTTCCGAAACTCTGGAATGATTTGTAGATCATCATTCGCAACAGTAGAGCGAAGCCACTCGGCGTGGTCGGAGAGTTTGAAATACCAGTTTTCCTCTTCGATTTCCATGACCTCACCCCATTCATCACCGAAATCACCGTGATCGTTACGATCTCGGTCAGTGAGGAATTGCTCTTGTCGGACGGAGTAGAATCCAGCGTAGGATTTTTTGTAGAGAGCTCCCTCCTTTTCAAGTTTACCTAAGATTTCCTGAACACAGGATTTGTGCCGTTCGTCGGTTGTTTCTGCCCAACCATCATACTCAACTCCAAGTTTTTCCCAGAGACGGATAAATCCCTTCGTGTTTCGTTTGGTAAGGGTAGCCACGTTTACGCCTTCGGCTTCGGCGGTTTTAACCATTTTCTGGCCATGCTGATCAACGCCGGTGAGAAAATATGATTCGACACCCTTGAGGCGTTGGTAGCGAGTTAGGACGTCGGCGAGAATTTTTTCGTAGGCGTGCCCGATATGCGGTTTGCCGTTTGGATAGTCGATGGCAGTAGTGACGTAGAACATAGTTTTAGATCGTTCAGGGTTGCGAAGTATCGAAGAGATGTCCGGCCTGGCGCAGGACTAGGTGTGATAAATGAAGCGGCCCAATAAAGGTTCAGAGCTTGGTGACTTTTCCTCCCATAGAGAGAATTCGCGCGTTTCCCTTCGCGTGTTCTGCCTCGGCGATTTGTCCATCCCGGACATACATTTGAGAGAGCCCCGTCCACGCGAGGAGATCGTCTGGTTCAAGAAGAGTTGCTTTGATTCCACAACCGATCGCTTCTTTTACTTTTTCGAGTTTCAGAAGGGTCATCCCGAGGGCCTGCCATCCATCGAAAAAGCTATCATCACATTCTACTGATTCCCGGTAGGCGTTTTCGGCTTTCTCGAGCTCTCCCAGAGCAAGGTTAGAATTCCCCCGCTCGAAGGCATCGTCTCGCGCGGAGTGATCAGACATTTCCTAGGTTGGATCTATTGTTGCCCTTCTCTTTCTGGAGGGATAACTCCGCTCGCTGTGTAACTGTCATAGAGCCAGTTCGATAAAGCAACAAATCGTATGCTACTTGTTATAGACTCGTAAAGTGTCCCGAAGTCAGTCTCAAATTCATCTTTCTTTGCGAGCTCGCGTTTTTCGACAAAAATGATTTGGGCTTGCGTTGCTTCTTCTTCTGATGGAGTAAAGTAGATTGGAGAAAGGTTTCCGGGATTTGTATATTGGGTGGCAATGAACTCTGGTGGGTCGGGTAATTTCTGACTTCTTTGTCCAAAGTTGAAAGTTTGGCCTTCTGTAAGCCCGGTGACTTCTGCGACCTCTTTTTCTAACTCTTT
>DCQM01000195.1:0-676 GCA_002323895.1 Akkermansiaceae bacterium UBA1518
TTAGAGTGGCGCCTCAAGAATCCAGAAGTGGCGTTGCGTGAGCGATTTGAAGAGACCTTGAGAGATTTCGGTTTCGTCGATGAGGAGGACGAGGAAGAAGAGATGGAAGCTGAGGAGATTTCTGGACCGGTTTACACACCTGCTCCGAGTGGGGGAACCGGGAAGAAGGATGAGCTTCACGGGATTACCTTCAATTTTGAAAAAGAAGTTCTCCCGATGCTCGAGACCTACTGTTTTGATTGCCACGATAGCGCGACTGCGAAGGGTGATATCGATTTGGAATCGGCGCTTGCGCAAAAACCATTGGTTCGAAATCGGCTCCTGTGGGAAAACGTTGCGGAGCGCGTGAAGATGGGAGACATGCCTCCCAAGAAGAAGTCGCAGCCGGCTGATTCCGATCGCCTCAAATTGCGGGCGTGGCTGGCGGCTGAGATTGATGGCTTTGATTACGCAAAGGTGCGCAATCCTGGCTATGTTCCGGCCCGGCGTCTTACGAGGGAGGAATATAATCGCACCATTCGTGATCTCGTGGGGCTGGATCTGCGTCCAGCTGATGATTTTCCAATGGATTTTAGTGGGACCAGTGGATTTTCAAATAGCGCTAATACTCTCTTTCTTCAGACCGCGCATCTTGATCGCTACTTTACCTCTGCCGAAGGAGTCATTGACGAAGTAA
>DCQM01000195.1:1070-12707 GCA_002323895.1 Akkermansiaceae bacterium UBA1518
GCGATTACGGAAATGATGCGCCGTGCTTATCGCCGACCACCGACTCATACTGAAACCAAAGAGAGCATTGCACGTTATGAGGCGGAGTTGGAAAACAAGAAATCCCAGGACGAGGCCTTGGCGAATGCCTTTAAGGCGATTTTGGTTTCACCTAATTTTTTGCTGCGCGTTGAGAATTCGGTGGCCACCGCCAAAGATCAAGAAGTAAGCGATTTTGACTTGGCGACCCGTCTCTCTTATTTTCTCTGGGCTTCGACACCGGATGATAAACTTCTAGATGCCGCTGCGGCCGGGAAGCTGTCCGATTCTGCAGATCGTGAGGCTCAGGTAGAGCGAATGCTAGCTGACCCTCGTAGTCTCTCGCTGGGAGAGATCTTCGCTGCAGAATGGCTGAGCACTGATGACGTTGGCCCGCGGATTCGTAAGGACCCGATTGATAATCCCTGGTGCACCGAAAGTTTGATGGCGGCAATGCGTGCCGAGACGGCACACTTCTTCCATTCGCTAGTGATGGACAATGCTCCGGTGGTGCGATTGATCAATGCGGACTATACCTTTCTGAATGCCGAGTTAGCCCGTCACTATCGAATTAGAGGGATTGAAGGGGACAAAATACGCAGGGTGCCTTTGGAGACCAAGCAACGCGGCGGTATCTTTGGGCATGCCAGTGTGCTGGCAACCACCTCTTTCCCTGATCGCACCAGTCCAGTGGTGCGCGGGAAGTGGATTCTTGATACTCTTTTAGGAACACCGCCGCCACCGCCGCCACCTGACGTTCCAGAAATTGATGTGGAAGGCCGTGGGCGCAGGGCCGCAACCAGCTTGCGTCGTAAACTTGAAGTCCATCGGGAATCAGCCCGATGTGCTGGGTGTCATTCCCAAATGGATCCACTCGGATTTGCTCTTGAAAGCTACGCGGAATTTGGTCAATGGCGTGGTGGGATTGATGATCGTGGGACTTTACCAAGTGGCGCAAAATTTCGAGGCCCGGCCGGACTTAAGCTCGCCTTGATTGATGAGCGTCTGGATGACCTCGGAGCGCAGGTCATTCGAAAGATGTTGGCCTATGCTTTGGGTCGACAGCTCGAGTTTTACGATGAAGCCACAGTGAGAGAAATCGCCGAGAAACTGAAACCGACAGGATATCGCTTCGGTGATTTGGTGCTCGCTATCACTGCGAGTGATCCTTTTATAATGAAACGTCTACCTCCCGCTTCCGTGGGAAAATCCAATGAAGAGTAATCCAAACCGCCGCGCATTTTTGAGAGGAATGGGAGCCTGTCTTTCACTTCCTGCCATGGAGAGTTTTGGGGCCCCGGAGGCAGTTCTTGGCAAATCCGGTGTGCCACCGCGATTGGCCTATCTCTACTTTCCAAATGGAAGTGCCGAAGGAAGTTGGGAACCCGAGAAAGTCGGCCCTGCGGGGGAGTTGCAAAAACTTAATCGTTGGATGGCACCACTGGAGGATTTTAAGGACGACCTCGTCGTGACCAAGAATCTGTGGACTCCCCGTGGCAATGGTCATGGAGCGGGAACGGCGACCTGGTTGACTGGCGGCTCGTATGATCATCGCAAGAATGATGTGGGGGCTCCTTCCGTGGATCAACTTGTGGCAAAGCATCTGAGTAGTTCGACGCCTTTACCTTCCTTGGAATTGAGTACTGCAGGCGAGGGGAGTTTCTCCGGAAGTCTGCCGCGCAATTGTCTTTCTTGGACACGTCGTGATGTCCCTGCGGCTCGTGAGACCATGCCGCGGGCCATCTTTGATAAGCTGTTTAGGCGTGCGAGTGAGGGCTTTTTGAATCGCAGTGTTCTTGATCTTGTCCTAGAGCAATCGAAGTCTCTGAAACGTCGCGCGAGCAAAGCGGATACTCGTAAGATCGATGAATACCTCGACGCAGTGCGCGCCGTGGAGAAGCGCCTCGATTTCGCGGAAGAGCAGACCCAACGAATTGCAGACGATAAGGCGCTTACCGATACTCTGACCCGGCCCGCCGCGGGGATTCCCGCTGATCACCAGGAGTATGTTCGCCAAATGCTCGAGTTGATGGCTCTCTCATTTTGGTCCGGTGCCACTCGAGTCTCGACCTTCATGCTCGATCACGGGCAGAGCAATCGCTACTTCGATTTTGTTCCCGGGGTGAAAGGGACCTGGCATGCGCTATCGCATTGGAAAGATGCCAGTGGCCGCACCGAGGACGACGACGGCAAGACCAAGTGGGATAGCACCAAGTCGAAGCTTGGCATGTATAACTCGGTGACTCGCTGGCATCACTCGCAGCTCGCGTATTTTCTGGGTCGCTTGAAAGAGCTCAAGAATGCCGATGGCACCAGCACTCTTGATAGTTCCATGATCGTTTATGGCTCAAGTATTGCCGATGGTCATGCTCACGAAGAAGAAAATCTCCCTATTCTTTTGGCTGGTGGAGGTTCGGGAACTCTCAAGACCGGACACTACCTGGCCCCTCGTCGCTCGACTTCAATGTCCCGGCTCCATCTCGCAATGTTACAGCGGATGGGAGTTCCGTGCGATCGTTTCGGCGAGGCGGAGATCGCTCTTGAGGGAATTTCCTGATAGAGTGGCATCCGATCGCTGTTCATGGAACATGAGCAGTCCTTTTTAGGCGAGCCCCCGGGGCGATTCGGTGCGGCTCTGGAAGATTGAGTTCCCGCGTGATGTGCGACACGGAAGCTTGGGCTTTGACGTGGCGGGTGAGGATGTTTCGGGACGATGAACCGCTCGCCCAACTGGCATTTTACTGGGAGCGGCAGATTTCAGAGGGTTCGTCATAGATTTTGAGCGTAGGTAAAAAGCCGCATTACCAAGATCTTTGTTTTCGGCGTTTTTTGATTGGGGGATCGGTTCCGGCTGTGATGACAAAGGAAAACTGGATTGGAGAGCAATTTGCCCCTATCCGATTCTTTTATAGAATGTCCTTCTTAAGTAGATGGCTACTTTACCACTCCCACTCTGAAAAAGAGGCGTTTTGCCACCGGAGATGGGTTGTCGAAAGGTCCGACGGTTGTGCTTGTTCCGGTCGCCGGGATGCCGTCGATCAATTCATTGCCAAAATCTACAAGGTCGGTCGCCGAAAAGACGCTGTAAAACTGTCCCGGAGTGGACGTGAAACTCAAGGTGAAAGTGTCAGCATCTTTGTCATAACTCAGAGAGGTGATTTGCAGAGAGCCGGCTCCTAGGGCCGCGTCAGGACCTGCCGCGAAGCTTGCCGCTGCAGCCGCATCGTTCATCGCTCCTTCGTAGATTCGAAACTCATTGAGGTCACCGTGAAAGTAGGCATCCCCGGTCCAGTTTGACCGTCCCAGCCAGTTGTTGACGTCGTTGATGTCTTTTGGGGTAAAGGTGGTGGCTCTGGTTTCCTGTCTGATACCATCGCGATAAACCGTCAATTGTCCTCCTCCGCTGCCGTCGGAAGTCCAAACACTGGCGAAATGGTACTCCTGGCCAAGGATACTCTCGAGATTGGTGTCGGCCGCTTCCTCGGTGCCATCTACCGGGCCGGTTCCCCCTCCGGGAGCGAGAGTGTCCAGATTTCTGATGGTTGTGCGCTGGGTGTTGGGATTGGTGCCCCTGTTCGGAGCAAAGACGAAGTAGTCCTGCCCCTGGGTGGCTCCGCTCATACCATTGAAGACTTCGCCACCATCAGTGGATCCAAAATCCCAGACACGGCCCCAGTTCTGCAGAGAGGTGACGGAATACCACGCTTCAAAAGTGAGGTGATCGAGTGAGGATATCAAGTGATTGGGCAGATCGACGTAGGCGGCGTCCGCAGTCGCTCCATCACCACCGGGAAGGGTGAGGGCGGATCCCGTCCAGAGGCCATTCGCTCCGACGACTGTTCCGTCGGCTCCTCCAATCGAGTCGGTCACGACTGCGCTCTCGTCAGCATTTCCAGCTGCCGCATTGAAGGAGTATCGGTGAAGAAGGTTGGGATTGGTGGCGTCTGCGACCATTGGATCCAGACCTCCGGCAATCTCCGGGCCATCGGGGATTCCATCGTCATCGCTGTCAGCTTTGAGGGGAAGGGTATTAGTAGTTTTGATTTCCGTTCCATCGGTCAGCCCGTCTCCATCAGAATCTTCGCTGAGGGGATTGGTCATGTGAGTGTTGACTTCGGGGCCATCATTGAGTCCGTCATCGTCGCTGTCGGCGTCATCAGGGACAGTCTTCTTTTGGAATTCTTCGAGGTTGTTGAGCCCATCGGAGTCTTCATCGAGAAGAGCATCGGATGCGTTGTTTGGATCAAGGAAATCGTGGAGATCCTCGTAAGCCGTAGGAATCATGTCGCCATCGGTATCATCGTTTAGATCCACCACGACGTCTGGACCAGCAGCCCGTGAGGCTGAGATCTGTTGCTCGGTGAGAGCTTCTTCGTAGATCCGGAATTCATCGTAAGTGGCATCAAGGTTTGCGTCATTGAGCCAGGCCGAGCGTCCCAACCAGGAGTTGACGTCGTTGAGATCGGAGAGATTTGAGTTTACGGAGACACTGTCGGCGAGGAGGACGCCGTCCCTCCAATAGCTGATTTGACTGGTGCCCAGCCCGGTGTCCTTCCACGTGACGGCGTAGTGGATTTGTTCCCCGAAAACGGTCGCAACGTCGGAATCAAAGGTTCCAATGCCACCCCCACCTGGATCTTCGTTACGAATCTCGATCCGTTGTTGGTTGTAATTGTTTCCACGGGATGCGGTCAGAATAAAGTAATCGAGACCAGAAGTCCCACCTCCGTTGGTGTTTCCTGGTCCGGTGATTTCGCCGGAGCCACCGCCTGGTTCGGTGCTGCCGAAGTCAAAAATCCGTCCCCAGGGTCCGGCGTTCCCGTCGATGGTGACCCAACCTTCAATGGTGACCGCGGTTTGGGTGGAGACAAGGTTGTTGGGGAGATCTCCGTAGGCGGCGGAGTCAGAGTTTCCTCCCGGTAGATCGAGTGCCGTGCCGGTAAAAAGAGCTCCTGCACCAAGAACAGTTCCGTGAGAACCGCCGACCGAATCAGTAAGGATTCCACCCGTTGCTTCGCCAGCGGCATTGCTAAAACTATAACGGTGAATGAGCTGCCCTTGCAGCGATGAAATTGACCCCGATAGCAGCAGTAGGAGACCAAGTGATTTGTGTATTTGGAACTTCATAATTTGTCGTGTTCGTCAGGATATTGCCAATTCCATGCCTTATTCTATGTGTGAGATTAGCCGACTGAAAGACGTTTGAATAGGAGTGAAATGACATAATTTGTGTGCAAAAGCGTCATTTTCTCTCTTTCTGGATCGATTCGTGGGAGCGGACTAGTAGTTCACCACCAGTTTCCTTGTCCCGGTTGCGAGCGGGACTTCTTTGGTGGAGCCATCGGGCCAGCGGATGACTACCGTGGTGTCTTCCTTCGGTGCTTGAAAGACCAAAACCGGTGGGGATTGGGATAAATAACTCCCTCCTCCATGCAGTGATCGACTGTTGCTATTGATAGTTACCTTTGCTCCAACAGCAGCTGCTGGGAGAGTGACTGCCAGAACGTCATTCTGACTTTGGTTGAGGTAAGTGACAACCGGGCCGTTGTTCATGCCAAAGATGAGGTCTGGCCGTTGATCCTGATTGAGATCGGCAAGGCTAAGGCTCTTGGCATCTTCCGGAATGACGATGCCACTTTCCCGCGCTCCCATTGGGTGGAAATTCCCCGAGCTATCGTTTTCGAGAATCAGACCCAGACCACCGTCCATCCGGCCGGTTTCACGTTGGGGACCATAGAAATTTTGGGCCAAGGCCGCGTCCAGATCTCCATCGCCGTCGATGTCCTGAAGGATGGCGCCAAAGGCCGGCGAGATTTGCGCAAAGCGAGGAAGGGGGCGCCAGGAAAAGCGGCCTTTGCCATTATTAATTAGGATTCCGCTTTCAAGGGTATTGGCCTCGAACTTGAGCGCGTTTTCCAGACGGGAGTCCGAGTAGAGTTCGTTGAGGGCTGAACTCGCAAAGTTGTGAAAGGTCCCGACTTTGGCTTGCAAGGAAGGCATGGCGCTCTTGGAGCAACTGAAGCCCCGGCGGGGCAGAAGTTTGCCATCGGAGAGTTTGGCCTCGATCAGGTGAGGTCTGCCGCTTCCATCAACGTCCCCAAAATAGGCCAGGGCGGGCTTTTCATCCGAGGCTTTGTATTTTGTGTTCAGGCCAAAGTTTGTGACGAGAAAATCGATATCGCCATCGGAGTCGAGATCACCTCCGGCAATGCCATTCCACCATCCAGTTCGGGTGGCCAGGCCGGCCTGATCGGTCTTCTCGACCAGCTTCCCGTTTTCGTTTTTGAGGAAGCGCACCGGACCCCACTCGGTGGTGAGGAGAAGATCAATCCAGCCATCGTCATCGGCATCTGAAAAGACGGCTCCGGTGATCATTCCAAGGTTGGGAACGAGGGTTGCAGAAAACTTTCCGCGGTTGTTGATGAGGATCTGACTCGGGGGCCCGGTGGGATATTGTCCCGGAACAAGCCGGCCTCCCACAAAGAGATCCAAATCACCATCGCGATCAATATCTGCGCAAGCGACCGGGCCGGAGCTGATGGAAAGCTGGGGAAGGGCATCGCTGGGGGACTTCGAGAAACGGCCTTTTCCATGATTCAGATACAATTGGTCGCGATAGGTGGAATCTCCCGGAGGAGCTTCGGCACTTCCGTGTGCGACATAGAGGTCGAGATCTCCGTCGTTGTCGCTGTCAAAGAAAAGGGCTCCCATATCCTCGGAGTTCTTGTCGGCTTCGAGCACCTCAGTGGTGACTTTTTTGAAGCCACCTTCGCCGATGTTTTCGAAGAGTTGTCCGGATTGGCTTTTGGCTCCTCCAAGAAAGAAATCGTGATCGCCATCGCCGTCGATGTCGCCCCAGGCAATTCCGGGTCCGTTTTGTGACAGTTTGTTGGGGAGGAGCGGTTGGATTTTAAAATCATCAAAGGGTGCTTCCTGGTGAATGGCTGAAGCGAGATGATCGGAACGGAGGAAAAGCGGAGTCGCTTGGGGGTCTTCAGTAGGAGCAGGCTGCCCAACCGGTTCGGTAATGGTGTAGCTGTGATTGGCGTCGAGCTTGTTAAACATTTGTCGGGTGCCTCCGGGCCAGTGAATCTCAAGTCGTTCTACCTTTTGAGCAGCGCCAAGTCCAAACATTGCGGTTGTGTCACTGGCGGAGAGCCACCCCCGGGATAAGGTGACGGTGCGGGTTTGCGTTCCTGCTTTGGTCTTCACGAGGATCGTCGCACCGAGGCCTTTGCGATTGCTGGCGACTCCTTCGAGTGTCACCGCGATGCGATGATTGGTGCTCGAATTGTTGCGATAGATACTTACGGGGGTATCGGCATTGTTGACGACGAGGTCCACGTCGCCATCTCCATCGAAGTCAGCCGTGGCTGCTCCGAAGCTGACGCCGTTTCTTTCCAATCCCCAATCCTGGCCCTTTGATTTGAATTTGAGATCTCCGAGGTTTTGGAAGGCGAGGTTGCGTTCCTTCCTCATGGGCTTCTCAAGCCAGAAAATGTTATACTCGGCAGATCCTGGTTCTAGGTTCTTGTTTGCAAATTCGGTGAGGTCGGAATTCATGTTATCCCGCATGACCCCGTTCGTGACGAAGACGTCGGTGTGCCCATCCTGATCAAAATCCTCGATTCGTGGAGTCCAAGTCCAATCCGTGCTGGAGAGTCCGGCTAGAAACGAGGCCTCCTGAAAACGACCGGCACCGGAATTCACATAAACCGAATTCCTCATGTATTGCCGGGGCTTGGACCAGTCAAGAAACCACGCGCTGTCGTCCATGTTTCCCATCATAACTTTCTCGCGATAGTGCGAGGTCGCGGACATGTCGGAGGCGAAAAGGTCGAGAAGTCCGTCGTTGTTAAAATCGCCAACATCGCTTCCCATGGAAAACCAGGGAGTGTGGGGAACCGTTTCTTGAATGACGTTTTCAAAAGTCCCATCACCACGATTCCGGTAGAGCATGTCCGGTCCAGTGTAGTCGTTGGAAACATAGAGATCCGGGTCGCCATCTGAGTCGTAATCGAACCATGTTGCCGATAGGGTGAAGAAGGCGCCATCGATCCCCGCCGATTTCGAAACATCGACGAACTTTCCATTGTCGTTTCGGAAGAGGTGATCGTATTGGGCTGCTTCCACCCGGCGGACTTTATCCCCCGGGAGGTAAAGAATTTCCCAATATTCACGGAGCTCAGGAAGAACGACGGGCACTTCGACGCCGTCGCTTTCGCGGGGGATAAACTTGACCTTGAACTTGGTCCCGGCCGGAGGAGTGACTGCGGTCGTGGAAAGATAGCCATCGAGATCCCCATCGTTGTCGATGTCGGCAAAGCTCATCATCATGCTGCCTCCTTTGTAATCGAGTCCCAGCGCTCCGGCTTGATCCGAAAATTTTCCGGATCCGTCGTTGAGGTAGAGTTTGTTTGGACACTGGTAGCCGCAAGCGTATAGGTCGAGATCTCCATCGTTGTCGATATCAACGAAACTGGCACCCGTTCCCCAGAAGGTCTCATCTGCAACTCCGGAGGATTGTGTGACGTCCTCGAATTTGAAATCTCCTAGATTTTTGTAGAGCCGGTTTCCTCCGCTGGGACTGGTGATGTAAAGATCGGGCAACTTGTCGCCATCAAAGTCGCCGGTGCAAATTCCTCCCGCCGGGTTCAAAAAAAGGAACTCCTTGATTCTGCTTTCCGGATTGTCCCAGTGGAGTCCGTAGTCAACTCCACTGTGGGAGATATTGATGGTTTCGAAAAGCGGGCTTCCTTCCGTCTGATTTGGTCGTGTGGGCAGGGGTGTGGAGGCGATTGTTCCTTCTACGAGTTCGATCGGAGCTCTTTTGTTGGCGTCCGGATTGGGTGAATTGGATTTCTGTTCGCAAGAAGGCAGAACTACCAGAGAAGCGAGAAGGAACGGGCTGATGTATTTGAAGACCATGGTGGGTCGAAAAAGTTGTAAGGGTTTGGATAGACGTTCTGCCCAAAAATGAGGAGAAAAAAACCCATCCCTGATCGAGGGACGGGTTTTGAAAGATCAGGGAATCTGACTCCCGTCAAAGCTGTGGTGACTAGCGGCGTCGGAAGAGCATTGCAAAGGCGAGACCCAAAAGGCCAAGAAGACCGGTGGTGGGCTCGGGGATGGTGGCATCCGGACCGGCAGCCATGCTTGCAGCGATCTCTGATGCGTCCAGCGCATGGTCGTAGATCCGGAACTCGTCGAAAGTTCCGTCAAGGTTGGCGTCGTTGAGCCAGTTGGAGCGTCCCAGCCACATATTTACGTCGTTGAGATCGCTAATATTGGAGCCAACGGCTCCATTGGTTGTCTGCTGAACACCGTTGCGCCAGTAATTGACCTGACTTGTACTAACTCCAGTGTCCTCCCATGTCAGGGCGAAGTGAAATGGATCTCCAAAAACGGTATTAACATTGGAATCATGAGTCGCGATTCCTCCACCAGCCGGGTCTTCATTGCGAATTTCAACCCGTTGTTGGCCGTAATTGTTACCTCTGGAAGCTGACAGTAAGATGTAATCGAGGCCACCGGTCCCACCTCCATTGGTGTTTCCCGGACCAATGATCTCCCCGCCGTTTCCGCCCTCAGTGCTTCCAAAATCAAAAATCCTTGTCCAGTTCCCGGCATTGCTACTCACCGTGACCCATCCCTCCATCGTAACCGAGCTGTGAACAGAGATGAGGTTGTTGGGAAGATCTCCATAAGCTTGGGTTGCCGAGGATCCTCCGGGGAGGTCGAGACCACTTCCGGTGAAGCTTGCTCCTGCTCCGCGAACGGTCCCGTTGGCACCACCAACGGAATCAGTAAACTTTGAGCCGTCTGCGGCTTCGCCAGCGGTATTGCTAAAACTGTATCGGTGGATTAGAGCTCCCTGCATTGCAAGGGAGCCTGCTCCCGTGAGGAGGCTAGTGAGGATAAGTGATCTTTTCATGACGTAAGCTAATGCTGGAAGTTCTAGAATTACACATTGAGTTCTATCCTGCAAATATTATAGGCAAAATCCGTCAGTCTTGTGTATAAATACGACAAATCTTTCAAAAAGAGGGACCTTAAGGGGCCTTCTTGATGATCAAGTGTTGCTTGGCGGGACTTCTATGTTGCAATTGCATCTCGCAATGTTGCAGCGGATGGGAGTTCCGTGCGACCGGTTCGGGGAAGCGGAGATCGCTCTTGAGGGGATTTCCTGATAGAGTGGCATCCGATTGCTAGTCGAAAACAAAGTGACTTTTTTCCGGCAGGTTGATCATTGGCCGGGAATTAACGGGAAAGTCGACGTATTTACTGATCATGAATAAAGAGAAGGAAGCTGGATTTATGCGGATGTTCGTCGCGCATGAACCTGAGCTGCGCGCATTTCTGCGCACCCTACTTCCTTCGTGGGAATTAGTAGATGATGTCCTTCAGGAGGCTAGTGTGGTGATGTGGAATAAGCTGGATCAGCTCGAGGATGAGGAGGGATTTGTTCCTTGGGCAAAAGTGATCGTCCGCTTCAAAGCAATGCATGCACGTCGCTCGGTGGCACGTGATCGGCTCGTTCTAAGCGAGGAAACAGTAGCGCTGTTGGCAGAGGACACACCCGATTCTAATTCTGAAAGGATTCATTTTGAGAGAAGAGCTCTGAATTCATGTTTGCAGAAATTATCCCTTGAGAATAGACGCCTTGTTCTTATGCCTTATGAAAGGTCAGGTGCTTTGAGCGAGCTAGCCCAACGGACAAACCGCTCGGTCAACAGCCTCTATAAACTTCTCGGGCGACTGCGGGAAAAGCTCCGCCTGTGTGTGGAGCAAGAACTTATTACGAAAGGGGGGGAATCATGAAGGACGAGCATTTTGGAGACCTTTGTAATCGATACTTTCTGGGCACGATTTCCGCGGAGGAAATGGCGGAATTGGATTGCGGTCTCAAAGGGAGTCAGGACTTGCGGGTTAAGTTCGCTGCTGAGGCCCGTCTCGATACCAATTTGCGTGATGCCGCTTCCAGCTTTGAGAAGACGCAGGGGGCGGGTATTTCAAAAGTTCCCAGCAGGCCAAAGTGGCAGTGGGCAATGGGAGCCGCTGCTGCGCTTGTGTTGATCGCGCTCGTTGTTTCTCTCTTCTATCCAGAAAGGAAAACGGAGCACATTGCGCGTATTGCTGATTTGCATGGCGCGGTCACTTGGATCGCTGATGGCGAACAGGCTGAAGGCCGTCTTGAAATTGGAAATGAGTTAACGGGAGGGACCCTCGAAGTGTCCTCTCTGGACTCTTGGGCTGAACTTGTTTTTGAAGACGGTTCCAGCGTCTGGGTCTCGGGCCCGGCGGTCGTCACGATTTCAGATGGAGGCGCTGGAAAGATGATTCGTCTTCGTGAGGGTGATTTATCTCTGGATGTTTCACCTCAACCGGAGGGCAAGCCCATGCGGGTTATTACGCCTTCAGCTGAAGCTGTTGTCTTGGGAACGCAGTTTAATGTTTCCGCAAGTCCATTATCGACCAGTTTGACGGTGAATGAAGGGAACGTCCAGGTGACCCGGCTTGCTGATGGGAGTGTGCAGGAAGTGAAAGCGGATCATCGGGTGATCGCTGCTCTGGAACATGAGAGTCCTTTTCAGGCGAGCCCCCGGGGCGATTCGGTGC
>DCQM01000019.1:0-2733 GCA_002323895.1 Akkermansiaceae bacterium UBA1518
TGTTAGATAAAACCAAAGAGACAGAAGCTAGTAAAGTTAAAAACCATCCTGCTCGCAAATTGCGTTTGGCGGGAGTGTTTTGAAACCGCCTTTGGGCCAGAATGGAGGGGGAGCAAGGAGGTGGCTTGAAAGGAAAGTTATTTGAGATAAGGGAGCAGTAAAAGGGAAGGAACGCCATCCGTGGGGGTGCGGTTTTTTGGGTGGGTTGGTTTGTCCATAATAGAATGGTGAGAAAAATTGATCGGCTTCTTTTGCGGGCATTATGGCGATTTAATCTTCCGAGTAAGAGCTCTGAATTAGGAAAGGGGAATGGTAAATCGTGGACCAGTGTAAGGGTGAAGAAATTTACATAGCATCTTTCATCTATTAGGAATGAGGACAACGTTGATCAAGGATAAGGAATGATATTTAAATCACTTAAAACTTTTAAAAGTGGATATCAAAGGGTCCGACGGAATCATCCACATGATTTTCTCATTGATTTTTTTATGCCTGCAACAACATGTATAAGGGATGCTTTTAGTTGACTTTCGGAAGACCTTCCTCGCTTTGGCAAGCGGTGGGTGCTGGCTTACCTTGTCTTGTTCCTGTGCTGCGCAGGAAGTTGATTCTGTGAAGCAGCCCTACAGCGCCGAAGCATTAAGAAAGACGCTCGATCCATTTTACAAACAGCATATTGTCGCTGATGGCTTGGTGGTAGCCGGTTCGGAGAAGGTCTCGCTTCCCGCTCTGCGCGAGGTCGGATACTTGGCGAAGAGGTTGCTTGCTAATCGGCCTGACGTAATGAGAGCTCTCTGTGAGAAGAGAAGGATGTTTGTAGCTGTGATGGCTTATTGCGAACTGCAGACAGATCTTCCTGACTGCCGGGGGATGTCGCTGTGGTGGGCTTATCGGGCCCGCGGTCTGGGTAGCAGGCCGGTCAGTTGTGGCGAAGAAAATGTGCTTAATTTCAAGGGCGATCCCTGGGAAGGAGAAAATATTTTCATTCATGAGTTCGCACACGGGATTCAAAGTGTCATCGGTGGTTTGGACCGACAGTTTGACGCGCGCCTTCGGGGTTTGTTCGACAAGGCGGAAAAGAGCGGTCGCTTCCGTGGGTATGCGATAGAGGGCGGCATTGCCGAGTTCTGGGCCGAGGGTGTGCAGGCCTGGTTCAACTGTAACGGTACTATCAGGCCGAAGTCCGGCGGTGGTCAGAGTTCATTCGAGGTTCTCGGACCAAAGGGAGAACACGTCTGCCACCTGCAAACGCGAGAGCAGATGCGAAAACATATACCTGAATTCGCGAAACTGCTTGATGACTCTTTTAGGCAAAACAAGTGGCTTTATGTGCCCGTGGCGGACCGCCTAGACGAGTTGCAACTGAGGGGCTTTGATCCCGCTCAGGCCCCCACCTTCCGCTGGCCGCCTGCGGTCGTAGAGGCCTTTCATCGGATCGAATCCGAACGAGCAAGCAAGAAATAGAAAGGAGCATCTCCAAGGAAGCTTATAGTAGTTAGGCTTGTGTAGTAGGAGAGGGCACGATCCAAAGCTTAATGTGCTAAACCTATCAACACTTTAGGTATGGAATCGATTTTTTATCCGCGATCTAAAAGTTGAGACGATGGGGTTGTGAAGAGAAGATTGGGTAACGTTATCTTAGGAGTTTTTCTGGTGAGCTTTTGGTCACAAAAGTAGGTGTTTGAAATGAACCTATGAAATTAATTGGTAGGGCCTTTTCGCCAGCTTTCATCACAGTTGCGGAAAGATGATGCGAGTAAGGTGTGTATTGGCTGGATGAAAAGGACGCGAAGAGTATTTTTGGGGGTAGGGGCGATGGTTGGAATTGGAACGGTGGGCACAGGAGTTGGACGAGACGCGAAAGCGAAAACGATTGGATGGCAGGGAGGCAAGAGTCCGTGGGCGATGTGTTTGGATACGGCGACCTTGGCTAACGAGATACCGCTGGATGAGAAGGTGGAATTGGTGGCAGGAGCCGGATTTGATGCGATCGAGCCTTGGGATCGAGAGTTGGAGGTTTACGAGAAGGCGGGAGGGTCTTTAGAGAAGTTGGGGGAGAGAATCAAAGAGCTTGGCTTGTTTGTTCCAAGTGTGATCGGGCTGTGGGGAGTCTTAGCGAACAGTGAGGAGGAATTCGAAAAGAGGATTGATGAACATCGTAATCGGTTGCGAATGGTGAAGGCAATCGGGTCCGCTCATGTTCAGTGTATCCCGGACTTCAAGTTTAAGGATGACTTCAACATGGAGTCAGGAGCGGCTTGCTATGCAAAGATTAGCGAAATAGCACTGAAGGACTATGGTCTGAAGACGGGGATCATCTTTCTCAATGCGGTAGGCAAGCTAAAGACGGTGGCGGATGCCGTGGAGTTGGGCATGAAATCGGGTTGGAAGAATGCTAAAATCATCCCAGATAGCTATCATAACTATCATGGTGGAAGTACGCTAAATTCACTGCGTATGTTGCGTGGGAGTGCGATCGCAATTTATCAGTTTTCGGATGCGCCAAAGGGCCAGAAAAAGAAGGATTCTTGGTGTGACGGAGAGCGGGTTCTGCCGGGAGATGGGCAGTTGCCCTTGGTAGAAGAACTGAAAATCTTGTTAGAGATTGGGTATGAGGGGTGTGTGTCTTTGGAGCTGTATAATGAGCAGTATCGAAAGAGAGAGCCAAAGGAATTTCTAAAGGAGGCACACGCGAAGACTTTACGGTTGATCAAGGAGGCAGTGGGGTAGGCT
>DCQM01000019.1:3105-5314 GCA_002323895.1 Akkermansiaceae bacterium UBA1518
CTCGAAAACTGATCTCAACGGTCAGATATTCCCTCCCAATTTACGAAATAAAGTGATTACGGTTACCCTCGAAAGGGCCGGCGTCCTGAAATAGGGGGGGTGCCAGATGAAATCTACGCACTGAGATCACTGAGGAAACTTTAGGGGGTGGGTAATCCAATGCCAGCCTCCTTATCTCTCATGCTGACACGTAGACCCGGAGTCTCTGACGAATCGCGAACTTTTGGTTATCGGTTCATTGAGTAATCACGACACAGCCTTCAGGAAAAGCTGAGTATATTTTTTATCATCTTCAAAGATAGGGAGCTTGAGCTCTCCTATAAGCTTTCGGATGTCCTTCAAGTCCCAGTAGTAACTTAATTCTAAAATCTTATAGCCTCGGTGTCGGTTACACTGAAGGCAGACTTCGGCATGCGCTAGAATCTGCCCCATTTTATCAAAAAAAACGAAACCGTGATGAGGCCAATAGCAATCTGGGAGTGGCGGGATCTTCTTTGGGAGGGGTTGCTTAGCGATAGCCTTGAGTAGTCTTTTCAACTGATTAGGAGATAGCTTGACACCAGCTTTGTTGATGACCCCTTTGTGCAGCCGTCCGCCGATTGTGATGTGGGATTTTTTTTCCTGAGTGTAATCGTAAACATAGGCCCTCACTTCATGAATTGCTGGATCTGATAATTCGATTGCGTGGCTTGGGCAGGCACAGAAAAAAATTATAAAGAGGGTGAGGAGATCCTGAATCAACTTCATAAGGTTTGCAAAATAAACATAGGCTTTTGGGAGGTGATTTCTTGTTTGAGAGAAGCAGCAGCCTGGCTAGCCGTCAATAAAAATGCTGGTTTTGCAACAGTTTTGTTCTGCGCTTAGAAATCACACCTTCCCACTGAACTTCTTAAAGTTGGAAAGCTCCTCGAGCGTCGCTGTATAGTAAAATCTTGTAGTGTGATCGATGGATTTTTTGAGAAGTTAAATCCCGTGGTGCCGAGGCAATTGATCATCATTAAGATTAAAGGAGGATTCTTTGAATGCGGAAAGAGGAGATATGACTCAATGGAAAGGGGTCTAATAAAAAACCAGTCAGCTGGCTTAGCAAAGCGGATTTGGATGTTGGTTAGATGGGATTGCAGATCAGAGTGGTATAAGTTGGCTCAGGCCCTTTTGCATTCTATCTCCTCGTCTTTGCTACGATCATCCGGTAGCGTGGTCCCTGATCGAGCGTAGCCCGATTAACCTTCTTCAGCTTCAAAAAAACCTTTCTATGCCTGAGAAAAAAAACACCGGTGAGGTCCCCTGTTTTTCAGAGAAAGCCGATTCTTCGGGCAGTAATAAACGCGAACCAGAACATCGGGAACAAACTACGGAGGAATGGTTCGCGGGTTTGGGAGACGGGATGAAAGGAGTCTCGAAAAAACTCCTCGACCAAATTCCACCCGATATCCGAGAGAAGCTGCTGGAGCAGGCCCGCACCAACGGTCTTGGCTCTGCGGCAGTGGCTGTTAATGCCGCGGCCTTGAAAACCAGAAGCTTCAAAGTAAAGTTTGCCCTCAAAGGGTTGGGCAAATTACTCAAAGTTCTCGATTCCAAAATTCCTAGAAAGTAATTTAAAACTGGAATAATTGGTTTGGAATAGCGCGAGGGAGTGATCGGTCCCCGAGTCGTGATTTATAATGCGGGATCAGTTGTCCGATGAGACGAGGTTTTCTCGAGCTTTCCCAAAGTCCTGTTTTATAGTCCCAAAAATTACAGCCTAAAAAAAATCAAAAGCATTAGTAGAGAGAAGAGCGATAGCAAAGTGGTTGCAACAAGCCATAAGATAATAGATGCCTTTTTCGATCTGGGTTTATCAGCAGGGACACCTATTCTAAGTAGTTGATCGAGGAATCCGAATAGTAGAATTGCGGGGCCAACGTAAAAGGACATTAAGCATTTCCAAACCGCTTCTAGGCCGGTTGTTGTGACACTATCAGGACCGATCCCGTCCTTTAGGATCCAAGCAAAAGGTAAGATACAGATTATTAGTAATCCGAGTATTAGATCGACTAAAGCTAGTAACATAAAGCGCATTTCATCATGAGTGATAGGAAGTAAAGGAAACTCGGTCAAGGCAGCATCCATTAGTCTGTAAGGCAGTCTCATCTCCCTGCGGAATTTGATCAGCGTGATGAACGAGGGAGACGGGAGCCGCTAAATCTTGAAGAGAGTGATTTGGGAT
>DCQM01000019.1:5671-12636 GCA_002323895.1 Akkermansiaceae bacterium UBA1518
TTGGGATCTACAAAAACCGGGAGGCGGTCGATATTCTCAACGCGATCTTCTCGGCTGGGCAAAATTGCACCTCGCTCAACACCATATCGGGCTAGGTTTTTCTTTGGCAGGATCAGGCTTTTAAAGACGAAAGCTTGTTGAAGTTTGTTCGAAATAAATTCACAATCTAGGGTTGTCGCTTTTATTTCGTATAGCTTTTGGTGGTCAATAGGCTGTCAGAGGTTTTGAGTAGGTTGCGGTGCCCAATTTAGGGTAGGCTAGCGATAGTGGTCCTTGTGATTGACCTTGCATTTTCGTTTTTCGGAAGTCAGCGTTTTACGCGTCAATCTGTAACTTATTTGTTTTATGATGAAAAAAAATAACATCCTCAACCTTTTACTTTCTCTAGGTGTTTCCTTTTCTACTACTTCGCTATCAAATGCTGAACTTGTTGATGGTCTGATAGAATATTGGGAATTTGATGGAGACTTTTCAGCTGGGTTAGACGAGACCAACGATGGTATTCTCGAGCAAACGGGTATTGGTAAGGCTTCGTTCGTAGCCGGGAAATTTGGTTCTGCGGTCGATTTGGAAAACAGCGGGGGCGCAGGTAATCAGGCTATCATCAACGTAGGCGATCCTGGTGAGTTCGCTTTTGAAGCTGGCAGTATGTCGGTATCCGTTTGGTATACGACAGAATCTCTCTACACTGGTTGGAATACTTTAATTAGCCAAGGTGAAGGGAATAACTGGCGTATTGCCCGACATGGAAGCTCCGGAACAAATTTAAAATATAGTGTAGGAGGCCCGGGAAATGTGCCTGCTAATCTCGATCAGCAGGATGAGTCATGGCATCACGTGGCAGTTACTCACGATGCTACCGGAAATATTACGATGTATATTGATGGAGAAGAGGCGGCATCCCAAGGAGCATGGGTTTTGGCAAATGGTGCCGGTTTATCGTTGCAAATTGGTGGTAATCCACAGGCTGCCAATAGAGGCTGGGATGGGAATATCGACGATGTCGCAGTATGGGACCGCCCCCTCACTCCAGAGGAGGTGGCTTTGATCTGGAACGATGGTGCTGGGGCCAGTGTTGCAAGCCTGACGGGTAGTGGATCTGCTAGTCTTTTTCAGGTGGTTGACGTGAATTATTCTCAGACTGAAGATAATATTCTTGTCGATCTCACGTTCACATCAAAAGAAGGAAATCTCTACTCTATATATACATCAAACGATTTGACCCTACCTCTGTCAAATTGGCTCGAATTGAATGATGGGGTCCCGGCTGCTGATGGAGAATCCACTACAGTTTACCCGATCGATTTCAATAACGAAGGGTTACCTTTGAATGACCGTCAGTTTTTCGTGGTTGTTAAGAGCCCATAGATGACAATTTCCAATAGGAAAATTTGCTTTAGCAAGGATAGAGGATGCTTTTCACCCGACTGCTTGCGCGGTAGTTGGTTCCTCTATTCTTATTCATTAGTAATGAGGTGGTCGGAATCTTACTTCTTGTTTGGTGCGGAAAGTAATTCCATTGACTCGGAGACAATGAGTCGCGCTAACAATGCTTGATTGGAAATGGGAGAAAAGAATCACATAACTAGGGCGAGACTGATCATTCGATCTATGTTTTTTATGGTGTTAACTATTTCCGTTATTTTTGCGTAGGAGCAGAAACAGTCTATTCCAGTTGACCCTAAGTTGGAGGCTCTAAAAAAACTCCGTCCGGTGCTTAAGACTGTGAAGAAATTTTATCCAAAAGTCTCCTCTCTTTTGTTTATGCAGAATTTACATTTTGAGGATTCAACTCGGCTTTTTGTCGAGAGTTCAATCACGAAGCTTCGAGTAGGGGCGGAGTCATTCTTAGAGACTGTTCGCGGCCCAAAAGAGGGAGGCGGTGTGTGGTGTGATGTTTTCTTGTTGGAAGGGAGTGGTGAGTCGTATCCTCGGGCCGAAGGGGCTTTGGATCGCAAGCATTTTGTGGAGCATAAAATTTATCAAGATCTTCACGGGATCGATCACCACCTACACGTGACTCTGCGTGTGCCCAAGGGAAGTGCGAGTTTGGAATTTGTGAAGGAATTTAAGTCCTTTATCCGTTCATGCAGCCGTGATTTTATGACCCACAATTAGTTGTCCGAATTCGCTCACACGAGAGGAATGAGAAGTCTCCCAATGCCACAAGCAACCGCATTTCTCTTCTCCTTAGAGAGAAAGCAGAATGACATTGCTTTTGATTATGTTACATAAAAGTATGTTAGGATCCAAAACCGCTATGGGCTTTCTTATTGGTGCTTTGTTTTTTTCCACTTCGTTTCTTCTTTTTGCGGAGAATTGGCCTTCTTGGCGGGGACCTTCTTACAATGGAAGTCGCGCTGGGGAGAATTATCCCACTCAATGGAGTGTTGATAAGGTGGCTTGGAAGATTGACCTTTCGGGGAAGGGAGCTTCTTCGCCGATAGTTTGGAAAAACCGGATCTTTCTCACCGCACCTGCTGATGGCATCGATACAGCGCTGGCGTTTGATCTCGACGGGAAACAGATTTGGCAGACTGAGTTTGGTGCTGAAACCAAAGCGAAGCATATGAAGCTAGGCACTAGTAGTAACGCTTCACCAGTCACTGATGGTAAGGGGGTGTTTGTTTACTTTAAGAGCGGGACGTTTGCAGCCCTCGAAATGGATGGGACGATCCGCTGGAAACGTAACCTAGCCAAAGAATTTGGTCGGCAGGAACTGTATTGGGACCAGGGAACTTCTCCGATCCTTATTGGCGATTTGGTCATTCTTCCTCGCCTTCATGCCGGGGATTCGTGGGTTGCTGGGTTCGATAAAGTTACTGGCAAGATTCGCTGGAAGCAGGAACGTAACTACGAGGTCCCAGCTGAGAATGATAATGGTTATGCTACCCCGATTCCTATTCGTCATGGCGACCGAGATGCTTTGCTCGTATGGTGTTCAGACCACTTGACTGCCTATGCAGCTGACAACGGTTCTTTGCTGTGGTCTTGCGGTGGCTTCAATCCGAAAGGAAAGAAGCTCTGGCCGCCAATTGCAACGCCCGTCGTGGTGGCTGATATTGCAGTGGTTCCAGTGGGTCGAGATGATCGGAAGCAGGCAGAAGTTCATGCGGTTCGCCTTGGTGGGAAGGGTGAAGTTACGGAGACTCATCGAGCTTGGGAGAGCAATGATTTTGGGGTATTCGTTACTAGTCCAATAGAATACGAAGGAAGGATCTATTTACTTCGTCACAAAGGTGAGGTGGTGTGTTTCGACCCTAAGACAGGTAAGTCGTTTTGGACTTTTCAGCTGCCAAAGTCTCTCATTCCTTACTACGCTTCTCCAGTAATTGCTGGTGGCATTTTTTACGCCAGTCGCGAGGATGGTGTTGTGTTCTCTGCGCGAGTGGGCGAAAATTTCGAGTTGCTTGGTGAAAATGATATGGGACAGCAGATTCTAGCGACCCCCGTTCCTTTTGATGGAAAGCTCCTTGTCCGTACTTCCAAGAGCCTTATTTGTGTAGAGTAATAAAAGTCGTTTCAATTTCGCCGCGAATTAGGGGGGATAGGTTTCTCGTCTTTTGCTATTTGGTGCCACCGCTATCAAGATAGGTAGAATTGTCAATTTTGAGGCGGGGTTTGCTGGAAGTGCAGGTTGAGGACAGTTTAGGGGCTGGAGTTGCGACGGGTTACTTGGGTGCGAAGTAGACAGTTTTTTTTCGTGTGCTTGCTTGAATTTTTGCTTTAGGCGAAACCATATGCAAATCACATAGCTTCTCTAAATGATCACCAAGTTCAGACTTGTTCTCATTTATTGAACATCAAAGCCGTAACGGAAAAAATAGTTTATTTAGGCATAAAATACTCTAATTAAGAGGGTTAATGATTATGGAGTGTGTTTAATATTCACATCTTTTTGTGAACAAGTGGTTTCGACCTATTCAGAGGTTATTCACATATGGTTTTGACCCTGTAGGTTCGGGTGATAGTGATCCGAAGAAAAAAATCGGGTAATGAGAAGGAGTTTTCGATGCTGGATACTGAACTGCGATTCCAAGAAGAAACTCATCATCCGAATCTATTTATTGTATAATGAGTGACACAAAGGTCGCTAGAAATGCGCATGAAGAGTTGAGACTGCATCTCCCACTTAATCTTAAATCGGGAATGAAGTAGTTGATGATAAAATATTATTATATGTGTGAAAGTCCGTCTCCTATCATGGGGGGCGGACCCTCATGACTAGGGGCTTAACTTTTTGGATTGTTACGGGAAGGCAGTGATTTACCTAGGTCGATTTGACTAGAGATCCCTCCTGAGTTCCGGACATCATGTATGATGAGGCAACACTGCAGAATTTATTTGAGGGCACGCTAGTGATTTGAGGCGGAATTTTTGCCCTTTTATTTCTACTTCTTAGCCCTCCTCTTGAGCCACTCTTTGGAGAGTCTCTCAGCTTCGGCGATTTGCTCTTTAGTCATCTTCTGCCGAAGGACATCTCTGTGTGCCTCAGCTTTTTCTAACCCTCTATTTGCAGCAAGATTTGACCACATATAGGCTAAGAGTTCATTTTGTCGTACGCCATTGCCCCTATCATACATGCGAGCTAAGCTCAATTGGGCAGCAGAGCATCCTTGTTCAGCTGATTTACGATGCCATTTAGCGGCTTCGGGGTAATTCTGTGGGACTCCATGTCCCACGCTATACTTGAGACCTAGGCTATACTGGGCATTTGAATCTCCCTGTTCAGCTGCCATGCGGAACCATTTTACGGCTTTTGAGTAATTCTGTGGGACACCTTCACCGTTTTGATACATCACACCTAATTCGTATTGTGCTGCTGGGTCTCCTGCCTCAGCAAGCGTGCGTGTATCGTCGGTCCTACAGGATGTTAACACTAGAGCGGTAACCGAGACGATTATCGAATAAGGGTGAAATGTTTTGATAAACACCCCTCACTCTATAGCGAACGGTTACGGCTTGGTATTATAATTAGAGCGTGATTTATAACGCTAGTTAGCGTTATTCCCTCATTTTCCATACTTTGCGATGCATAGAACAAACTCATCGGGGCGACCTCGTAGTTTTCGCTCTGAAATCTTGCGTGTCGCAAAGATAACCGAGAAATCCTTACTTTGTTTTTTGATCAGCAATGAGGTGTGAGCTGGAGGGTTTGCGCTCTTCTGCTACCGCGGGGTATCCCTTAAAAGTTTTTGTGGGGGAAAAGGGAGTGGGTTGAATCCGATCTGCTAGAGCTTAAATAGAGGTTGACTGAATTTGCAGTTAAGATACGTGCACACCATCCTTCTCTTGGAACTGCTTACCTATTAACCTTCCATCAAGCAATGGTCTCCTCAAGAATTTACGCCTTTTTTACTAGCTCGCTTTTTTTGATGGGTTTCAATCAGACAGTCGCGGAAGCCACCCAGGTTGAGACGCGTATTGTTAGAACTTCGATAAAAGAAGGGGTTATTGATTTATCGGTCCGTCTCTCTCTTCCGTTTGATTGGAAGGATGAAAGGTATTTTTCAATAAAGGAATTTCCAGTTGATGCGCCTCCTGGATTCCCGAATCCAGGGACGACAAGGCATCAATTGCAATGGAATATCGATGGAACCTTTGAATGGTTTCAGTCTGATTTTATTCAGCTTGGGACATACACGATTATTGGCCAATACACGATCGAAGCACAGCTCTTCGGTGGGCAAGTGCTTCTAGGTTCCTTCGATCCAGTTTCTAAGGTGCTGAGATTTGACGGCTTAGACTATCTTGCTGACTTCTCGATTCCAGATGTGGCGGTCGAAGTGTCTGATAATCTGAGCGAGTGGACTGAGGTTGATCAGTTGGAAGGAGTGTTCCAAGATTTCACTGAAGGACACGCCCTTTCAGTGAGATTCAAAAGAACAAGAGTAGGGTCTGAATATTACCGGGTTAGAATCAATGGTGGAGGGGCGCTTCCAGTTAAGATAAGCAACAATGAACCGGAACTTTTTCAACTCGATCCGTTTGTGCTCGAAGAAGTCTTGCTCGACGATTGCCTGCTTTCGGTCGATGTTAACTACGGCGGGGGTTGTAAAGATCATGAATTCGAGATTTTCATGAGTCCCTCAATTTTCAGCGAATCCTTTCCCGCTCAGGCAAATCTATGGCTTAAACATAATGGCAATGGAGATTTTTGTCGTGGGTTGGTATCCGACAAACTCGAGTTTGATATCACTGCGGTAATTGAGAAATATCGTGAACAGCACGGACGGGATGATGAATTGATTCTTAACGTGTATGGCTATTTTTCTGATAAGCCGAAAGCGGTAAAGGTAGTAAGATATTCTCCTTAGTTAGGAATGTGGATATCAGGGCCCCTAAAAAACCCGCTCACCGATTAAGCGAAGCGGGTTGTGAGAAAGGGTAGTGTTATTCTCAAATCCCTGTTAAGGAATAAGGACAACGTAGAAGCGCTGCTTGGTTTCAAGCGGAACACCGACTTCAGTAAACGAAGTTGTTGTTTCTCCGGCAGCAGCTGTAAAGCCGTCGTCCAGTTCTTCCCACAAGTCTAGGTTGCCTTCGCTGAGGTCGTCACTTGCTAAAATGCTGTAGGTGCGGCCTTCCTTGGAATTCCACGTAATGGTAACGGCTTGAGTTTGGCCGCCTGCTTCCACTTCGGTGCTAACTGCAATGATCTCGAGTGGTTTGGCACTTGATCCTCCGTCAACAAGGAGGACAAGATTATCGATCCCGAGGTTCATGCTTGCTCCGCCAGTGCGGCCCATCACCTGAACTCGGAAATCTTGCAGATCCATGTCTTTGATTTCGAAGTCAGTATAGATGTTTTCAGCCTCCCCTTGACGGTTGCGATCGGTATACATTGTGACATCAACGAGGGCGATATTGGTTCCAGAATCACGGTCGACATCAATCGAGAGCGAGGCCCAAGAATCAGTTGGTAAGGTAAATGGAGATCTTCCACTCGCGTCAATTCCATCCCA
>DCQM01000193.1 GCA_002323895.1 Akkermansiaceae bacterium UBA1518
GAACTGGAAACTCAAAGTCATGTTACCATGACCATGGGGATCATGATGATAAGCAACATTCCCACGATCATAACGACTGCCATGACCACGGGGATCACTGCGATCATGATCACGAGGAGGGACATGGTCCCTTCATTACTATTTTCCTAACTCTTACCCCGCTTATCTTGGCGATGACATACACCCAAGATAAACTTTCCAATGGAGGAATGGCAAAAAAAGGACTTTATGAAAAACCGGCCCTCACCAGCGCCAACCTCCCTCCCTTCACCCGGCAGGACCTTGAAAAAAATGTCCCAAAAAACGAACATGGTGAATTCCAACTTCGGATGATCTCTGCTTACTACGCCGCTGGAGATCTCGAAATTCAGGGTATTTTCGAGGGACTCCCGGTCGAACTTGAGGGAAGGATCGCACCCGAAAAAATCAATAATGCATCCGGTGATCGTCTCCGCATTTTCCGGTCCATCATTACCTGCTGCGCAGCCGACCTTCAAATCGTTGGCGTCTCTCTGGAATTCCCGGAAGAAACCAACCGTCCTCAAGTTGAAGACTGGGTGAAAGCCAGTGGCACGCTTACTTTTGAAACAATAGATGCCGATGTCCTCCCACTCCTTCAAATCCGAGAAGTCATTCCGGCTGAAGAGCCATATTCGGAATTCCGCCGCCGTCAATAAAGACCTATGCCCCTCAAAGCCCTTCGTAACGAGCTCCTCGGAACAGTCCTTGGATCCAGAGAAGCTGTGGATCTTCTCCTCACTTCGCTTCTAGCCAATGGGCATGCCTTGGTTACCGGCCCTCCGGGGATTGGGAAGACTACCCTTGCCCAAACTCTTGCAACTCTTTTCAGTGGAAGCTATCGCCGCATTCAATTCACCCCAGATTTACTTCCCTCTGACATTCTTGGCTACCAACTCTATCGACCTCAAAACGGAGACTTTGAATTTATCGCAGGCCCTATTTTTGCAAACTTTGTGTTGGCAGACGAAATCAACCGAGCTTCACCTCGCACCCAATCGTCCCTACTCGAAGCCATGAACGAGCAACAAGTCACCATCGATGGATCAACCCGTAAACTTGCTGATCCGTTTCTTGTCATTGCGACCCAAAACGATACCTCCTCAACCGGCACCTTTCCTCTTCCCGAACCCCAACTCGATCGATTTCTGCTCTCAATCCCAATGAGCCTTCCGGATGACCAAACACAATTAGAAATCTTACGCTTCCATGCGGGAGGAAAATCCACTCAAATTTTGGAGCCCGTCATTTCGTTAGAGCAACTAATTAAGCTCCAAGCCAAAACCTCGAAGATTTCCGTATCGGACACTTTGCAACGATACCTTCTTGCGCTTTGTCAAACAACCCGATCCATCATTGGTCAAGATCATTCCGTTTCGACTCGAGCCACCCTTGCCCTTCAAAAAGCAGCCCAAGCCGCTGCCTTTCTCGACAATCAAGAATCAATCCATCCGGATCACGTTCAGAAAATCTTTCCCCACGTTTTACGCCATCGCCTTCTCACCGAAGATGCTCCCGATCGCGATCACCTTCTTCAAGCAGTTCTAGAACAGACGCCTGTCCCTTGATTCAAGTATTGAGCACATTTTTAATTCAGCATAAACTGTAGTTAATGATCCGAACTATCCGCGTTGCTCGAACCGCATTCCTGCTCTCGTTTACGCTGATCGGTCTGACAATCGTAGGCGGCTTAATCTACCTTAATCAAGTTGGCTTTCCTGGTCGCTACGGTGATTGGTTAAAAAGTGAACTCGCCAACAAAGGAGTTCACCTCTCATTTAAAACTCTTCGCTTTGACTTCAAACAAGGATTGGTTGCAACAGACGTTTCATTCTACAGTGATGAAGGACATTTAGCTCCACTTCTTGAGGGTAGAAAAATGGCGCTAGATCTTGATAAAACCAAGGCACTTCGAGGGAAATTTAAACTCCACAGTCTAATGATTATCGACGGAATCGCCCATATTCCGATCGATCACGATGGGCGAAACGTAATCGCCCGAGACATTCATGGAAAAGTAAAGATAACCGAAAGTGGACGCATCATCATTGACGGCGCAAGCGGGCTAATTGAAGGGCTACGGGTCAACCTTTCCTCCGATCTTCGTATCGCAAAAACTAAACCGAAAGATGATAAGCCCAAGCCCACGGAAACTCTTAAATCGAACCACATCCTCAAAAAAGTACTCGACGAATTGGCTCTCTGGACTTTTTCAGTTGAAGACCCACCGCAATTAGCATTCAAGATCAAAGGAGACCTAGGTTTCCCTGAGCAGCTTCAAACCTCTTTTCGGCTAGATGCCGTTCAATTGAAACGAGGCCAATATAAAGTCAGAAAACTCCTCATGGCGGGCGATCTGCAGGCCCAAATTGTAACCCTCGATAAGATTTTACTGCAGGACGAAAGTGGTTCTGCCTCTGGCCAAGCTGATTGGTGCATTTCCAGCAATGACGGACGCTTTGATTTGAACTCCGATCTGCATGTCCAAGATTTTCTGAATAACTGTTTTGATGTGAAGGTTCTTAAAGATCTCACTATCAACGGGACTCCACCGATTTTAAAAATCAATGGTTCCTTTTCCTCTAGGGAGGACGATGGGTTTTTAGTCATCGCTAACGGCCACGGAGACATCAATGAATTCTCTTTCCTTGAAACCGCCTTCGACAAATTATCTTCCGATTTCTCATGGAAAGATGGTGACCTTTACCTTCGAGATCTAGAAATTATTCGCGAAGGCGATCATCTGAACGGCAATATCATGAGGCAAGGTGATGAGGTTCGATTTGATTTGATGTCATCGCTCCCCTTAGAGGCCTTCAAGCCATTTATCAAAAAAGACGGCCCTCTTGAACAAGCGCTTGAGCATGTTACTCTTTCCGAAACCTCAACGATCGCTCTCGACGTAGTCGGCACTCTAAATTTAGGTGATCGCACCGATTGGTCCGCTACTGGAAAAGTCTTCCTAAACGACCTCACCTACAAAGGAACAAGATTCCATCACCTCGCCTCTAGTTATCAAATCGCATCTGATAAAGCTGAATTTTTTGAGGTCGAAGCACTTCTTAATGATGACCAAGAAAGTATCCGCCTTCGGCATAAGGGCGCCGCATCTGATTCTATTTATGTCGAACGGATACTCCATGACCCCGAAGAAAATCTTATTACGATCCAAAATCTTCGAGGTAAAGCATGGGCTACTCCGATTGTAAGGATATTTGCCCCAAAAACTGCCACACATATCGAGGAAACTTATCGCTTTCATAGCCCCCCGCGCTTTACCTTGGACGGGACCTTCGCTGAAAAAGAAGGAGAGAGCGATAAGAGTTCTTTTATCGTGAAAGTCAGGACCGAAGGGCAAACCGATTACCCCTTTCTTGGATCCAATCTTCCTCTTCAAAACCTAAAGGCAGATCTTACGGTTCGGGGAACCGGAATCACCGTGCAAAACCTCACTTGTAGCACCTTGAACGGAAGCATCGCAGGCTCAGTTTTTTGCGATGTCACTCCAGGGCAAAAAACAAAATATCGTGGCGCCGTAAAATGGGATGACCTTTCATTCCAGCAGCTTTCTCAGGTCTACAAATTTAAAGAAGAAGAGAAAGGAACTCTTACCGGAAGTATCGATTTCCGGGGTGACTCCGATGGATTAAGTGGCTTCAATGCAGAGGGGCTCCTCGCGATCAATCAGGGCAATCTAGTTTCACTTCCCATTCTCGGCCCTCTCTCCCCAATCATCTCTGGATTACTTGGCGATAAAGGAGTGGGATATGAGCGCGCCAAAGATGCTTCCGCAAACTTTAATGTAACTAACGGAGTTCTGACGACCAAGGACTTTATTGCCATCTCCACTAATGTCATTCTTACCGGAGAAGGCTGGATTGATCTACTCTCCGAAAAGCTAGATATGACTATACGAGTGAACGCTCGTGGCCTCTTAGGCTTCATCACCCTTCCCCTCCAACCCTTAAAAGGTATTTTCCAATTCCGGGGCACCGGGACTTATGAGAAACCAAAATGGCGGAGCTCCCCTTTTACGCGACCAGAAAAAGGGGGGAAAGACCCAATCTACCAGAAAAGCGGAAAAGCTCGGATTATCCGCGAATAAGCCGATCTATTCTCCGGAAGCTCCAAGTCTCTTTTGAGAGACGTCCGCAGATCGACCCACTTTCTGACTAAAGAGCCTTAAAAAGGCGATTCACTTCATCGGCAATCACCTTGATTCCGGACTCTACCGTCTCAGCATCCATCGTGTAACTCACCCGGATACACTCGCTCGTGTGTTTCCAATTGGAATCTCTCGGCAATCCAAAAAAAAAGTATTCGCTCGGAACGATCAAAACCCCACGACTTTTCAGGCGTTGGTAAAGTTCTTTTGCCGTGATGGGAAGACCCTCAAACCAAAGCCATAGAAACAACGCCCCTTCACTTCGATGAATGAAATATGGAACGGAATCATCAAGCTCTCTCGTAAAAAGATTCTGCGCCATCTTGGACCTTCTCTCATAGAACGGCTTCACTTCTTCTTTACTCAAACGCAAAATTTCTCCGCTTTCCACTAGTGGGCGCAGAATCTCTTGGCCGATATTCGCATTAGCCAAGCCAACAATCGAGGTCATCGACGACACCTGTCGGCAAATTTCCTTACCTGCCACGACGATCCCAGTGCGAGTTCCCGGCAAACCAATCTTGGAAAGACTCAATGTTAAAATCATTCCTTCATCCCAAACTGGTGTTACATCAGAAAAGATAACATTGGGAAAAGGAGCTCCGTACGCGTTGTCAATGATAAGTGGAATACTCTGCTCTCTTGCGATTTCTCTAAGTCTCTCAATCTCATCATCAGTCAGAACATTTCCTGAAGGGTTGGTCGGCCGAGAAACGCAAATCGCCGCAATATCATCACCGGGATTTACCGCATCGAAGTCGACCCTATACTTGAATTCATGTGGTCCTATTTTTTCAATACGCGCCGGAAGCGCTTCAAAAAATTCCGGGCCTACTGATTGATTTGCGTATCCAATATATTCCGGAACTAACGGCAGCAGAATTTTTTTTCGAGAACCATCACGGAATGTTCCGGCCAAAGCGTTGAATAAAAAGAAAAACGCAGTTTGACCTCCCATCGTAACCGCGAAATTCTCATGAGTGACTTCCCAACCAAATTCCTTTTGAAAGAGTTTGGCGAGAGCCTTTCGAAATAGCTCACTTCCCGCCGGAACGTCATAGTTTCCAATCATTTTTTCAAGCCCTCCGGGATCGCTCATGATCTCTTGCATTCGATGACGCCAAACGGCATCAATTTCTGGAATATGAGCCGGCTGACCACCACCCAACATCTTAACATTACCACCAGCAGCGAGTGCCTCACCCAAATCATCCATCAATTCTCCGATGCCGCTACCCTCGCAGAGATTTTCCCCAAATTTTGAAAGCCTCCAGGTCACAGCTCCATCATCCTTTCCTCAGCGTCATTTGTCACTGAAATCTCTCTACCTCGAAGAAAAAATAGTTACACTTAAGTCGTAATGCCCTCTGAAATGTTAAAACCTGTCCTCATTGCACTGATTACAACTTCTCTCCACGGGTCCGAGTCTCTTTTTGTGGAAGCCGAAGCCTTCTCAGATCGCGGAGGATGGTCCGTTGACTCCCAGTTTATTCTTAATATGGGATCCGCCTACCTCATGGCGCACGGTCTAGGGACTCCGGTAGCCGATGCCACAACCGAAGTGACATTCCCTTCAACCGGCACATACCGCCTCCATGTCCGAACCAAAGACTGGGTTGCCAAATGGAACGCCCCAGGCGCACCTGGGAAATTCGCCGTCAGTATTGGTGGAAAACGAGATGCCACCACTTTCGGAACTGAAGGAGCGGACTGGCAATGGCAACGCGGAGGCACATTTAAAATCACCTCAAGAAAAACAACTCTCAAGCTGATAGATCTCACCGGATTCAATGGAAGATGTGACGCTCTGTATTTCACCAAAGATGTCAAGGACATCCCCCCCACTAAGGGCCCGGACCTTTTTGAATTCCGTAGAAAAGCTCTCAAACTTCCCCCCATCCCGCCCACCAAAAACGATTACGACCTTGTCGTGATCGGAGGTGGTTACTCTGGACTTAGCGCAGCTATTTCGGCAGCCCGCCACGGATTGAAAGTCGCTCTCATTCACGATCGAGCCATTCTCGGCGGCAATGGATCATCAGAAGTTCAAGTCTGGGCGATGGGCGGGACCCAACTCGGAAGATTTCCCCACCTTGGCGAAATCGTGAACGAATTTTCTGACTTCTCCCGTGACTCACCAGGATTGATTCATGAGTTTGTCGATGACTTGAAAGAGAAGGTCGTTCGCTCCGAAGACAATATTGACCTTTACCTCAATCACTTCGCCTTTCGCACTAATACCAAGGACAAGCTAATCGAATCCGTAGACGCTGTGGATACCACCACCGGAGCTTTCACCCGTATTGCAGGATCTCTCTTCTGCGATTCCACGGGGCATGGCACTATTGGGGCACAAGCTGGAGCCAAATTTATGATGGCTGAAAAAGGTCATATGGGAATGTCGAATATGTGGTCTGTAAAAGATACTGGCAAAAAAATCGAATGGCCAAAAACGCCGTGGGCGCTACCGCTCAGCAAGGGCGATTACCCCTCTCTTCATGGTTCGCGCGGACCTTATCAGAAATTTAAAAAAGCCGAATGGTTCTGGGAGGGCGGCTACGACAAACACCCGATCAATGATCTTGAGGAAATCCGCGACTGGAATCTTCGCGCAAACTTCGGAGCCTTTGCCCACATCAAAAAATCCGATAGTAGCGCTAAACTTATGTGGATGGCATTTGTTGGAGGTAACCGTGAATCTCGGCGAATCGAAGGAGATATCATCCTCACCGGAGATGATATCGCCGCAAAAAAAGAATTTCCCGATGCCAGTGTCCCCACCACTTGGTCTATCGATCTTCACTATCCAAAAAAGGAATTCCAAAAGGGGGTCGCAAAAGAGAACCCTTTTATTTCGATTGCAGTGCACGATCGTAAGGTTGACCGTAAGTCCGGCTACAACATTCCTTACCGTTGTTTCTACTCTAAGAATATTGACAACCTTTTCATGGCAGGCCGCTGTGTTTCGGTGGATCGCCGCGCCCTCGGCACCACCCGCGTCATGCGCACTTGTGGAATGATGGGCGAAGTGGTCGGAAAGGCCGCCTGGATTGCTACCAATCGTAAAACCTCTCCCCGTGGAGTTTACCAAAACTACCTTCCCCTCTTGATCGACCTAATTGAGAAGCCAGGCCGCGCCCGCAGGCAAAGCCTCAATGCCCCTCTGACCATCCCACCAATTCCCAAGGGCGGGCTCAGAGGTAGACCACAGAAACGGAACATCATCAACCTCAAGGGACTCGTTTTTGACGACGTTAAAGCAAAGCTCGAGGGATCGTGGAGAAAGGGCGATGGCCTTAGACCACATCACGGACTGGGTTACCAATATGCTCCCTATCCAGCATCAGCCACCTACAACATTCGGGTCAAAGATTCCGGAAATTACGAGGTGCGGGTTCATTGGCTCAATCACAATAACCGTACAACTGCAGCCGAGCTCGTCCTCACTCATGCTAAGGGAACTGAGACCATCATTCTTGATCAAACTAAAACGCCAGCCCAGAAAACTTACACTTCCCTTGGGTCCTTCGATTTTGTCGATGTCCTTCCTGCCATGTTCACGGTCACCTCAAAGGCAGCCGGCAATCTTCATATTGATGCCATTCAACTTCTCAAATCAAAGTAAATAGACAAGATGCTAGAAGGGACAGAGCTCTGGGTTCGGCTCTACCGACTTCTGATTGTCTTGATAATTTCTTGGCTAATCTTTGAAAAGTCGGACCTTACCACATCCTACTCGGAAGAAAATTTCATCTTTCTCTTCCCCGAAGCAGTTCGTATTGAGAACGATGAAGTGTTTGATCAAGACGGCCGCTCTTTTGGCTACTTCCTGACCACTTCACCACAGTGCGATCACCTTAAAGGATATTCGGGCCCCACGAACCTTGCTCTGGCCCTCGATAAAACCGGAAAACTGGTCGAAGCTAAAATTATTGAATCTTCCGACACTCCAGATCATGTTCAATCCGTAGTCGACGATTCTAATTTTTGGAAAGCCCATCTCGGTCTTAGCCTTGGCTCTCCCGGTCACCCCAAAATTGACGCCGTCACGGGATCGACTCTCACCAGCGCCGCAATTTCAAGAAGTATCATCGAGCGCCTTGGTGGGCTCACCACTTCACGTCTTTTCCCCACCGAAATCCTGGCAGCCGAAATACCCGAAGCAGAAACCATCAAAAAGCACCCCGATTGGCCAGGTGTTCTATGCATTTACAACGAAGACCTAAAGATTGTTGGCTACGCACTTCGAACAGCCCCCTCACAAGAATACCTTCATGGATACCAAGGACCAACCGACATCCTGATAGTGCTTGATCGAGAGGCAAAGAAAGTGACCCGAATTCGTTTTCGCAAAAGCTACGATAACGAGGAATACTACCAAAGAATTCTCGAAAACCCGGACTGGCTTAACCTCTACAACGGGATGACCATCAAAGAGATACTTGCAATCGATCAAGTGAAAATCGAAGGTATTAGCGGAGCAACGCACACGTCGTGGGCAATCGCCGACAGTGTGGCTCGCCGTCTCGCAAGATTTGAATCAGATCGCGAATCTCCCCCCCGTAAAATTCCTTGGCGTAATATCGCCCTCGTCACTCTAACAATGGGCGCAACCCTCTTTTCTTTTACCAGCCTTCGAGGAAATCCTAGGGCCCGTGTTCTCTGGCAAATCATCGTTGTAGTCTTTCTAGGAATCATTCTCGGGGACCTTCTTTCCCAAGCCCTTCTCCTAGGCTGGGCAAGACATGGGCTTCCCTTTAGCGACTCTTGGGGTCTCCTCTTTCTCGCCGCCGCAGCCCTCCTGACTCCCTGGGCAACAGGACACGAACTCTACTGCCACCAGCTTTGCCCCCATGGCTTCTTGCAAAGATGGCTTGGAAAACTCCCAGTAAAGCCAATCAAGATCCCAGCAAAGCTACATAAACTTCTTTCCATGTTGCCTGCTCTCTTCCTCCTCATCTTGGTGGCTTCAACTATCATAGGAGCCTCGTGGAATCTGGCAGACTGGGAAGGCTTTGATGCTTGGCTCTGGCGTTCGGCCGGCTTCGCCACCATTACAGTCGCCGTTGTAGGGCTTGTCGCATCAATCTTCAGTCCATTGGCATACTGTAAATTTGGCTGCCCTACCGGAGCGCTCTTTAAATTTCTTAGAAAATCATCCGGAGCAAAACACTTGAACCTCCGAGATTTGGTCGCCGGACTTCTCTGCTTAGCCGCTTTCTTTTCCTAATCGATGGCAAAAAATCTATATGATGATCTCGACCTTCTCTACCGTGAGATTTGGGGACATTCTCTTCACCATGGTGCTTGGGTCACAGGTTATGAGTCGATTGAAGAAGCGAGGGAGAAACTTATCGATCTCGCTTTAAAGCAATTGGACCCAAAAGGAACGATCGCCGATATCGGGTGTGGTTACGGGATTCTCGCGCACAAAATTTTGGATCAATTCCATTGCGAAGTATTAGCGAATACGAACTCGGAGAGGCAAGCCTCGCAAATCACTCCTCGCTCCCGATTAACAATTCTTCAAGGAGATTGGCTTCAACAACAACTCGAGCCAAAATCACTTTCAGGGATTATTGCGGTCGAAAGCCTCTCGCACTTCGATTCCTTTGAGGACTTTCTTGAGCACACACTCCCCGCGCTAAAACCAGGTGGGCGAATCGTGATCTGCGATTGGTTCTCTGAGACAGGCTCTCGTTTTTTCCTCCGACACCTCGCAACAACCGGGAATCTTCCACCATGGCGTTCTGTCTTTTCACTCTCCTCCAACGCGAAAGATCTTCAAAAAGTCCATTCACAGGATCTTTCAAGAGAAGTTGCTCCGACTTGGTCGGCAATCTTTTGGAGGTCGATCCAGCTCCCTCTCCGAAAACCATATCTACTCGTTACCTTGTTGAAAAAAATCATAACGAGGCCTTCCCTCTTATTAGCATTTCCCTTAATTCGGCTAGCCTACCATACTCGTGACCTAGAATATCGGGTGATTACCTATGAAAAGTAGCTTATTCTTTACTCTCGCGATTTCGCTCGAAATCTAGTATCTTTCCGAATGTCCATGAGAAAAGCAAAATACCCCCGCTCCATTATCCTCGCGGTTGCGCTTTATCTGGTCGCTGCCATCAGTGCCGCAGTGACACAGCAAAATTGGGAATTTCTCAAAGTTTACATTCCTTTCTTTATCATAGTCGCGGGTGTTGTAGCCCTAATGCATGCGCGCGTTAATTTCTCCAACTTTCTCCTCTGGTGCTTCGCTTTTTGGGGAGCAGTGCACTTTGCTGGTGGGCTAGTTCGGATACCAGATGGATGGAATTTTGATGGCGAAAACCAAGTCCTCTATTCATGGTGGGTAGCAGGACAATGGCTTAAATATGATCACTGCGTCCATACATTTGGCTTCGGAGCCTGCACCTGGCTCACATGGGAAGCTCTTCGAGCGAGCGTGCAGCAGCGCTTAGGTAGGAAGCTCTTTCCTTCCTTGGGTATGATAGCGCTTTGTATTTTTGCCGGAATGGGGCTTGGAGCTTTAAATGAAATTATTGAGTTCATCGCTGTTCTCATAATTCCAGAGACAAACGTTGGAGGATATGTCAACACCGGCTGGGACCTTGTGGCAAATCTCACAGGTTGCCTCTTTGCCGGGATCCTCATTCTCTTCCGCGGCTAAGAACTCCTCTGTTGTAATGACGCTTAAGGTCTCAGATGGGGATGGTAAACGGCTTGATGCCTTTCTTGCTTTAGCACTGCCGGAACTATCGCGCTCACGTATTCAAAGCTTGATCAAGGAAGGGCATATCCTCTTGAACTGCACCCAAGTAAAAGCTCGTGCTTCCGTAAGCTTAGGTGATTCAATCTCCGTTCATGTTCCGGAAGCCATACCACATGAGCCAGAACCACAGAATATTCCACTCTCGGTTCTTTACGAAGATGACGAACTGATCGTAGTTAACAAGGCAGTCGGTATGGTAGTTCATCCTGCTGCCGGAAACAAAGACAGGACACTGGTAAATGCTTTGCTTCATCACTGCTCGGGTAAACTTGCGCAAGAAGGGGGAGATAACCGACCAGGCATTGTTCATCGCCTAGACAAGGACACGTCCGGCTGCATAGTCGCCGCGAAAACTAATTCTGCACTCAAACATTTAATTCAACAATTTTCAGAGCGCACAACAATAAAACTCTACCTCTGCGTCGCACAATCAGAACCGAAGGTGGCCCATCAAACTGTTTCCAATAATATCGCACGCCACCCCGTTCACCGTCAGAGAATGGACGTCTGTAATCCAGGGACCGGAAAACCCGCAGTTACTGACCTTCATCGACTTCACACTGCGAAGGATGGGACGTCACTCATTCTTTGCGCATTGCATACTGGCAGGACGCATCAGATCCGGGTGCACAATCGTGTTCTTGGGCATCCCCTGCTTGGAGATCCCATTTACAGTAAACCAGTCCGCCAACCTTTTAGGGCCTCTAGGCTTATGCTTCATGCCTGGCGCTTGGGAATCACTCACCCCAAAACTGGCGAGTGGATCCAAAAAGAAGCTCCTATCCCAGAAGAATTCCGACCTTGGTGTGATGAGGTAACAGAATACCTTGAGCGAATTCGTTTGAGTAAAACCACCAAGGAGTTTAATGCTCTTTGGTAGGCATTTTTCTCGTTTCAAATTTATCAAAGTCATCCTCTACCATTCATGACCTCAGGGCTGAAACGTCGCTATCTCCGAATTGTCCGGAAAACCTACCGCTTTCTGAGAAGTCCGGGGATTCGTCGACGCATCTGGCTTCAGAGAACAATTTTACCAATGTTCGAAAGAGATCTTTGGCACCCTTGCCGCGACTCCGTGGCGAGTGGCCTAGCGATTGGTCTTTTTGCTTCCCAACTTCCGATCCCAGGTCAAATGCTTTTGGCTGGAATTTGGGCGGTCCCTTTTCGGGCTAATATCCCAATCGCCTTGGCCGCTTGCTGGGTCACCAATCCCATCACCCAGATCCCTATCGTCCTCTTTCAGGAAAATTTTGGCGACTTCCTTAGGGGCTCTTTGCACATTCCTATCCCTCCCCTCCTCGAGAAGATTCAAATTCCACTCAGTATTTTCCCCGGAATGGAGGAAGAGTATCTCAACGGCGGAAGTTTTATTCTTGGGTTTCTTTCCTTGGGCATACTCCTTTTCATTCTAGCTTATCCGTTTGTCTACATTCTCTCGGCTTTAATGCCAAAGATTCTTCCTAAGACCCGGTATCAGAGAGCTAAAGCTAAAGTTATCGCACGCCAGCTCAAGGAACAACGCCGGCCTAGAAAGACCTAATCTTCAGACAAGTCCTCTGTCTCTTTCTTAGATTCTTCCGGACGAAATGCCGAAAGAAAGAGTAAAACGGCTGCTACTGAAATACAGGAATCAGCAACATTAAAGGTTGGGAAGAAGCCCCGGCTCGCCGGAGCAATCTTCTCATATCCGGGTAATTTCACGCGAATAAAATCAACAACGTAACCCTTGGAGAGCCTTGTTACAAAGGACTTTTCCTTGTGCTTCTCTAGCCAAAACCCCTGGAATAACCGATCCGTCAAATTGCCTAGAACACCTGCAACCAAGAGTGCCGCAGCCAGTCTCGCGGGCCTATTAGCAAAGGCACCCTTTCTCCAAAAAACAAAAATAAGGACCAAGGCAAAAATTAAAACTATAAGGAAAACAAAAGGAGCCCACGAAGTCCCATTTCCCAACCCAAAGGCAGCCCCCTGGTTATGAATTCGCCACCACCAAAGAAAACCCTCAATTACTGCTACATGCTCATCGGGAGTATGGAAGTCATTCGATAGCGGCTCGCGAAACCGGATAACTACCCACCACTTCGTTACCTGATCGAGAAGGTAAAGAGGGAGGCTAAGAACAGCGAATATAATCGGAAAACGTCTCATACTGGGATCAAGCTACAGTCAAATGATCGTGAAAAATCAAGCACCACGCATCAGGGAAATTTCAGCAAGACTAATAAACGAATTCACAAGATCTTCCGTGCTCGCTTCCTTCAATACAGCCACTGGCACGGCACGCTCGAGAGTAAACTTTCCAGAACGAGTCCGGCGGAGCGCACTTAAATGAGCTCCACATCCCAGATCCTGCCCAATATCATGAGCATAAGTTCGAACATAAAATCCCTTCGAACAATCGACCACAAAATCAACATTTGGCACATTAATTTTGGTGAGATCGTAATTCTTCACATAGACGGAACGTGGCTTCCGTTCGACCACTTGGCCTTTCCTTGCCAGTTTATATAATGGCACTCCATCTTTTTTTATGGCCGATACCATTGGAGGAATCTGCTCAAAGTCACCAGTATATTTATCAAAAGCAGCAGAGATCTGCTCGGCATTTAAGTCAGGAACCTCTTTCTCTACCTCAATTTCGCCTTCCTTGTCCTGAGTCGAAGTCGTCGCTCCAAGAGTGAGGGTTCCAGCGTAGGTTTTGTCCTCACTCATTAAAAGATCCTGGATCTTCGTAGCACGATTTATGACCAGCATGAGGAGGCCGGTAGCCATCGGATCAAGTGTCCCACAGTGGCCAATTTTTTTCATATTGAGCTGGCGACGAGCGATCGCAACCACATCGTGAGAAGTCATTCCAGGTGCCTTGTCAATCAAGAGCACGCCACTTGGCAGATCGTTAGAATTTTGCATCAAATCAGTTCACTATGAGATTCCGGCCCGCTTTATCGACTCTCGAATTTCCAACAAAACTTTCTCTCGGGCATCCTCCAAGGGCCCCGCCATCCGAATTCCAGCTGCAAGCGAATGGCCACCACCACCAAAACATCCACAGATTTCGCTAGCATTCACACGTGAATCCTTTGAGCGCATCGAAACGCGCACTTTCCCACCTTCTAGATCTTCAAAGAAGACCGCAACCACTACCCCCTGAACTGAACGAATAATGTCAATCATTCCTTCGGTATCATCATCCACTAAACCCAATTCGATTTTAGTCTCTATCTTGAGATCCCACCAGACAAGCATTCCGTCTTGGCTCCGATCGAGGCTATTTAGAAGAACCCTCATCAGCTCAACTTTCCGGTAAGGTTGGTTATCGTAAGTCAATTGATTGATTTCTCCCACATTCAATCCCCGCCCTACCAAATCAGCGGCCATTTCATAAGTTCTTTGAGTAGTGCCGGGATATTGAAACGACCCAGTGTCTGTTGAAACAGCCACATAAATCGAATCTCGTGAAACCTCTGAAATCGGGAGATTAAGCGCGATTAATAACTCGTAGATAATCTGACCAGTAGCCGGACTTTTTGAATCAATATAGTTCAAATCTCCATAAGCTGGATTGGAAATATGATGATCAATATTAATCAAAAGCTTTGCATTTTTTATCGCCTCGAGACTCCCCTCGCCAATCCGCGTATGAGCTGCCGTATCCAAAGAGAAGGCGACTTCGACATCCAAAACCCCGGCTTCTTTGGAAACCTCGACCTTCTCCGAACCTGGTAAAAATTTCAAACTTGAAGGACATCCATCATTATTTAGATAGCGCACTGATTTACCCAATTTTTCCAAGGCGTGGCCAAGTGCCAGAATCGATCCTATAGCATCTCCATCCGGACGAACGTGACTGACGACAACAAACGAATTATGATCTTCGATAGCCTTTCCGATTTCAACAAATGTGGTGTTCTCTGGCATGAGTGCAGGGCCGTAGGCTTTCCCACATTCCCCAATCGTTCAAGTATTGATCGAAATAATCGTAGTCCAAAATTTGAGGCTTCCCTTTAGAATAAGGCTGTTCCAAAGCCTTGGAATTTCGGGAAGAAGCCTTCGAAAAATCATGCTTATCATCCTAGAAGATTCGCTTGTAAGCCCGCCTTTCCTCGATGAGCAGAAATTACCCTCACTATGTAATAACGAAATCTTTTGCGAGGCTCAGTTGGCCTCAAACTTGCCCACCTCAAGCCTTTATTCTAGGCCGGACAATTGCCACAGCACTTCGCTCTATGAACATTTCTAGTAAATCTGAAATCTTACGCTTAAAATGTAGCTTGTGACAAGTAGCTTAGTCACTCACTCCGTGCAAAAAATCCCGCGAGTCAAATGAGACCCGCAGGATCAAAACAGTGAAACCCGTAAATTTTTCTGACCTATTATTCCGCCATCGCTGCCTTCACCTTTTCTTCGATCTCGGCATAAAGAGCCTCATCTTCTTTAAGCGCAGTCTTAGTTGCATCGCGTCCTTGGCCCAGCTGTGAACCATCATAGCTAAACCAACTTCCACGCTTCTGAATAATTTCGAATTCCTGAGCGAGATCTATCAAGGACCCAACCGAGGAGATTCCTTCATTATACATGATGTCGAATTCCGCATCTGTGAACGGAGGTGCGACCTTGTTCTTTACGATCTTTACTTTCGTACGACTTCCCTGAACGGTTCCGTCAGTCGCTTTAATTTGACCAATACGGCGAATATCAACTCGAATAGAAGCAAAGAACTTGAGTGCCCGTCCGCCCGGAGTCGTCTCGGGACTTCCAAACATAACGCCAATTTTCTCACGAATCTGGTTTGTGAAGATACAAGTCGTACGCGCTTTGGAAATAAAGCCAGTCAGCTTCCGCATTGCCGCACTCATAAGACGGGCTTGCGTTCCAACGGTCGAATCTCCAATTTCCCCAGAGAGTTCTTGTTTCGTTACCAGCGCCGCCACTGAATCTAGAACAACGACGTCGATAGCATTGGAGCGAACAAGAGTCTCAACAATTTGAAGCGCTTCTTCTCCAGAAGAAGGTTGCGAGACTAACAGGTCATCCAAATTCACGCCAAGACGACGAGCATACTGAGGATCAAGAGCGTGCTCAACATCGATAAAAGCCGCGAGACCTCCAGCCTTCTGGGCTTGGGCAATTGCGGTTAAAGTTAGCGTGGTCTTACCAGACGATTCTGGTCCGAAAATCTCAACGATCCGACCGCGTGGGAAACCACCCACCCCGAGAGCTCGATCAATGACGAGATTCCCAGTTGGAATGGCTTCCACATCCATTCGCCGATCATCCCCCAAGCGCATAATAGCAGCTTCACCAAAATCTTTTTGAATCTGGGTGATCGCAAGATCCAAGTTTTTCTTACGAGCGGCAACAAGCTTTTCATCTCCTTTTGCTACAGCAGTAGCGGGCACTTTCTCCTTCTTTTCGGACATATCTGTATTTTTAACGGTAGTAGAACTCATGACAATGTTAGGTGTAAATTAACTGG
>DCQM01000119.1 GCA_002323895.1 Akkermansiaceae bacterium UBA1518
GCTCAGACCGATGGCCAGCTTGCTGCAGTGGTCGCCCATGAGATGGCTCACGTGACTTCAAACCATGCTCAGTCGAGGCTTCAGCGGAATCAAACTATCGCGCTGGGTGGAACGCTCCTCGGTGCTGTTTTGAGCGGCGACGAAAATAGCCAGAGACTTGGACAGTGGGCTCATAAAGGAGGGCAGATTGCTTTTGGCCTGACTTTTTCGCGTTCGCAAGAACTGGAGGCTGATCGGATCGGGACCCTTTTTATGGCGCGCGCCGGTTACGACCCGATCGAGGCCATCACTTTTTGGCAAAGAATGGGAGCAAGCCTCGAAAACCGGACTCCGGAGCTCTTGAGTACCCACCCGGTGAGTAAAACTCGCATTCAGAAGTTACGGGAATTTCTGCCTACTGCCCAGTCCCAACGCCGCTAGGAAAACTTATGAAATTTTTAAGAGGTTTCTTTTGATTGGATCTCGTTGGGCAATTGGCACAGGGGAAGGATTCGGCAGACTTGATTGTCTGTGGAACAAAGCCGTATGATTGTGGCTTTGGATGGAGATGGGATGGACGATATCCTGCTTTCAGGCGGTCCCGAGGGGTTCGGAACGATGGGAGGGCGTAATCACATCATTTTTTGAGATCAACACAGAGGAGTTTCCTTTGTCCGCGCATTAAGAGTTTGCCCTTGCTGAGAGCCATTGGGCTCCAGTAGCGAAGGTCTTTCTTACTCTTTGGATCAGTTCCAAAGACATTAGCTTGAGCTAGGAGTTTAAAGCCTTTGGGCGAAGGATCAACGAGGCGGAGGATTCCGTTTTCTCCATCCTGAATGATCAAGGTTCCATCGGCGTAGAGGCTTGCTCCACGGCCCATAAAGGGATCGTTTCCGGTGCTCCATAGTTCTTTCCCCTCGAGATTGTAGCAGACTAAGCCGCCTTTTTTGCGCCGGGTAGCCGTCTTATGGTTGGAGTTTTCGTTGGCAAGAAAGTAGAGGTGGTTTCCGATGACGAAGGGAGGGTGAATCTGGGTTCCTTTTTTCGTGGTCCATAGTTCACTAACTCTGAAGCTATCACCCGATCTTTTTACCGAGAGCATCTTGGATCCACCATCATATCCGCCGGAGACGAAAAGGCGGTCTTCACTGAGTTGGACCGGGATAGTGATAGGGATTCGATTTTTGTAGAGTTGGCTCGACCAGAGATTTTTCCCGGATTTAGGATCAAAGCTGTTAAGGCCCCCTTCATTTCCAGTGGTGAGAAGAATGATTTGCTCTGTTCCCCCGAAGTTTGCGACCGTGGGTGAAGAATGGGTGTTGCCAATGTCTCCGCTTTTCCAAAGCTCCGCACCTGTTTTTTTGTCCCAGCCGGCGATACCAGTGTTCTTACCAAATGGCATTACAATGAGAGTGTCACCGACAATAAGAGCGCATTGGGCATATCCCCACTTGGGTGTTGTGGCGTCTGGATAGCGATCGGAGAGTTTGATCTTCCAATCGGCTTTCCCGGTTTTCCGGTTGATACGAAAAACTTCGCCGAAGCTTCCGAGAAAATAGACGGCATCGTCTTCGACAGTGGGGACGCTGCGTGAGCCGGGGAAAGAAGGTTCGCCTTCGGATTCACTCTCGTAGCGCCACTTTTCTTTGCCGGTTTTGAAGTCGAGGCAAAGGAGCATATCTTTTTCTTGCTCAACACGATCACCGAGGAAAATTTCATCACCCGAGATGGCGGCTCCACCGAATCCACCTTCAAGTTCAGCAGTCCACTCGATTTTTGGGCCGTCTTTTGGGAACGATTTGATTAGTCCAGATTCGCTTGAGGTGGCGTCTCCTTTGGGGCCCAAAAAACGGGGCCAATCGTTTGCGGCAAGGGCAGCGGTGGTCAGGGCGGCAAGAAGAAGTGGCAGTCTCATATCTTTTTGGATGTTTGTGTCTGGCAAGGATCGTTGGCCAGAGGGAGATTGCAGCCTACTTTTCGAGATATAAAACCCTCTCTCACCTTAAGATCTCTCAAATTACGTTTCTTTTTATGCGGTGTCTTCTGCAGCAACCGCTTTTACGAAATTATAGGGAATCTACTAGACATGCCCCGAAAGGTTTTGGGAGTAGGATTCAGTAGGCCAATAGGAGGAGTTTCTCTATCTCATGGAATTTCGGGTTTCCGCGCCGGGTGAGTTGAGGAGAAGTAGGCAAGCGATCAATCTTTTCGTTTGAGCTGAGGAAAGAGAACAACGTCGCGGATGGTTGGTGCTCCGGTGAGGAGCATGATCAGGCGATCGATGCCAATACCAATGCCGCCTGCGGGAGGCATGCCATGCTCGAGCGCTTCCACAAAATCCTCGTCGATTTCTTGGGCTTCACCACCGGTTTGGTCCTGAAGACGACGGCGTTGAACGTCCGGATCGTTGAGTTCAGAATAGCCGGGGGAGATCTCTTGACCGTTGATAATGAGCTCATAAACGTCGATTAATGAGGGGTTTTGATGGTTCTCCTTAGCGAGCGGAATGAGCTTGGAGTCAACGTGGGTCACGAAGCATGGATTAAAGGTGTGCTCTTCGACCAGCTTCTCGAAAACTTGCTGGGTGACCTCGTAATCTTCAAGATGGTCATGGATCTCAAGGCCAAATGTCGACTGGGCCTTGGTGCGGCGCCCTTCTGGCGAAAGGTCGAACCAATCGTCGCCAGCGGCTTCTTTGATGAGACTTTGGTAGGGAGCACGCTTCCAAGGTCGCGAAAGATCAAGGTTGCGGAGATGCTCTCCGTTTTCATCTTTGTGCTCAATCTGAAGGGTGCCAAAGAATTTTTGAGCAAGGTGGCAGACCATTTCTTCGACGAGGTCTGCCATGATCTCGAAGTCGCCAAAAGCTTGATAAGCTTCAAGCATCGTAAACTCAGGGTTGTGGCGGCGCGAGATGCCTTCGTTACGAAAGTTGCGGTTGAGTTCGAAGACCTTAGTGAGGCCGCCAACGAGGAGGCGCTTGAGGTGGAGCTCAGGCGCAATACGCATAGTGAGCGGCATGCTGAGTGCATTGTGATGAGTCTCGAAAGGCTTGGCGGCAGCGCCACCGGCCACGTCGTGAAGCATTGGGGTCTCAACTTCGAGGTAGTCACGCTCGTGAAGGAAATTACGTATTTCGGCCACAATCTTCGAGCGCATGATGAAGAGGTCTGCGCTTTCCTGGTTCGACATGAGGTCAAGGTGGCGTTTGCGGTATTTTGTCTCACGATCGGATAGTCCATGCCACTTATCAGGCATAGGTCGGAGCGCCTTTGAGAGAATAGTGAGCTGCTCAACTTTGACCGATGGCTCGCCTTTGCCGGTAGTAAAGGTCTCTCCTTCGACCCCGATCCAGTCGCCGAGGTCAAGGCACTGGTAAGCTTCCCAGTCGGTTTCGGAGACTCCTTTCTTATTGAGATAGATTTGAATACGACCATGGGCATCGCCGAGTGTTGCGAAAACGGATTTACCCATGTCGCGAATGGCTAGAAGTCGTCCTCCGAGCTTCACGGGTTGATCGTCGTTAAAATTGGTCTTGAGTTCGCCAGGGGTAGTCGTGGTCTCAAACGCAGCGCCATAAGGATCGAGGCCCAATTCCTTGAGTTTCGCTAGTTTCTCTCGCCGGACGGCAATGAGTTCCTCGGAGGTAGATTGGGGCTGGGTGGGCGTTTTTTCGTCGCTCATTGCGGCGGGACTCTAGGAGCTGATACGAACTTGAACAGCGTAAATCCATTCTGTTAAGCCTGTTAGTGTGATAAAGTGCTTGTATAGAAGGATTGTAAATGGTTTTCTGTTAGCAGATTTAACAATTTGGGGGGGACAGTAGCCCTGTTTAGTTTCTTAGGAGATTGACGGGGCTGCTGCATTTTTAGGGGGGAGCGATTGAGGCGTGTGTTTCTGGTAGATTTTTGAGAAAGGTGAGGCGTGAGCGAAGGAAATCCAGTTGATCAGCTGCTTGAGGCGATCCATCAGGCCCGTGCACGGGTGTATCAGATTGGCAATGCAACCCCTCTGGAGCCGATGGTGATTGAGGGCGTTAATCAGTCGATTTGGGTGAAGCGTGAGGATCTAGGGCCAATTAAAGCTTATAAATGGCGGGGAGCATTTAATGCGATGGCTTGTCTCACTCCGGCCCAGCTGGAGGGTGGTGTGGTCGCAGCTTCAGCTGGAAACCATGCACAAGGAATTGCCTTGGCGGCTCGGAAGTTGGGAACCAAGGCCTTTATTTATATGCCTAAGCCAACACCTCTAGTGAAACGGAAAGCTGTGATGGCACATGGAGGTGATAGTGTTTCAATCGAGTTGACTGGTGACAGTTTTGCGGAGGCGCAGACGGCTGCGCTTGAACATGCTGCGCAGACCGGAGCGATTTTTATTCCGCCTTACGATTCCATCGAGGTCATGGCAGGACAGGGGACCCTTGCAGATGAAATTTTCACCTCCGGGGAGGGACCGTTTGATCGAGTCTATGTGGCGGTTGGAGGCGGCGGCATGGCTTCGGCGGTTGCAGCCCTCTTAAAGAGTTCTTGGCCAAAGGTGAAAGTAATCGGAGTTGAGGGTGTGGATCAGGCTTCGATGAAGGCTGCCATTGAGATGGGGAAGCCGGTTCCCTTAGATTATGTTGATGTTTTTTGCGATGGGACGGCGGTGACGCAGGTTGGTAAGTTTACGTATCCACTTTGTCGGGATCTCCTCGACGAGATTGTCACGGTGACGAACGGGGAGGTCTCTTCAGCAATTAAGTCACACTGGGATGGTTTGCGTGTGATTCCTGAACCGAGTGGAGCAATGAGTTTGGCCGGTTTTTTAAAGCATCATGAGGCGGGCGAGATTAAGCCGGACGAAAAAGTTCTTACCATTTTATGTGGTGCGAACATGGATTTTGCAAAATTTGCTGATGTCTCTCGGCAGGCGGGGATCAATCCGCAGCGTGATCGGAGTTGGCGATTTATTATTCCGGAAGAAAAAGGTTCCTTGGCTCGACTTTTGACTGATTTGCCAGCTGGCGTGAGCATTATGGATTTGCAGTATGGGCGGACAAAGAACGAGCCACAAAGACCACTGTTAAGTGTTGATGTTCCCGATTTAGCCTCCGCTGAGTTTAAAAAATGGATCGCCCAAAAGGAGGAAAGCTCGGAAGATGTCACAGGACATGGTGCGACTAGGTTTCGAGTGATTCCATTTACTCCGGCTCTCTTCGCTTCACCCTTGTTCGTGGAGGTTGAGTTTCCGGAGCGAGCTGGAGCTTTGCTTGGATTCATGAATGCGATCAGTTCGACAACCAGTCTGTGCTACTTCAATTACACTTATACAGGGGAGCGTGTGGGTCGCGCTCTGATTGGTTTGGATTTTGAGAATGATGAGGAACTGAGAATTCATCGGGGCAAAATATTCGAGCAGGCTGGCAAGACTGTTAGGGCAGTAAAAGAAGTTTGGATAGACGCGCTGTTGTAAGACGTAAAAAAATACCACTATGAAGTTTCGTTCGTTTGTTTTGCGGCTTAGTTAGAGGGGTTTCGGTCCAGGCAGGGCAAGATTCATTCGCTGTCTTTCAAGGGCCTGTCTGGGTTTACTGCCATCTTAGCGAAGAGTTGTCTCGTGAAGCTGATAATCACCTCATCCCCCGTGAGAAGAAAACTCTCCTCGGGATTTTGGAGGAAATGGTGCCGGCCTTCAAAAGAGAATCTTAGCCTTTGGCTGGGGAATGATGACCTCAGTTTCCGGCAGGGCCTCAGCGAGTTTTTTTTCGAACCAGCTGGCGGCATCAGGGTCTCCGTGAACAAGAAGGAGTTTCTTGGGGCGTGCTTTGACGGCAAATTCTAAAAGTTCTTCACGACGCGCGTGTCCTGAGAAATCAAATTCTTCGACGGTGCAATTGAGTTGCACTTTATGAGTTCCATCGAGTCGAATGACATCGCCCGACGAAGCTTTCTTGATCGCACCGGCAGGAGTGGTCGGTTCCGCGTAGCCTACGAAGAGGAGGGAGTTAGCTGGGTTCTGGAGGAAGCTGCGCGCGAAAATGTTGGAGGTGGTTTTCTCGCTCATCATACCGCTGGACAGGCAGTAGATCGCTCCAGGTTTGTATTCAATGGGTGCACGCCTTCTTTTATTCCCTGTGTGAACCTTCATGTCGCGGAGGATTTCGAAGTTGGGGCGATGGCGCCTCGTCGAGCCTGAGAAGCTGTCGTAAATCATCGTCATCTTTGTGCTAAGACCACCCATAAAAACTGGGGTCTGATCCGGAATTAAACCTTCGGTTTTAAAGTTATCGATCATCGTGAGCACTTCCTGTGTTTTGCCTATCGCGAAGACCGGAATGAGGGCTGAACCACCAGCTTCGATCGCATTCCGGATCCCTTTCGCAAGAAGTTTTTCTTGATCGGCACGGGTGTAATTGGTGGGGCGTTCGTCAGCCCCTCTTGTTGTTTCCATGATCAGGAGATCGGGCTCATTGAGCTGAGGGAAGCGGGCCCCTTTGATGAGCGAGTGACCCTTGAAGTTAACATCTCCAGTATAAAAGATTTGTCTGTTATTCTTCTCGATCAGAACTCCTGCTGATCCTAAAATATGACCGGCGTCATAAAAAGTGACCGTTGTCTCCGTTTCTCCAAGGGGATCGAGTGAAAAAGTTTTTTCATAGGGTCGTATCATCCAGCGATCGCGGAGGTGATCGATTTCGCGATGATGATAGAGAGGGTAGTCGGTAATTCCTAATTCCTCCCTTTGACTGCTCATAACATTGACCGAGTTGTGAAGCAGAGCCTCACCAAGCGCTGCGCAGGGTGCGGTGAGATAAACAGGTGCCGAAGGTTGCTCCCGCTGAGCCACCGGAAGAGTTCCGATGTGGTCTAGGTGGGAGTGCGAGATGATGATTGCATCGGCGCTATCGAATGGAACATCCTGATAGCGGGGAAGAGCATCTAGTCCATTTTCTTTAGGGTGCATCCCGGCATCAAGGAGAATCAAAGTTCCATCTAGATTGAGAGAATAGGAGTTTCCACCGATTTCGGCTCGGAGATTTAGGGACTGGAATGAGAATGTGGACACGCGATCGAACGATAGGCGTAGAGCTGCGGCTGGCTAGAGATTTGTGTCTGAAGTTTAAAAGCATGAGGGTGATTAAGACATCTTAATATCTATTTTGGATATAGGTTTCGTTAAGAGAATTTCCCATCGCTGTTTTTCGCCGTAAAATCAACACCTTGGCAATCTAGAGTGAGATTCATAAAAAATAGCGGCC
>DCQM01000030.1:0-7282 GCA_002323895.1 Akkermansiaceae bacterium UBA1518
AACTGCGACCATTGATCCTGAGCAAAGGTGGAGGCGACTGGCAGTAGGCAGGCGATAGCCGCGAGTAGTTTCACAATCTTCATTGGGTTTCTCATTAGACTGAATGCTAGGGATTTGCTTTTGGGGTGGGGCGCTTGGGGCCACCGTAGAGGAGATCAGAGAGGGGGGAGATAGGGGGTTGATATGGTTCTAAGTATAAGCATCAACGCTTTGTTCGACGAGATTTTAAGGGGCGTTCCTGCTCCTTATTATGCTTGAGTAAAAAATCTATGGCGAGTTCATCTGCGGCATCGCGGAGCTCCCTTTTGAGGTGATGGCCTTCGCCGCTTACTTTGCAGTATGCCACCTGGTGGCCGCTTAGGCTGCTGTAGGTGTGAAGCGTGATCTTTTCGCCGTGCTTTGTGGTGACTGGCTCGGATTGGCAGTCATTAAATCTTCGCCAGATATCAATTCTTTCCTTTGCCGAGTACATCGTCACTCTATCATTGGATGAGCCGTTGAAGCTTTTGTCCAGGTCGCCGATAATCTGTATAATTGAGATAGGGTGAGTTTTTTCGCCTGGCTCGTGCGCTTCTTTTGCCATGCCGCAACTCATGGGCGCCGCGGCTGCGAATAAGTCGAGTTCTTTCGCCAGGCGATAGCTGAAAAGTCCGCCGCTGGAATGTCCGGTAGTATAAATGGCTGTAGGTTCAATGCTTTTGTTTGCGATTAAGCTTTTAATTACTTTCTCAACGAAACCGACGTCGTCATCGTTTCTAGGATGGAAATTGTCTTTGAAATTCCACTTTGAAAAAGGCTGTATGGCTTCTGCGCTGATGACAAAAATATCCCGCTTATCTGCCTGAGGGCTCCACCTTCTACTTTGGCCTTCCGCTTTGCCACCTGCGCCATGAAAGCAGAATAAAGCGGGGTAGCGTTTCTTACGGTCAAAGCTTTGCGGGGTCGTGATAATCATTCGCCTTAATTCACCGTCGTGTCTGATATGAACCTCGTTCGTGCCTGGCGAAAGCGCGTTAAGCTCAGCGGCCATGGCCGCGAAGAGCTGAAGTATTAAGATGGCGATGAGTAGGGGGATACTTTTCATAATCAAAGAGTTTAGCCTGCTATCATCGTTACATTGTAAAAAAGAGGAGCTGAGCAGTCAAATATGTAAGAAACCCTCTCGCTCCCACTAGGTCTGTGACCAGCCATAAGCCACGGGGTGGTTCGTATTGAAGGCAAGACAAAATTTTGGAGGGTGAGGGTTTGGCCTACCTTGATCTGGGGTATTAGTTCGTTGGTGCAAGAAGGCCGACCCCGGAAATGGTTTCTTTGGAAAAAGGCACACGAACCTTTCTGCGTGAGACTGTATAATCTTTCCTGTAACCCAAAAATGGCGCCCATTTCTGAACGCCATTCGTAAGCAAGATTGATTTAAAAATTATCCTTAGGAAAGATTATGACTCCTCCTTTTTCTTCTTCTTTTGAAGCTTTGCAAAGAGGGCCTTTGGATCCGCGTCCCCCTTCTTTTTGCACTTTCCACAGCACACTGCGATACTGATTTTTGTTTCCTTTTTAGCATCTTTGCCGCTGAAAGCGCATTTGCCGTCAGCCGCCTTAGCAACCTTAGCGGCATAAGCCGTAGGGTCTTTTTTGAATTTTGCAATACACTTGCCACAACAAAACTTAGCAACAAGTTCTACACGCTTTGAATCATTAACAGCCTTGCCGCTGATTGGGCACTTGTCATTAATTGCATCCGCAGCAAACGCTGAGCCGAGTGAGATTGAGAAAAGCCCGATGACGGAGAGAGTTAGCTTAAATAGTGATGACATCCCTTTGACCTAATTCTTGCGATGTTTATAGTCAAACAAATTTTCAGCAGTATTCGTGGCAGTAACTGCCGCCATAAATCCGTTTCCCGTTAATTCTCTCTTCAGCTAACCATCGGTAACTTCTTGATGTTCTTTGTTTGTTTTGAGGATCGATTCCCATCGCCGTTACTTTTTTTATTTTCAGCGACTTAGGGTGAATTTCCCGGTTCCCTTTTTGAGATCATAAACGCGCTTACGACCAACCCGACCAGAAAAATGGTTAAGGTTCCGACTACAATAGTGAGGTTACTGTGAATCATGGGTTGGAGCTTTTGAGGAATCCACGAGGAGCTGAGCCAGAAAATCACGATGACACCCAAGGTCACTCCGGTGGCTGCGGCTGCGTTTCCTGCCCTCTTCACAATGAGTCCAAGCAGAAACAGACCCAGCATACCACCCGCGAAGATACCTGACAGTTGCCACCAGATATCGAGGATGTTTTTGGTCTTGCTGGTGAGGAGTAGAGCTGTGCTGGTTCCGATGATGCCCCAGACGACGGTTGAAACTCTCAAGACCAATATCGCCTCTTTTTCATTTACGGCTTGCGCGCGGCGATATAGCCGGGTCCAAAGATCTTTTAGTGTAATTGTAGCGGAGCTGTTCAGGCTTGTGTCGATCGTGCTCATGGCTGCGGCAGCAAGTGCGGCGATGATCAGCCCGCCAAGACCTGTTGGCAGGTGATGAGTCATGAAATGGGGGAGGATTGAGTCTTCGAACTTGCCTTCTCCGGCCATTTTCTGAATAGCTGCGATCTCCTCGGGCATTGACTGGTAAAAGCTGAAGAGCAGGGATCCAATCAGGAAAAACAGGAGTGAAACTGGGAGATAAAGCATTGCACCGATCCACAGCGAACGGTTTGCGGCATCGTCGCTTTGCGCGGTATGGTAGCGCTGGACGTAGTTTTGATCGATGCCGAAATTTGTCAGGTTCATGAAAAGTCCGTATACCAAGACGATCCAAACAGTGGAGGTGGTTAGGTCGGCTATGTTCCAGCTGCCAAGTGAGAATTTTTTGTTGTCGATTGCGATCGCAAACGCGCTTGATACGCCATCTGGATGCTTGGCGAGGATAGTGCCAATTACCAAGATCGCTCCCAGGGTGAGGACGATCGATTGAATGGCATCGGTCCAGATTACCGCTTCGATTCCTCCTATCAGGGTATAGCCGGTGACTAGTATTCCGGAAACAAGGATGATGCTGGTGAGATCCCAGCCGGTGATTTGCTGTAAGCCGATAGCTACTCCAAGCATGATGGTTGCGGTGCGCGCGATTTGGGTCAGGAGATAGCAGATTACGGCATAGATCCTAGCCCAGACGCCAAAGCGTTTTTCGAGGTGCTCGTAGGCCGAAATTTCGCCGGTTTTGCGGTAGAATTTCACGAACCATTTTGTAGCGATGAAAACCGCGATCGGAATTGAGAGTGAAAACACGAAGGCGTTCCAGTTTCCGGCATAGGCTTTGCCGGGTACGCCGATGAATGTATTTGAAGAAAGATAGGTTCCGAAGAGGCTGAGCCCGATGACCCATCCGGGTAAGCGCCCTCCTGCTTTCATAAACCCCTCAGAAGTTTTACTGCGGCAAGCGAAACAGAAGCCAACCCCTAAGACGCTGGCGAGATAGGTAGTGAGGACGATGATGTCGGCTGTCTTCATTCCGGCCACGCCTCCTCATTAAGGGTTACGCCAGGCTTTAGAATTTTGGGGTCAATGACCACGTGCTTTACCCGCTTGCGGTTCCAGGTGTAAGTCATGTGGACAAGCCCATCCTTAGCTTGAATCATCGCCGGATAGGAAAATTCTCCTTCTTTCGCTTTTTCGATCACTGCCAGAGCTTTCCACATGATTCCGTCATCGCTGATTGCTAGATGGATAGCATACCGTTTACCCCAACCATTATTGCCTTGCCCGCCGAGGTGATTGTAGAGGAGGAGATGTCGGCCATCAGCTAGAGTTAGAGCCTCGATGCCTGAGTTGTTGTTGGGAAGACCGAGCTTTTTAAGGGTGCTCCAGCTTTCCCCGCCATCCTTTGATTCGTTCGTGATGATGGCCCCATGTTTAGAGCGATAAAGAGCCTGGATCCTTTGGTCGGGGTGGTTAAGTAGGGTTGGTTGAATGACCTGAAAGAGCTGCTGTTTTGGCTCAACGCGGGACCATTTACCGTCGTTCAGTTTCTCAAAATGAAAACGCCAATCATCACCGTGCTCTGTAGATGAGGGGCAGAGTAGAGCGCCATCTTTTAGACGTATTGGTTTTGATCGAACTGGCCCATCAATCCCTTCGGGAAGGCGTTGCGCGGATTGGAAAGAGCGGCCGCGGTCGTAGCTCAGCATCAGTTCACCCCACCATTCTTGTGGGTTGGGGCCGACCTTGAAAAAGAGCATGAGCGGTTTATTCCCTTCTGGTTGGTAAAGGACAGGATTCCAGCAGGGGTAGCGAAGGTTCTTGTGCTGCAAGCCGTCAGCCCATTGGCGGGAAGACGACCAGCGCTTCCCGTCATGGTAACTCGACCAGATACCGACATCCGGGTTTTTTTCTTTAGTGCCTCCGAACCAAGCGGCAACTAGACCCCGCGAGGTTTGTGCGAGTGTTGAGGCATGGCATTCCTTGTGGGGGGCATTTTGGAAGATAAATTCTTCGCTGATTAGCCCTGAGAAACGTGGGGGAGTGACTTCTTTTGGCTTGCGAGGTTTCAGTGTTGAGGGTGGATAAGACACGCAGTCTTCATGCTTGATAAAATAAAGTCGCCCGTTCTCTGATCCGACGATCAGGTCTGGTTTCCCGTTCCGATCAAAGTCGCAAACCGTCGGGCTGCTGGTATGGCCGGACACATTTCGTTTTGCAAGGTTGCCGATCTTTTTAAGTATGACCTTCCCGTCTCCGGCATCCTTGCAATTTCTCCACCAAGTCGTATTTTGGGAATTCGTCAGGATGTCGAGCCGCCCGTCTCTGTCCCAGTCGACCACCGCGAGTTTTACCCGGCCTGAGCCTCCTGCTGTGATGGCGTTGAGTCTCACCGGTTGAAGATCTTCATCAAGAAAGAGGCGGGTTTCCTTTCGGTTCCGGCTCTGGCAGGTGAGGAATCCCTCTTGGTCGAGTATGACGAGGTCAAGCTTTCCGTCCGCATCAAAATCCGTTGCGAGTGGGGTCGTTCGCCATTGAGTCTGCAGGTTTTCAGCAAGGTTTTGCCACCAGTAGAAGGCGGGTGGTGCCTCTTTTGACCAAAAGGAAAGAGGCTCTTGAGTAAGGCCGCTTCCAGTGTTGCGTAGCAACTGAAGCTTGGGCCAGATGGAGTTGACTAGGATATCGTCGTGACCGTCATCATTCCAGTCTGCAACCGATAGAGTGGTGTAGCCCCACTTTGCTTCGGCAGGCCCCTGGACTGAACCATTTTTCCCCGCCATAATCCGAAACACCTTATTGTCAGCTTTTAGTAATTCCGGAGCCGACCATTTCGTGCCTTTGCCATCAAGGTTAGTAAAGAGAGCAATATTGCCGGCGGTATTTCCGCAAAGAATATCTTCGTCACCGTCTTTATCCCAGTCGTGGGCAAACGGTGTGGCGAGTGCGCCGAACTTCAATTCGTCTGCTTCTTGTTGAAAGTAAACCGGTTGCTTGAAGACTGGAAGACTCGCTCCTTCTGGAGAAACATTTTCCACCAAGGCGACGCGTCCGTCTTCGTCACCGACAATAAGATCAAAGTCGCCGTCTTTGTCCCAGTCGAGAGCAGTGGGCGTGATCATTTGCAAGTGCATGGCAAGAGTCTGTCCATCTGCGCCCACTAGTTTTGAGCCAGAACCGTATTCCGGGTTGGTAGCGGAGCCTATATTTTGAAAATAGGTGAAGCGATCGAGGAACTCTCCGCATAGCAAGTCAAGGTCGCCGTCTCCATCAAAGTCTGCGAAGTTCGGGCTTGGCCAGCCATAGACGTCAATTGGTGCGCCACCAGCCTCGACTTTCACGGGATTCTTTGCGTATTCGCCGCCCTCGTTCTTGATCAGGTAGACCCAACCGTGAAGTGGGCCATTCTGCCAGCGGCCTTGCGCGTCATAGGCGTGATCCCATTCGTAGTCCGACCAGTCGCCGACTCCTACGATGATGTCCTGATCACCATCCTGCTCCCAATCGACATAACGCCACATGTTCGCGCGGGTGCGGCCTTTGCCTTGGTGAATTTTGGAAGTGGGATAGATCTTGTCGAGCCGGCTGAATTGGTTGGTGCGAAAGTCGACATATTCTTGGTTCTCGCGCAGGATACGTGCTTCACCTTTAACGTAGCTGATCTGAATATTGTGACCGGTTTTTGCGATGTGGACGCCTGGTTTGAAAACCGGCATTTTGACTGAAGGGTCTTGCGTAGGGTTTTCAAAAAAATAGAGACCGTTGCTGGGCTTATCTGGGCATGAGACGACCAAATCTAAGTCGCCATCTCCATCGTAGTCCATTGGTAGGGGCCAGGCCCAAAGTCCGACGCCGAGATCGACGATGAGACCCGGATTATTATACTTCAGAGGTTGGAGTTTCCAGTTTTCGGCAAGTATCGCGCCAGAAAGTAGGAAGAATAATATGGAGGCGAAAATAAAGTTCATTACTGCTAGGAATTTTCTTTTGGGGTGGGGCACTTGGGATCGCCGTCGAGGAGATCGTAGAAGGAAGAAAGGGGGGTGATTGTCATAGTTAAACCTTAATTTTTTTCCGAAGAATTAAAGGTAACTGCCAATTCTGCCCCGCGCGTGACTAACCGTGAGTGCTTAAAGAATTAGAAAGGTAGCTGCTTCGCACCTCGCTAAAAACACAATTGTGAGTAGGATGGTTTTATTCCGCTTCAGCTGTTTTGATCAATAGCTCTTTATGCCTAGTGCTATCGAAATCATCTAACCTACCATAGGCATCTACCTTACCATCTGCGAATCGGATAAAGGCTTCATAAACACTAAACCCATTAGGTTTAAAGAGCTCATTATCAAACCTTCTGTAAATAAAGTATTCCAACCCGTCCATGGCCGCGACCCTGAATGGCTCACCACTTAAAGCAATGACCTCCCGTTTATTCATGCCAATAGAAATGGTAGAAAAATCGAGACTTCTAGTTGAGGCGCACCCCAACAATAGGACAGCAGCGATCGCTGTTATTAGTATACGTTTCATTTTATTGCTATGTTGCTAGGAATTTGCTTTTGGCGGGAAAGGGTTGAAAGGTCCCCTCTAAAATAGGAGGGAGGGTAACATAACCATCCACCCTCTTGGAAGCGAATAACATACCAACCAAAATTGCGCCCATAGTAGGGAACTAAAAGAATCTCCACCGCAATCTATAGGGGCGTCCGCAAAGTCTTCTCCCGGTGGGGTGGGTGATCTTAAGATAGCGGGGAGAGAATTTATAGTGAAGAGACCACCGCCTAGTTCTTCATGCATGCTAGAGGCTGGCTTTGT
>DCQM01000030.1:7671-10946 GCA_002323895.1 Akkermansiaceae bacterium UBA1518
TGAAAAGGGAGTTGTTAATTTGCGCCCGTCCCTAACTCTTTCATTGGAACAAGTCAGCTATGACCTAAGATTTGGAGGTGTTCCCAAGATGGGGCGCTATTCAAAAAACATTAATCAAATAAAATTTCATGAGCAGTCATTCACTTAAAGGCCATGTTGCCCTCGTTACCGGAAGCAGCAAGGGCCTTGGATCCGAAGTCGCAAAAGGACTCGCCGATGCTGGTGCCAGCGTTGTTATCAATGCCTTCAATAATATCTCCCGAGGAGAAGCGGTCGCTGAGCAAATCATAGCCAAAGGAGGCAGGGCTGTTGCGATTAAGGCGGATGTTTCAAAGGAGTCAGAGGTCAAACGGCTTTTCGAACAGGCTGGAAACGAGCTCGGCGCGGTTGACATCATTGTTCCCAATGCCACGCCAGACCAACCACAGAAACCGATCGAAGAATACGACGAAGAGTTCTACCGCTCGATGTTGGACTTCTTCGTCATTAGTCCACTTCTCTTAGCCCAGGCTGCACTCCCAAGCATGAAGGAAAAAGGATGGGGCCGCTTTATTAATATTACCTCTGAAGTTTATGCTCATTCGGTCCCCAACTTCTCAGCTTATGTCGCTGCCAAAGGAGGGCAGATTGGATGGTCACGAAGCATGGCTAAAGAACTCGCGGGATTCGGTATCACGGTCAATATGGTCGCTCCCGGGTGGATTCCTGTCGAACGCCACGAAAACGACCCGCAAGAAATGAAAGATAACTACCTTTCTCAAATCCCTGCTGGACGCTGGGGCACACCAGTCGATGTGGCCAATGCGGTGAGATTTTTTGCTCTAGAGGAATCTTCATTCATCACTGGGCAAACACTTCATGTTAATGGTGGGGGGACCCCTTGGTAGGTTTCTTTATTTAGGCCGCACGGCATAGCTAAGAGGCCTATAAGCCAGTGAGTTAAAAATACTCCCCAAGTAGGCCCCATAGTAGAGAGAGGCACAATTCAGTCACAGAAAATCTCTCACCCAATTAGATAGAGCGTCCGCAAGATCTTCCCCGATGGGGTGGGTGGTCTTTAGATGTCGGGGAGGGAGCTTGAAGCTTTCTCTTGATAAGAGTGGAGTCTCAAAAAATCCATAGATCATCGTGATCTTTTTTGAGTTTACGGTTACATTTGCTAGGATCTAAAGATAGCTTTCGCACGGATTTAACGGTAGGATTAAAGGTTACTTTTAAAATTTTCAGGACGTACATAAAATTTATTTAGATGAAAAATCTGATCATAATATCCATCATTATCGGTTTGCATGCTCAGGCGGATGAGTCCTTGGTTCGTCTCTCAGGCCCTCTTTCTCCTGAAGAAGAACTTGTTGCCCTGCATGTTCCGGAGGGATTCGAGATCCAGCTCTTTGCAGCGGAGCCGCAGATCAACAAGCCGATAAACCTAGCCTACGATTCACGCGGGCGCGTGTGGGTTTCTTCGACAGTCGAGTATCCTTACGCGGCGGCTAAGGATCGTTGGCTTGATTCGCAGGGCTCGAAGGTCCGTGACAGCCGGGATGCCATTAAGATCTTGGAGGACACCGACGGCGATTACCGGGCTGACAAGGTGGTTGATTTTGCCGACGGTCTCAACATTCCCACCGGAGTGCTGCCTTGGCATAAACCGGAGCACCAAGATGGATGTATCGCATGGAGTATTCCAAATATCTGGTATTTTGCCGATACCACGGGCGACGGAAAGGCGGATCTTCGGGAGGTTCTATTTGGTCCGATGGGATACGAGAAAGATACTCATGGGATGTGTTCTAGTTTTCGGATGGGTCCGGGCGATGGCTGGGTCTATGCAACCCATGGATTTAATAATTCTAGCACATTGACGGCAAAGGATGGGACGAAGATTGAGCTTCATTCTGGTAACGTCTTTCGCTTTCGCCCTGATGGTTCCAGCGTAGAGGTCTATACCCGTGGGCAGGTCAATCCTTTCGGGCTGAGCTTTGATGGTCGTGAAAATCTTTACAGTGCTGATTGTCACAGTGCGCCGGTTTATCAACTTCTACAGGGCGGAGTATATCCTAGTTTTGGAAAACCCCACGATGGTTTGGGATTCGCGCCAACCATGATCGAACACACTCACGGATCTACAGGGATTTGTGGCATCGTTTATCTTGATAAGAATTGGTGGGGAGCGGGGGTACATGACCATCTCTTGATTGGGAATCCCGTGACTTCACGTATAAATCATGATCGCGTGGAGTTTAGGGGAACCACTCCGGTAGCGGTTGAACAGCGGGATTTTGTAACGAGTGACGATCTGTGGTTTCGACCCGTTGATCTTTGCAAGGGAGACGGTGGATCACTATATGTCGCCGACTTTTATAATCGAATTATTGGACACTACGAAGTGCCTTTGACGCACCCCGGGCGGGATCGAGAGCGGGGAAGGATCTGGAAAATCACCCGGACCGGAAACATCACTTTGAAATCACCGCCGCCTGATTCCAAGGAGTTTGGAGATCCCATCGCAGGACTTGCTAATCAAGATCCTTTCGAGCGGAGGAAGGCGGCCCATACCCTTCAGCTTCAACCGAAGAAAGAGGCTCTCGATCCTTTGCTCGATGCCCTTGCGATTATTCAGAAAAATGACACGCACCTCCGCCACGTTATTCGCATGGCGATCCGAAATCACCTGGTGGAGTTCCCAAAGAGCTTACTTGCTCGAACCTCCCACGTGGAGGCTTTGCTGGCTTTTGCTCCAGCTGTAGGCACCTCGGAGGCGGCTTCTTTGCTTGCGAAGTCAACTTCGAAAAGAAATCACCTCAGTCACATTGCCCGATTTGCGGACGATGAAACTCTCTCCATCTTGATCGGGGAACTTGAGGGTGCGAGTTCTCCGAAGACTCAGCTTGTGGAGCTCGATGCCTTGCAGGCTGGACTTGACGAGCGGGGAAAGTTGGATCCTCACCCAGGCATGATTCATTGGGCGCAAGCGCTTGCGGTAAGGCTTCTAAAGGACCGCCAAAAAAAATCTGTGACTTCTTGGACTAATCTCCCTCATCCCTCTCGCCCTGATAGTCCTTCTCCCTGGGTCGCACAGAAACGGAAATGTCAGGATGGGCAGGAGGTTAGTGTGATCTCAAGTCTTCCTGCGGGTCTTGCGGGAGCAGAGGAGCGAACTGGTATTTTAATGTCGAAAGAATTTGTCACTGGAAATGCACTTTCGTTTTGGATTATGGGACATCGTGGATTTCCGGATCAGGATCCTCATCTCAAGAGCCATGTCTCTCTGGTGA
>DCQM01000172.1:0-2826 GCA_002323895.1 Akkermansiaceae bacterium UBA1518
AATCGTCAAGTGTCTCCTTGAATAATTTTCAGCTCCCTCGATTTCGGTCGTTACTTCTGGGACTACATTTGTAATCCGTTAAATCCTTCGCATTAACGCGGTTTGATAATCCGCCATGGAATAGGACTGCCTTGAATTTCAGTTTCGTCGTGGTGATAACGAACCCGGGTCCATTTATCTTGAATTGGGAAGGAAATCTCCATCCAGTCCCAAGCTTTGGGCAGTGCTGGCTTTACGGTGAGCATTTGATTTGGAAGGGAAAGATTGAGACCTCCGATGCCTTCTAGATAAAGGAGGATTTTTCCGGCGTTGAAGTTGGAGTATTGATCACCAAAAAGGGTCCGATCTCTCTTGTAAGCTTCGGGGGCTACGGGAATTTTCCAATCTGAGTGGAAGTTGTAATTTAGGAGATGGTTTAGCGTCAGCTCTGTGGCCTCTCCTAAGAGGTCCTGACAAAAGATACCGTCGAGGGTAAAGTAAGCAGTGTCGGGAGTGTAACCGAAAGAGTGATCTACGTCGGTAGCGAAATCTTGCATAGATTGTTTTGACATAGCGAGAGGGAAGAATTCTCCGTAAAAACCTTTCTCACGATTCAGGGCCCATTTCTGAATCATGGAGATGGCATATTCCTTCGGGAAATAGGGAGATCGCATTGCCCAAAATCCATTTGTCATGAGCATTTTGTTTTTAGGCGCGGCAAAGTAATTTGGCACGCCGTTCGATTCCCAACGTTGGTCAAACATGAGTCGGACATGTTGTGAGTCGCGACGCAGCAATTTCTGCCAATGTTTCACGTCATCTTTTTTGTCCAAGATGGTAGCCATTCTCTCTAGAGTTTCAGCAACCTCGAATTCGTTCATTGCGAATCCAGTAATACGTTTGTGAAAGAGTGTTTTAAAATGATCTTCGTATGCGTTTCGAATAAAGTCGACGTCGTTGGTATGTTCATAAATTTGCCATGCACCTAAAACGTGCTCTGAGGTTTCGGGGCCGTAGGCGCCACTGTGCCAGGAGATGCCTTTATTGTCTGAAATCATCCGGGCGCCATTTAGAGATTCTTTGAAGTGATTGTTCTTGGTGAGATGTTTCCAAGTGAGGACGTTGCCATAAGCAAACTTGCGTTTATCGCTCGTCCACGCTCCGACCTTGATTTGAAAGGCTGCGTCGTAGCGGTGAAGCCCAAGGAAATTATTGACGGCGGTTTGAGTGTGGCCTTCTAGTTCCCACCCTTTTTCAACCTCGATGTGATACATGAGATAGAGGGACCAAAGGTAGTAGTAGATGTCTACAAACCGCTTATCTGGACAGCGGAAGTGGGGGATTTCATCGTTGAGAAGCCGATTCATCTCGGCTGTTTTCTTCGAGAGCAAAGATTGGTGGTTTTGAATAATATTGGTGGCGGCTTCGATGGCGGAAGCCTCTTCATCGTGCATCGCCCACGAAACCACAATGCCCTTTCTATCGCACGGAATAGAGAAGCTATAATGCTGAATGCCTTTTTCATCCTTCTTTGTGACCAAAGTTTTACTGAAATTGCGGGAGCTACTTATTACAGTGCTCATGTCATTATAGACGGAAGGCCCAATGCGTTCGGGGCCATTGGGGTCAGGGCGGGCTTTCATCATGCCGCCCTCTGAGATTATGAGGGCCCTATTTCTCTCGTCATGTTTGATCGCCGCTGAAGATGAGGTGCTGTTTCGCGTGTAAAAGCTATGACCGGAGAATTGAAGGGTCACTGGCTTCGATGATGTGATAATGGATGCGATAGCATCGCTAGCTGATATGAATTTCTCTTCCGTTACTTTTACATCTGCAATCTCATATTCGCAGATTATCTTGTCTGGGCGCCAACGCATACTCGTCGGTTTGGGGTGTTTATAGGTTTTCCCATCCACGATTACGCTACCATAGAGGACTCGCGTGTCTTTATAAAACTCCCAGCTTAGAAAGTCGTTTCCTTTCCCCGTGTTTTCATTGCCGCTTAGTTTGCTTTCTAGGAGTGAAGCGCCCCTGCCACGGAGATCGTGAAAGAAGGGGTGTGTTAGGCCAAGGGTCTCATCTTCAAATAGCTTCCAGCTAGCGTAAAATCCACCGACGTAATAAGTAAGATTTCCGGCAAGAAATCCGTGCTTCCTTCCTTGGATTTCTTGTTCAATCCGTTTGCAGTAATCGGTAAATTTCGGTTTTTGATCTGCGTTGGAAAAAGTGCAGAAAAACAGGACGATGACAGGGATAAAGGCGGTTCCTGTTTTATGATGCGGCATAGGCTTTAAGAAACGGAAAAAGGCATCTGTAATCTTTCGTAAGAAAGCAGAATCTTAGGGCTCTTTCGTTGTGAGTTCTGGAAGCAGGATTTTCCAGACGTTTTCCGCGACAATTTTTTGCCCTTCTGTAGTTGGGTGGATACCGTCTGGCTGATTTAGGTTTTCATTTCCACCGACGCCTGCGATCAAAAATGGAATTAGACGGGATTTCGTAGCCTTAGCGATTTGGGGAAAGAGTTTTTTGAATCGTTCGGTGAATTCGGGACCCATGTTATCTGGCATTTGCATTCCGGCGATCAAGGTTTTGATCTCGGGGTTCTTAATCCTGGCCTTCTTTACAATCCCAATTAAATTTTTTTTGGTCTCATCAGGGGGAATACCGCGAAGTCCGTCGTTACCACCCAGCGCAACAACGAGAATGTCGGCACCTTTGCTAAGGGCCCAAGTCACTCTACGTAAGCCCCCGGCCGAAGTGTCACCGCTAACGCCGGCATTTACAACAATGAAGGGGAGCTTGGCTTTCGCGATTTTCTGCTGAATGAGAGCGGGGTAAGCTTGGCTA
>DCQM01000172.1:3230-7996 GCA_002323895.1 Akkermansiaceae bacterium UBA1518
TTCGCCGTGTTTCCAGCGAATACTAAAATGATCGCAGCCAGTAAAAGGCCTCTTAAAAATATCTTCCGCAATGATTCATCCATCTGTTTCAAAACTAGATCCACCATCAAGTGGTGTCAAACCGCCCATCCTCAAGGTTTCTAATTTACGGAAAGTCCATCAGACTGCTTCACAGGAATTGACCGTTTTAAAGGATGTGAATCTAAGTTTAGAGGAGGGTGACACTTTGGCGATTGTAGGACCATCAGGAAGCGGGAAAACGACTTTACTAGGGCTTTGTGCCGGGTTGGATGATGCGACCGCGGGCTCGGTTTTACTGGACGGATTCGCTATCGAGACCCTAGGTCAGGATGAAAGGGCTGCTTTGCGAAACCGATTAGTTGGATTCGTGTTTCAAAGCTTCCAGTTGATCCCAACCTTGACGGCAATTGAGAATGTTTTAGTCCCTTTGGAGCTACGCGGGGAATCAGGGGGACAGGCTGAAGCGGAAGAGTTACTAGTGGAGGTTGGGCTTGGTGACCGGATGGATCACTACCCCTTGCAACTTTCAGGAGGTGAACAACAGCGGGTAGCGCTGGCCCGAGCTTTTATTCATCGCCCCAAAATCTTGTTCGCAGATGAACCAACTGGTAATTTAGATTCAGGAACTAGTGAGCCTATCGTAGAGATGCTTTTCCGTTTGAATCGTGAAGCGGAAACGGCTCTCGTTTTAGTAACCCATGACTCGAGGCTTGCAGCAAAGGCACGACGGGTTGTTACGATGAGTGGTGGAAGCATTGTTTTGGAGGAGGAAAATGAGGTTCTCTAAAGTAAAGCCTCTTCCTACGAGTCTTTGGCGATCGTTGTTTTGCCGTTGGGTTTGGAAAATGGCTTGGCGTGACAGCCGGTCGCAACGGGTCCGACTGGTTGTTTTTTCGCTAGCGATTGTTTCCGGTGTCGCCGCGTTGACGGCTATTCATTCTTTGAAAACAAGCGTGGAAGGTGGAATCGAATCCGAGGCAAAATCGCTTCTTGGTTCTGATTTGCGTGTGTCCTCTCGGAAGGAGCTTAAATCTGATGAGATCGAAAGTTTGGCAAAGCGGGCTGAGCGGGTGAGTCGTGAGGTAAGTTTCCCTTCGATGCTTCGCTTTTTACCAGATCGGGGTGCTCGTTTGATGCAGGTCCGAGGGATGGATGGTGCTTATCCTTTTTACGGGAGGGTCGAGACGCAACCGATAGAGGCTTGGAAACAGTTGCGTCAAGGAGGCGGGATTTTGCTGGAGCCATCGGTTCTTGATCAATATTCAGCGAAGGTTGGTGATAAGGTTGAGTTAGGCGGGATCCGTCTAACAATCTTGGGTGTTATCAAGAAGCCAGCACCTAGAGGAAATCGCTTTAGTGGATTTGCCCCTGAGGTTTATGTTCAGTTAGATGATGTTGAGCGAAGTGGTCTCATTGGCAAAAATAGCATGGCATCGCATCAGCTGCATCTTCAAATCAAAGAGGTTCGTGATGAGCGTAAATTGAAAAAAGCGATTCGAGAGGACTTTCCCAAGAGTCGTTGGAGAATGGAAACCCCAGAAAATCGCAGAGAGAATTTGGGAGATGCTTTGGAAAACTTTCAAAAGTTTTTAGGGCTTATTGCATTGGCTTCTCTTGCGCTTGGAGCGATTGGTGTTGCGGGCGCAGTTCATGCTCATGTGACGAGGCGAATCGCGACAATCTCGGTTCTGCGTTGTTTGGGGTGCCCTGGGAATTTGGCATTCGGAATCTATTTTGCACAAGCGATAGCTCTTGGTTTACTTGGGGCGCTTCTTGGAGGAGGGCTTGGGGTTGGGATTCAAGTGGGTGTGCTCGAAGTGCTTGGCGATAAGTTGCCTGTGTCTGTGATTCCATCACCAGAGTGGAAGGTTGTTGCGCAGACCACTGCAACGGGGTTTCTTGTTTGCTGTGGGTTTGCTCTTTTACCTTTGTTGAAAATCCAGGGGATCTCGCCTGCGATTACGCTCAGGAGTGGCGCTTGTTTAAAGGGAAGCTTTTGGCAAGCCTTGCCGATTTATCTTCTGCTGGTGGGATTGCTCTTTATAGTTGCGCGCTCCAATGGTTCTGATTGGAGGCGCTCTCTCGCTCTGGTTGGTGGAATGGTCGTGGCTTTTTTGATGCTGGCGACTGTCGCAAGAATACTTATGGCAGTGACACGTCGGATAGTGGGGAAACGATGGCCGTATCTTTTACGGCAGGGAGTTTCCAACTTGCATCGCCCTGGAAATCAAACTCTCCTTTTTCTGCTCTCGCTGGGATTAGGCGCCTTTTTGCTGGTGACGATTCTTTCGGTTAGCAATCTTTTGAACGAGCGGCTGACTCTTCAACAATCGGATGAGAATCCAAATCTTTATCTCATTGATGTTCAGGCGGATCAGGTTTCTGGGGTGGAATCGGTCTTAAGGGATAACGATTTACCTGTTCTTGAGAGTGTCCCAATGGTGACAATGAGAGTTCAATCTATCGGTGGCGTCGAAGTTGGTAAGGTTGAAGGTGTTCCAGGGTGGGTGGGGAGGCGGGAGTTTCGATCGACTTACAGAAATCGCTTAAACTTTACTGAGATAATTCTCGAGGGTGAGTTGGCGACTGAAAGGGCTGATCCTTCAGGGATCGTACCTATTTCACTGGAGGAGAAGATAGCTCGAGACATGAAGGTTGGGATTGGTGATGAGATCATTATGGACGTTCAAGGAATCGCTCTTAAGACACAGGTGACCAGTATTCGTAAAGTGGATTGGAGTCGTTTTAATCTCAATTTTTTCATGGTTTTCCCACCCGGTGTTTTGGAGGACGCGCCGGGATTTAACGTCATCACGACTCGAACGCCATCTCCTGAAGTTTCGGGCGAGTTTCAGCGCGAGCTGGCAGGCAAATTTGCGAATGTGACTGCGATTGATTTGACTCAGATTCTCGAGGAAGTCCGGGATATTTTAAGCGATATTTCGACAGTCATTACGGTGTTGGCCGGTTTCACGGTGCTGGCTGGATTACCTATCGTTCTTGGGACTTTGATGAATGGGCGGGATGTTCGCTTGAAAGAAAGTGTGCTTCTTCGGACGCTTGGAGCGTCGTCCAAACAAGTGCGTGTGATTTTGGTGATTGAGTACGCTACCCTCGGCATACTCACTGCCTTAACTGGAGTGCTGTTGGCTGTCGGTGCAAATTACGCGTTGGCGATCTTTGTATTCAAAGCCTCGCCATGGCCAGATTTGATGCTTGTTTTCTCAGCCTTGGGACTGGTGTCCTTGGTTTCTGTGCTTGGTGGCCTCGTTTTGAGTCGAGGGGTGTGTGAGCATTCGCCGCTTGAAATTCTTCGAGGAGGAACTTGAGTTCGGTTAGGGTCGACGGCGTCTGCGACGGTTTTCTCCCGTTGGATTGCTTGAGCGTCTTTTTCCTTGTGGGTTGCGGTTTTGCCCACCTTGGCGCCCACGACTCCCGCCTCCTCCTCCTTTGCGGGTCTTGCCTCCATTATCTCGGGTTGATAGCGGTGACTTAAGACCTCGCGCGTGAAGTTTGGCAAGCTCTTCGTGATGGTAGTTGTGGTTTATACTAACTGGAACTTTTTGCTGAATGAGCTTTTCGATATCCATGAAGAACTCGTGTTCTTCGGGGGAGCAATATGAGATTGCATGTCCGGTGGCACCAGCGCGTCCGGTTCGGCCGATCCGATGAACGTAAGCTTCCGCTTCATTTGGAAGGTCCATATTGATGACAAGGGTGACATCTTTTACGTCGACTCCTCGAGCTGCAACATCGGTTGCGACGAGGATAGGGAGAGTTCCTTTTTTGAACTTTGTTAGGGTACGCTCACGCTGTGGTTGGGAGCGATTTCCGTGAATTGCCTCGGCTTCAAACCCGTGTGAGTTGATGGATTTGCAGAGCTTGTTAGCGCCGTGCTTAGTTCGTGAGAAGACGATGGTTAGCCCTTTGCCTTGTTGCTCTGCAAGGTGATTAAATAAGAGGTCTTTTTTAGATTCTTTATCGACGAAGCAAACAGCTTGATCGACCTTCTCAGCCGTTGTTGTCTCAGGTGCGATGGAAACCGAGGTAGGGTTTATGAGGATCGTGTGTGCTAATTCTTTAATCTGGGGCGCAAGAGTGGCGGAGAAAAAGAGCGATTGCTTTTTCTTCGGCAGCGCCGCAACGATCTTTTTAACGTCTCGGAGGAAGCCCATATCAAGCATGCGATCGACCTCATCGAGAACGAAGTATTCGACACCAGAAAGTTCGATGTCACCTTCGTTCATGTGATCAAGAAGGCGTCCCGGGCAGGCTACGAGAACATCGACGCCAGGTTGCATGGCGCGGATTTGCGGATTTTTTCCGACCCCACCAAAGACTAATGTTTTTTTGAATCGAAGGTGGCGACCGTAACTGTCAAAGCTTTGCGAAATTTGGGTGGCGAGCTCGCGGGTCGGGGTGAGAACAAGGACTCGCGCGGATTTGCGGCGGGTTCGCTGAGGGTTGTTGTGAAGCGCGTCGAGAATAGGCAGGGAGAATGCCGCGGTTTTTCCTGTACCAGTTTGAGCAATGCCGAGAAGGTCACCCCCTTTAAGAAGAATAGGGATAGACTGCGCCTGAATAGGTGACGGTGTCGAATACTTTTGTTCGGCGAGCGCCCGTTGAATGGGAGCTGCTAATGCAAGTTCCTCGAATGAGGTTGGAGTCATATTTTAAGAGTGCCGGTTGGCAAAAAAAGCTTTTGGGCTGGGTTCGAGGATTTTTTTATGAAAACCCGGAACCAG
>DCQM01000053.1 GCA_002323895.1 Akkermansiaceae bacterium UBA1518
TAAATATTTCCGGGACTCGACTGGTCGTCCTGTGGACGGAATCTTGGGAATGGATTTCCTGACAAAAGGTCAGGCTCTTCTAGACGCGAACTCAGGGCTGATCTACCTCGGTCAGCCTTAGATTATGAAAAGTAGGGCCGGTGGGGTTCGAACCCACGACCAAGGGATTATGAGTCCCCTGCTCTAACCGCTGAGCTACAGCCCCGTCTTTTTCGTAAAGTCCTTTTTTATAAAGGATTCAGCGTGATGACCAACCTCTTCAAAAGACCAAGGACAAGCGGCAAGGCCGGCCTGAGTTTCACAGCACTTGGCCAGGTTAGTCTGGCATGTATAGCTGGAAAGCATGAAATTGAAATCGACGGACATCACGGATCTGGTTGTTTCTAGTTACGGGAATTACTATTGGAAAGCGAAAATAAATGGGTTGGCCCGAGAGGGGTCTCTCGACATGAAATCCATCTCGGTTACCGAGTCAAAACTCTTCCGCGATTTAGAAGCGGCCAAGGCAGAATACTAGGGGAAACCGGTGATTTCAACCGTCCCATCCACCTCATCGTAGGTGAATAGACCGAATTGTTCCGCACCGACATTGCCCAGAGAGAGGATGGAAATCATCCCGAAAATCAAAATTTAAGGCGTGGCATTCATGATGAGCGGCATCTTGCAAAACTTTTTAGAGAACGTTACTCCTAAGGCGCGGCCTTTAGGACGTCGCCTGCAGGAGATTGTTGTGTGCCAGGATTCCCTTTTTAATTCGGTGGTCGGAACTGATAGATATAGATGACACCTTCATCGCCGCCAACGACCACTTTGTTGTCGATAGAAATGTCTATGAACTCTATCGCTCGGTTTTTCTCCTGGGCTTGGACTCTTGTGAGCAATGACCAATCGGCGCTTCTCCACACTCGCATTACGCCGTCCACAACGCCGCTTGAAAACAGATAGTCACCGTCCTTCGACCAGGCAACTGCCTCCACCTTTACATCGCTATCATTGTCATCACCTGGCAGGGCTTTCATATTGCCTTTGTGGACAAGGTCGGCAACAACAGTCCAGTCGGACACCTGCCGAACAAGGCATGACTGTCTACCTCCGCTGTATGCCAGGTATTTGCCGTCGGGAGAAAACCGCGTGCTCTTGAGGCTTCTGTTGCTGTGATTGCTGAATGTTTGCTGTAACTTCCAGTCATCTGTTTTCAGGATGCGCAGACGACCATCGCTGCACGCATAGGCCACTATCGATGAATCGGGGCTGAAGCTTATGGAATTCACCGCACCCCTTTTTCCATGGTTGATGCTCTTGATAAGTTCAAAGTTGGGAAGGCTGTATATGTTGAGATTGCTGTTCGCGGCTGCCGCTAACCACTTCTTGTTGGGTGAAAAGGTGATCCCGTCTGTTTCAGCATTGTTGATGAGGTGTTTCTCAAGACCCCAATCGCTAGTCCGCCAGACCTTTGTCCCATCCCTATTACGACCGGTGCACAAATATTGTCCGTCATAGGAGAAGGGAACCGCATTGATCTCGCCATCGCGATGGTGCTTTTTGTTGTGCAGGAGATTATGGGTGACTTTGCCGACTTCCTTCCCATCAGAGACACGGTAAATTCGACACACTCCGTGGTTGTCAGAAGCGCTTAACATCTTCCCGTCCTTTGAGAACTCGCAACCGTCAACGGCTCCAAGTGTGCCCAACGGATCCACCTGCACCTTGCGGATCAAAGTCAGGTAATTATCCTGCTCTTGCGCCAGAACAGCCAATGCTGAAGTGAGTATGGCGATCATCAATACGGCTATTCTCATAACAATCCTCCTTAGATTTTTCTGCCCCCAACGTCGAAGTTTCACACGGAGTAGGCGCAGCCTACGGAGTTGTGAATACTGACTTGTTCAGTTGTTTTGTTTGTTGGTTTTGACTCGCAGCGGGCAGCCTGTTGGCAGCCACGCCTTGTTCGGCAAATTGTTCTCAACTGGCTTCAATTGCGTTTTCTCGCCTTATTTCTTCTTCATCGCCTCCTCTAGCGCTTGGTTCAACGCGTCAAGGGTCAGGGGATCATCATCCTCAATGCTTCTGACGAATGCCTCGAAAGGCTCTACCGGGAACTTCCCGCCCTTCTTCACTTCTTCCAGACCCGCCTTAGCCGCCTGAAGCGCCTCGTCCTTATTACCCAATTTTGACTGCAGCAAGGCCACCAGCGTCTTTGTCGCGCCCGGCCGACTTTTACCCCTGTTCAACGTCTCCACCAGGAATTGCAGCAGCGCGGGGGAGACGTCCTCTTCCTCGACAATCTTCGGTACGATTTTTGTCGAGATGTATGTCGGGGGAATCTCCGCTTTCTTCAACATCTTCTCCAACTGATCCTTTAGTTCGAGCCACTGCTTCTTGACCAATTTCAATTCGATGGCCATCGGAGCGAGATTGGAATCATCCGGATTCAGGTTCCTAACCCCCGCCATTGCCGTTTCCATCGCCGCCGCGTCGCTCGCATTCTTCGCATTCTTAAACGCCATTAGGTTTTGTTGCAGGGTGCCCTTGTTTTCCTCCGCACTTTTCATCCGTGCCAACAACTTACTTTCCGCTTCGCCTCCCTCGAGCAACGTCTCGATCATTTGCGACGTCAATTTCATCGGATGGGTTTTGAACAACAACCTTCCATCTTTAACCACGAAGGCGTGGGGAATCCCTTTCACACCCGCCGGCTTCAGCCACTCGTTCTCGAACGCTCCGCCGCGCCCCACATAGGCCACCGGATAAGACATCCCCTCGCTCTTCTCATCGACAAACTTGACCACTTTGTCCCTCCCATCCTCAAACACATTCATTCCAATCATGACCAAACCCTGGTCACGATACTTGTCGTAAAGCCCATCCACATGTGGGATTGCCGCGATACACGGCGCGCACCACGTCGCCCAACACTCGAACACGTACACTTTACCCTTTTCCCACTTCTCCGGTGCCGAACCCTGAATGAATTCAGCCTTGCCGACTGCTTTCGCGGAAACTTCATCTCCAACTTCCAAAGCGGACACCATTCCTTGCAGGCTGATTAGAGTCAGAAATGACAGGATACTTTTTCTAAGTTTCTTCTTTGTTTGCGGTTGCTTCATGGTCTTGATCAGTAGCTGAGGTAGTTTACGGTATCAGTTTGGACCGATATCGTGGCGAACAGTATTTATTCGTAGGGCCCTGAAAGGTGATATCCGTCCATTCTCCACGGTTCTAGAACTAGCTGGGACCTCCGTGGGTGCAATGAAATTTAGGCTCGTGAGCACT
>DCQM01000152.1:0-8219 GCA_002323895.1 Akkermansiaceae bacterium UBA1518
TCTACCTATGCTCGCCTTAATGGGAATCATCCTAGCAGTGATTTATGAAAAATCCGGTTCACTTTGGGTCCCAATCGGTTGCCATGCGGCATTCAATGCGACTTCGGTTGGCTTGATGTTAATTTCACGAGTCTATGAATTTCCCACATAGTAATGAAGTCGGTTAGTCAATTAGGTGAAGACAATTTGATTGCGCGTATTTGCGGTGATCTGCCGAAAGCAGCTCATGTCATAGTAGGGCCTGGAGATGATTGCGCGGTGGTCGGGACCGGGGAAGAATTAGTCTTACTAAAGACAGATGCGGTAGTCGCTGGGGTCCACTTTTTGTCCGATGAAAAATCGACGCGAGTCGGTTGGAAAGCAGTAGCGCGTGTCCTAAGTGATTTCGCTGCGATGGGAGGGGAGCCCGGCGAACTCCTGATAACTTTAGCCTTAGCGCCCGAGGTTTCCGTTGACTGGGTAGACGGCCTCTATCGTGGCATGAGCTCGTGTCTGAAGCAACATGGCGGGGTCATTGTAGGTGGTGAAACGACTTCTCTTCCACAGGGCACTCCTACCATGATCTCAGTAGCCGGAAAGGGGAGGGTGGCACGCGCCAATCTTGTCACTCGGAGCGGCGGACGTCCCGGCGATGCCATTTATGTAACGGGTCGGCTCGGCGGCTCAACCAATGGCAAGCACCTTGATTTTACGCCCCGTCTCCGCGAGGCTGACTGGCTCGTGAGTAACGGGGGGGTCACAGCAATGATGGATCTGTCCGATGGTCTTGCCAAAGATCTTCCACGTTTAGCCAAGATGAGCGGAGTCGGCTTTGAGCTAGACCGCGATTCCTTGCCATGCTCAGAAGGCTCCAGCCCTGCAGAAGCCATTAGCGACGGCGAGGACTATGAACTCCTTCTCACGAGTGGCGATGATCTAAAGCCAGCGTGGGATGAAAAATTCCCTGATCTTGAGATCACTAAAATCGGCACCCTCCTCGAGGGTGCAGGCGATTCAATCGAAGGAGGCTGGGACCACTTTCAACGGTAGGGGGCCCGCTTACTTCTTCGGCATAAGAGGTGAATTAATGTCTGCCAAATCTTGAGGCTTAACTTCTTTAACCTCTCCGCCAAATCCGAAGCGAGTCGGGTTATAATTACCGACAAAATCGATTTTAGCATCGCCTTTAATTTGATCTTCAAGCCCAGCGGCCCAAAAGATACCGTTAATAATAAGACGACGGTAGTTGGGGTCGAGAAGGTCCTGAGAAGCTCCTTGCGTAGAATGGAAGACGCGGGCTTTTTTGCCATCCTTTGATTTATAGTGGCGAGTCCAAGTAGAAGGGCTTGGCTTCTTCTTGGGATCTGCTTCGGCCTCTTTTGTCATCCCATTGAGAGGCTGGCTCGCAGTAAGAACAATAAAGGTATCATCAGGAATTCCAACATAAGCTCCGGCCATGCAAAGGGCATTGTCACCCACTCCACGGAGGATGAGATTATCTTTCTGGTCCTTGATTAGCTGAATCTGGGTCGCCTGCCTATGATTCTGGCCGTAATGCCCAACCCAAGTGTTCCCAAGGATCTGGTGGCCGAAGCCTTTCTCGTATTCCTTGCCGCCATATTGGAAGTCGAATTTTGAATAGGTTTTCCCTTTTGGAATTTTGAAAGCGTGAGACGAAGTCCGAAGTCCAACAATTGGACCGCCGCGCTCTACATAATCCGCGATGTGCTTCATTTGGTCATCGGGCAAGTCGAGGAAACGAGCAAAAATTACCATTAGATCTGCGTCCTTGAGAGCTTCCAGCCCATCGATATCTGAAGCACCAGCATCAATGTGACCTTCCGCATCGACTCCAAAAAGAACAGTCGTTTTAAATCCCTGATGTTGGGCTAAAATACGAGCTAGAGCGGGACAGGTTTCCTCAGCACGATACTCGTGATCGGACGCGACGAAGACGATGTGTTTCCCTTCTCCAGGGCCATCACCACCCTGATAGGTGATCTGACCAAAAACTGGAGCAAGGCTGAACATAAGGAAATAAATTAACTTCATGGGCATTTCTTACGTTAAAGAGCGAGGAATTCTCGCAAGTAGATTAAATTGATTTTTCTGTCGCAACCTCTCCGGGTTGTCCATTTTACCGTCCTCCAAGAAATAACCAGTCTTCATGAAAAAATCACTTTTACTGACTTTCCTCCTCGTGATCCCAACTTTCGGTGATCATCACAGGGAGGCCAAAAAAGAAGGAGCTGGGCTTCCCGCCGGCCTTCCCTCCGGGCCGAATCCTACCGCTCTTGAAAAGGCTGGATTCAAATCCCTCTTCAATGGCAAAAATCTTACTGGCTGGGAGAAGGTCGGCGGAACCGCGAAGTACGAAGTCAAGAATGGTGCGATCCGCGGGTTTGGAAATAAAATTAGAGGAAATACCTTCCTTCGTACCAAAGAGGAATATGGTGACTTTATCTTCACCTTCCAATTTAAGTTTATCGATAAATCAGGCAACTCAGGCTGCATGTTCCGCGCCTTTCAGAAGGGGGGAAACCCTGATGGCCGGGTCACCGGTTACCAGTGCGAGCACGACAATTTTAAGAATGGGGCACGCGCTTGGACTGCTGGTATTTACGATGAATCTCGTCGTGGATGGCTAGACCCCAACAAAAAAGCTTCGGCTGAAGTAAAAGACGCGTTCACTCAGCAGGGTAATCGCCTCTTCAAATGGGAGAGCTGGAATACTATCGTAATTAAGTGCAAAGGTAACCATATTAAAACCTACTTGAATGGTGAAAAACGTGCTGACTTCACAGACACTGATAAGAAGAATGCCGACCTCAAAGGATTTTTTGCGCTTCAGGTTCATGGTGGACCTTCGGGAGATCTTCTCTGGAAAAACCTCTATCTGAAGGAGCTCTAGAAAGAGCTTATTTTCAACTCCCAGCTGCTTACTTTACAAAATCAGAGTGACCAGCAGGGTTTCTTTGCACAGACTTGAGCATCATGAATCGCCGCCGCTTTACCCTCATAAGCTCACTCACTCTGGCCACTGGAAGTGTTATCAAGGCAGCCAAAGCGGAACAGGCGGAAGTCCTTTCGCTCGGACTTCTGACCGATGTCCACTATGCTGATAAGAAAACTCAGGGCACGCGGGCTTATCGCGACAGTCTTCTGAAGGGCAAGGAGGCGGCTAAATTCTTCAAGTCAAAGAATCCAGCAGCGATTGTTTGCCTTGGAGATCTAATCGATGCTGCCCCGTCGGTGGAAACCGAAATTTCATACCTCACGGCAATTTGCAAGGTTCTCAATGTCACCGGGATTCCAAGACATCACGTCCTTGGAAATCATTGTGTGGCCACCCTTAACAAAGAAGAATTTTTTAAGAATGCCGGATCAGCCAACCATGAAGGTCACTATTCCTTTGATCTTAAAGGAATCCATTTCATCGTCCTAGATGCTTGCTACAATTCCAAGATGGAGCCGTATGGCCGAAACAATTTTGTCTGGCATGATTCCAATATGACTCCGCAAGAAATCGCGTGGCTAAAGAAAGATCTCGCAGAAACCAAACTTCCTACCGTGGTTTTTACACACCAACGTCTCGATGTTAACCGTCCCAACAAATATGCCATTAAACAATCAGTTGAAGTCCGAAAGATTCTTGAGGACTCCAAAAAAGTGCGTGTGGTATTTCAAGGGCATAGCCATAAAAACGAGTTGGTAGAAGTGAACGAAATTCCTTACTGCACTCTAGCGGCTATGGTTGAAGGAGAAGGAGTTGAGAGCAGTTCGTATTCACTTTTGCGATTCTTCAATGATGGCTCCATCAAGCTGGAAGGATACCATCGTCAGAAAAACCAAACTTTCCCTAAAAAAGCATAAGAGCATTCACGATTTTTGCCCTGACAATTTTTTTACTGGCTGCTTGGGGGACATGGCCAGAGGTAGAGAAAGCCAGCGCAGGATCGTTTCAAAATAACCTTTATTTAAACGACAAAGGCCCTCTGATTTCAAACAAGATGGTAAAAGAAAGACTCAAGGAGATTGCGTGACCTTCACACGAACAAATTCACGAGTGGTCACCGCAAGATCTGAAAGGGATCGATAGGTCACAGTATCGCTACCATCACCATTCGAAATAGACGAGACAACCTCGGTTTGGATCAAGTTCCAGTCGACAAGATTGGCCGAACTTTCCACCGAGATGACAATATCTTCCGCGGCAGAGTTCCGGCGGAAGGTGACTGTGAGATTCTCCGCGGCCGGATTTCCAAAGAAGCCCGAGCCAAGAGTAATGGCAGACTCCGGGCTTGCCCCAGTGTCACCGTTGATAGAGCCAAAAGCGTATTCGAGAAGAGCGTTAAGACCGTCGCCGTCTTGATCAGCATCGGGATCACCAGTGAAAGTTTGCCCGTCGCTCCCCCCCGGAGAACCACCCAAAGCAAAGCTGGCGCGCCAATTAGAAGGATCGCCGTGAGAAGGCGAAGTTTGCGGTGAAACCAGAACCAAAGTTGCTCCTGTCCCATCCGGCGCAGCGGGCCAAGGAGTGCCATCAAGATAAGCAAAACGCTGAATATCGATTGTTCCGGTAGCATCGATAATGGCAAGCTCTTCACCGCTGTTATCGAGACTTCCAGTGAAGACTCCGGGAGCGATAAGAATTTCAGAAGTATCGTAATCAGCTGCAAAGCCTACCTGATCTTTTACGATTACAATCCGTTGCCCTGCTGAGAGGGTGGTCCCAGCTGGAAAAGTATAAGTAACACCAGTAAAGGAAAGATCGGTAAGATCTATGGCAGTTGCCGAAATATTCATCAACTCGAGCCACTCCTTCGTGTCATCAGCTCCCGCTGGATTATAGTTGATTTCTGAGACAACCAAGTTGCTGGGCGAAGCTGGAATTCCCACGATGAAATCAGCTTCCGTAAGAGCCGACCATTCGCCTCCGCTAAAAGAACGAGCCTTGAGCGAGCCCGTTTGAGTTAGAGTAACCTCCGAGGCTCCAGGGTTAGGCTTGACGCCCCGGACTCTGAGGTCGAGCCCTAGGTCACTACTCCCACTAGAAGTTTGGTGCACTTCCACCGCAATGACATTGATTCCTTCCAAAAGATCACCCGGGGAAAGAGTCAGAGGTTTTAAGCGCACAATTTCATCCTCGGGACTAGCGCTACTCGCTAAAGAACTAGAAGTGACGACCCCATCAGTCAAATTACTTCGGTCGATCTCTCTTCCGTTGAGGTAAACAATAGCTCCGTCATCGCGAATTAAATCGAACACAAGTTCGGTGTAATCAGACGCGCCCGTGACATTAAATTCCTTACGAAAGTAAGTTGTGATATTTCGCGGAGTAGTCGCTGGCCCGACAGTGGTCTTGATGGAAATTCCACCAACTCGACCATATCCCAACATAGCCTGCCCAGTTCCCCAGTCATTTGCATTATAGTTTGGATGCTTCCAATCAGAGGAATTGTAGGCCGCATTACCAACCACAACGTTGCTGTTGCTCTGAGCGATCCCGTTGTCGAGAAAACGCCAACCATTCGCTTCAAAGTCGAGGAAGGTATCTCCAACCAACCCACCTACGAGCATCCCAGCGTCTGGGCTGACCCCACCACCAACCAATCGCGGGTCGCTGCCGTCAGTCGTGTAATAAATATTCCCTTCTGTCGCAGTAACTGCGAGATCAAAGTCGCTGGGAACAATTCCTCCGTGCTGCGAATAAATCGGAGGATCAATGGAAGGATAAAGATCACGAGAGCGGAGTTCACGAATGATCGATCGGCTATTTCCCTCATCATGAAGAATGGGAATATAGTGATCAGTGATGACGTCGCGCTCGACTACCCAATGTTGCTCACGAGTAAAATAGATAGGGTTATTGAGAGTTGGAGGATAATAATCAGCGTCAATGTTGGTCGAGCTTGACGCAGTATTGCCATAGGGCGTGTTGTCTTGAGTGTCACCCCAGCGAGCGGACTCTGCAACGATCGCTTTATCAATCTCATCAGCAATCTTCCGGTAGCGTGCAACCGACTCACTCTCACTGAGCGCACCGCTATTGAACATATGCTTGTGAACACGGTCGGCGAAAAGAATCAGGAATTCATCATTCCGTCGTAGTCGCTGGAAAGGACCTCCCGAACCCGAACCGCTATTATAACGATTCCAGCTGAACTTATCTAGAGCGATTTCTTGGTCCCAAACTTGAAAGCGGAATTTACCGTCACCGCTAATCTCGTTGACTGCACCGTAGCCATTTTTGGCCGGCCAATCTTCTGCGTCCGCATAAAAATGGAGAAACATGTAATCGATGTAGTTATCGAGATCAAGGTAGTCCTTCACTTGCTCGTAAACGCTATTGTCAGTGATATTACCATTGAGAAGATTGGTCATGGCATTCCAACGAGACCTCGCCTCCGTCACGGCGTGATCCTTATTTACCTTCCAGTCCTCTTCTCTACCCCCAAGGTGTTCAGCATACCAATCGTCTTCAATTCGCTCAGTTAAATCGTGAACACCAAAATAAAGTCCATTGTAATAAAGATGCACGAACCGGCCGTGTCCGCTGGCGTGGCCTAGATCGGTCATGCTATCCTTCATCCAGACATCACGGGTATACTGCGAATCATTTGGGCGATAACGACTACTGCTCCAAGTATTTAAGGCCCAAGAATCAGTAAAGCAGGCTCGCAAAACAAGCTTGTTAAATGTCTCAACTTCCGAGTCCTCAAACAGTGGATAGTTTAACTTGGGAATGCCGACGGAGGAACTAAAAGTAAGACGCATCGAGTGTTTTTGCATCCGATTGGGGGTTCGGCTTGAATTGCCCTGTGTTTCGATTTTACAGTCTTCCTGAAAACCTTTCGTGCCATCCGGGAATATATATTCAATCGAGCACTCCCGTTCGAAACGACCCCGCGGATTAGTGAGGACCCCGCCATTCCCGCCAGTGATGTCCTGTTGTCTCATCGAAATTGCCATAGTCGGAATATCAAGTAAGGCTTCCTGCACCGTGTAAATTCCGAGTCCATTTGTATTATTTACAACTCGCGGATCCATCTCGTAATCCGAAGCAACATTCTGACCGACCTGGCTATCGAATCCCCAGTTAGAAGGCCATCCAGGTGGATTAGTTGGTTGCTGCACGACATCTTCAATAAAGAGATAGGTGTGAGTATCCACGTTGGTCGGAAGCCAATCGCTGAAAGTCGCAATGGCGCGAATAGTGCTCGTCGTATTGATGGAGATCGGCTCGGAGTACACGGTCCCCGAGCTTGGCGTTGGTGGCGAACCATCCAGCGTGTAGCGGATGGTCGCTCCCGGCGTATCAGAGGTGATTACCAACTGGAAAGGATCAGTGTAGAATCCACGATCATTTGAGAAATTGGTATCCTTAACCACGCCAGGGAAGGCCGAGGCACTATTTACAGCTCCTGGCGTCGCACTTTGGAAAAAAACAAGGGGCCCTTCCCTTGAGGGAACTCCGTAAGAAGTATCTGTAAATTGTTCGGGGAAAGTTGGGGAGAAACTATCGTCCACCGTAGAGCCGTTTGGCCGGACGATAGCGAGATACTCCCCTCCCGTGCCTAGCCCAAAATTGGTGTGAGCATAGCCATCAGAATCCACAGTATCTTCACCGGAGGCAAACACGACGAGGTAGCCCTGTGAGGAAATCGTGATATTAGGGAAGTTCCATTTAGTGGGATTTCCTAAACTGTCGGTGAGGTAATAACCATCGAGATTGACCGTTTGATTGTTAGGGTTGTAAATCTCAATCCAATCTTCGCGTCGGCCAAAGCCATCCTGAAGGCCGGTGACATTACGAGTTAGAATTTCGTTGAGGCGTAACGGGAGAAGGGTATTTGGAAAATCAGTGACATTAGTAGGATCCGTGCCTTCGCTGCTTTCAAGGGCATCGTTGAAGCCATCGCCATCCGTATCGGCAAGATTGGGATCCGTGACATATCCACCAATTCCAGAAAGTTCGTCGGCATCACTCAGGCCTTCCCCATCGGTATCCGCAAGCAGCGGATTGGTGCCGAAAGTCTTTAGCTCCTGACCGTCATTCAAGGTGTCGCTATCGGTGTCCGCGAGGGTAGGATTAGTTCCAGCACTTTGCTCCTCCACATTAGTCAAATTATCGATATCGCCGTCATCGCCGCCTGAAACGGTAGTCAGCGACGCGAAGTAAAGGAGCTCCCAGTCATCATCCAACCCATCATTGTCCGAATCATTTACGACCTCGATGG
>DCQM01000152.1:8610-14252 GCA_002323895.1 Akkermansiaceae bacterium UBA1518
TTGCTCCGCCAATCAAGGCACTGAGATCGCGGTCGACCCGTAAAATGTTTCCGTTAATTTCAAAAAAACCATTATCGGAACTGCCTTCGCCTTCTCGAAGAGAATAAATGAAAGAATCATCTAGTGTAGGGTCAGACGTTGAAAAACTTCCAACAGCCGAGCCAATCGTCGCCGCCTTGGCAACAATAAGACTAGAAAACGTAAGGTCATTAGGACCATCGGTCGCAATCGGCGCCCCAATTTCCAGCCCATTAATAAAGACATTGTGAGAAGAACTCGGACTAGTAAGCGAAACAACTCCTCTCAAGGTCACCGCACCAGCACTATTGGTAACAACATTCAAGGTGATGACATTATCAGCTAGGGTTGAAGGTCGACTCGTGAAAGTAAGGCGCTGCAACTCTGCTCCGCCTCCGCTCCAATCGGCCGCTCGCCCACCAGTTGAACTAGCATCGTAGCCCCAGATCTTGATAGGATATTCCGTGTTAGGCTGGAGACCAGTAAAGTCGAGTCGGAGACCACTTCCAGGTCTACTTGAAAAACTGCCACTCGCAAAAAGGAAGTCGCGCCACATTGACGCTTCACCGCCACCACCATTGTTCGAACGGTCCCGATTATCAAGACTCACACTCCCGATGGCGTCCACGTCAAGACTCACGCCACTCGCGAAATTTTTGGACCATGAATCTCCAAGATCTGCATTGCCCGAAGACAGCGATTGCCAACCGCTCTGAGTCGTTGCGTTTTCATTGAAATCGACACGAAGAGTCTGTGCTGCCAGAGGCAGAGAAATTGCTCCTAAAATAAAAATTCTGGAGAAGTGCGCGATCACTCTCATTAGCCAATTAAGCTAGTTCCTCAAAATTGTCATTCAACATTTAAGTCCTTGCTCAAAGAAAGAGGGTCGACCCATAAGCACTTATCCAGCCCGGCAATCTACCTCAGATCTGCGAGAACATTACGAGGAAATTTATAGCAGGCACCATTTTGATTCTCGCCAATAACCGGATACTTACGATTACGCGGCTTTAAAGCTACGAGGAAATACATGTTCCCATCACTTAAAAACGAACGACGATAATCGCTCCCACTTAAGTCAAAGAGCCCGGCATATTTTTCAAATTCTTTTTCTTGTGGTTCCTTTTCATCAACCTCCCCAGGTGTGAAGCTAAGCCTGAGATCGAAGTTCTCGTCATCAAATCTACCTTTGCTCTTTCCGGTTTGGATCCCCCATCTCGTGGCAATTTTTCGAACTGCTTCCTGAACTTCAACTTGAAATTCCCTGACGAGATTTCGATCAAACTTGACCACCTTACCAAGGGGGTAAACTTTGGGATTTAGGCCATAGCTAAGCTTGCCATAGGTTTCTTCTTTACGACCGCGCCACCACATTTGAGATGGATCGCTTGAAGGTTTATGCTGATATGTTGCGAAAATCTCGCCGGTTTCAACATGATAAAGCACCCAAGGAAAATCGGGCTCTACTACATCCTCGTCGTAAGTCCGATCAGGTCTCGCCCCAATGTGGCCACAAATGGCTTTCCACCGCTCATCATGCCCACAGTTTTCCTTGTAAAGTTCCCATGCCAGAGCGTGCGCGATTTCGTGGAGAATCGTATCACGCACTTCATCATCGGTATTCAACGTGGTCAGCGGCCTACTGAGTGAGATCTCTCGAGCACTCATATTACAAAGACCGAAACGCTTCTTGGCAGAATCCATTTTCCCGATCCACCCTAAATCAATTAGCCCATGTGCTCCCATCTCTTCCTGAAGGAGATTGAAAGCCTCTTTTAAATCCATAAATATTTTCTTTCTAAAATTAAAGTGGGATCTGCTTTATGAGGCACAGGAATCCAAAACTCAAATCAGGAAACAATTCATCCTACGAATTACTTCCACGGTCGCCGAGAAAACATACGCTCTAAACCAAAGTTTTCTCGATGATTTGTCTGTTGATTGACTTCGAGCTATCCTCTCGGCAATCTCTGGCCGATGGCCAACCTCTCTCACCTTGATGACTCTGACCAACCACGCATGGTCGATGTTTCGGCGAAAACCGAAACCACCCGAGTTGCCACCGCGACCTGCCTTGTCACTTTGGGTCGTGAGTTGTTATCGCAAATGGACAATGGAGAGCTCCGCAACAAAAAGGGCCCTGTTCTTCAGACCGCCATTTTAGCTGGAATCACCGGGACCAAAAAGACCTCCGATCTGATTCCACTCTGTCACCCGATTGCCCTAGACTCCGCCAAAATCGAGATTACGCCGCACAATGACGAGTCACTCCTCATCACAGCGACCGCCAAAACGACTTCTCGAACCGGTGTTGAAATGGAGGCTCTTACCGGAGCCTCCGTAGCAGCCCTGACACTCTACGATATGTGCAAATCCGCAAACCCAGCCATCATCATTTCAGATCTTAAACTCGCTAAAAAAACTGGAGGTAAATCTGACTATAAAGCATGAAAGCACTCATTCTTACCGGTGGAAAATCGTCCCGTATGGGACAAGATAAGGCTTCGCTTAAGATTGGCGGCGTCACCCAATTGGATCGCATCGTTTCGTTGATCGAACCACTCACAGATCAAATCTTTCTTTCGGTCGCACATGACGATAAGGCCCAGCGCTCGCTACCCACACTTCCAGATCTAGAGCCTTCCCCCGGCCCGCTGGGAGGGCTTCAAGCAGCTTTCTCTGCCGACCCTAAATCGTCATGGCTCGTCATTGCCTGCGATCTTCCCATGATCCAGAAAGATGATCTTGAATCCCTTGTGACGCAAAGCGATCTTTCAAAAGACGCCACCTGCTTTCTAAACCCTTTTGATGATCATCCTGAACCTCTTTGTGCTCATTATTCGCCCTCGGCAGCGGCCAAGCTAAGAAAAGTGCTCGAGAAGAATCAGCGCTGTGCCCGCCGTTTTATGGCATCGCTCGATCGCATAGACCTAGTCCCCTCTGATCCCCGTGCCTTGCTCAATCTAAATCGTCCCGAACACCTCGTGGAGCTAAAGCACCTCCACGAACACGGAGCAATTGAAAAAGAAGTGAAGGTAGAATACTTTGCTAGACTCAGCCATGAAGCTGGGATGGATTCCGATATTTTTCATACTTCCGTCGCCACCCTTGCTGGCCTTTGGGAAGAACTGCGGCTCAAGCATCACTTCTCGCTGGATCTTCCGCATGTAAAACCGGCAATCGATAACGAATTTGCCGAATGGACCGACCTTATTTCCTCCGGCCAAACTATCGCTTTCATGCCACCCTTTGCCGGCGGATAAAAATTATGTTTTCCATCCAAAAAAATCCAATCGATGTGATGGCACTTCGCCACCAGATGACTGATCCCACTTGTGGGGCCCTCGTAGTTTTCGAGGGTTTAGTTCGCAATCATCACGAAGGTCGTGATGTTAAAAAACTTCACTACACCCACCATCCAGTCCTCGCGCAGAAGGAAGGAGAAAGGATTGTTGCCGAAACGATGAAAAAATTTCCGATGGTCCAGGCGCTCGCCGTCCACCGCATCGGGACCTTCGAAATCAGCGAGTGTGCGGTAGTGACCTTAACAGCCTCGGCTCATCGCGAAGCGGCCTTTGATGCCAACCGTTATTTGATCGACTCCATTAAGGCCCGCGTGCCCATTTGGAAGCAAGAAACCTATGCTACAGGTGAAATAGAGTGGACCAGTCCGTGTCCAAACTGTGGACCAGTTCCACATTAATGATCAGTAACTTAGCTCGAAAATAGGAAATGATTGAGGATTTCCATTGGCATTAGTAGGGATCATTCTAGCTTTCTAAGAATGTCGAACGATTGGTATTACGCAACCGGAGGAGTCCAGCAGGGGCCTATTGGGATTGATGAACTTAAGGCGCGGCATGCTGCTGGCCAGATCCCAGCGAATGCCCTCATTTGGCGCGAGGGTATGGATAACTGGATACCATGGAACCAAGTTCCCGAACTTGCTCCCACCCCAGAAATAGTCGCCGGAGGAGAGCCAGGAAGTCCGGCACCCACCGCTAATCCTGTTGGTGATCAGATCTACGCCCCACCTGCGACTAGCCCACACGCAGGAACCATGGGTAGAGCGGGCGGACATACAATGAATCCCCCAAATTATCTCTGGCAATCAATCGTTTGTACACTTTTGTGCTGTCTGCCCTTTGGAGTCGCTGGGATTGTCTACGCTGCCAAGGTTGATGGACTAGCAGCCACCGGAAAAGCGGCAGAGGCTTTAGAAGCTTCAAATAAAGCCAAATTTTGGTGCAAGCTGAGCTTCGGAACAAGTATTGTAGCTACGATCTTATATTTTATTCTAATTATCGCAGTTGCCTAATGGCGGTGCGTAAATGGTTGGTCATTGGGCTAGCGCTTAGCGCAGCCGGAATGGCAATTTTGGTAAGAGGTAATTTCCGTGGTCTTCCACCTTGCCCATTACACTCCACCACTGGCCTCTATTGTCCTGGATGTGGTGTTACCCGAGCAGGTCGGGCCCTCATGCACGGGGACCTAGGAACTGCACTTCAAATGAATGCCGTTGCTATTCTTCTGATGCCTCTAATGGCATTCGTGATGATTCGCGAGATCGCCGCATGGGGATGGCAGCGTCCGGAGTGGCGACCTGGAACCGGTGGCCGCTGGGGAATAAGACTTGGTTTCGCAGTTATCATTTACGGAATCCTGCGTAACCTCCCCGGATTTGAATTTCTGCGTCCTGGAGGGGGTTAAGACAGACTTGCGTTTGTGGGCTCCCCAACAAATGCTTGTTCCCAATCCATAAGGTTTCGACTCTTTAGAGAGCCGATCACGATGTAACCCGGTGCAGGTTCAAGCCTAAGTTTAGTAGGATGAAATAGCTTAACATAAAAATCTTTTCTGGCGTCTTTGCCACGCCTCAGAAATAAGTTGGCGTGTCACATATTCTTATCATCGGAGGCGGACCTTCAGGGTTACGGGCTGCTGAAGTTGCTTCCAGCGCCGGCATGAGGGTCACCCTATGTGATCAGAAGCGATCGGTAGGACGGAAATTTTTAGTAGCTGGAAAAGGGGGACTTAACCTTACGCACTCGGAGGAAATAGAAACTTTTGTGACTCGCTTTCAAGGACCAGATCAACCGCACGACTTTTGGACCAGAGCTCTAGCTGACTTTGACAATAAGGAGATACGAGCTTGGGCCGCGCGGCTTAACGTTGGGACGTTTGTGCAAAAATCTGGTAGGATTTACCCGAAAGCTTTGAAATCCGCTCCACTACTCCGGCGGTGGGTTGAAAAACTCCGTAAGCAAGGAGTGGATTTTCGTATGAGTCATCGCCTTGTTTCATTAACGAGTGGAAAAGCCTCTTTCGAGGGCCCAGAAGGGGAAGTTGAAATTCAAGCTAATGCCATTGTTTTGGCGCTTGGTGGAGGGTCGTGGCCACAAACCGGATCAGATGGAGCCTGGGTTGAAACGCTTGAGAAAGCCGGGGTAAAAGTGCATCCACTAGCGCCCGTAAATTGTGGTTGGGAAGTGGACTGGTCTTCTGAATTGGCAGAACAACTCGAAGCCCAGCCCTTAAAAAATGTAGTGGCTTCAGCCGGTGACCAGCTCGCTCCGGGCGAGATTATGCTCACCCGTTACGGAATGGAAGGCGGCCCTCTTTAC